>JALORF010000066.1 GCA_025459195.1 Beijerinckiaceae bacterium
AATGGTGCCAGCATCGCCAGCAGCAGGCCTGGAGACTGGCGACGGATGCTCAACAAGGGTGCGCGGAGCAGGTTCGGCAAGACTCATGACACGGTGTCCTGGATGGTCGGGCGCGGGCCGTGCGCGGCAGGCCTGCGATAGGCTGCGACGTGGAAAGCATGCACGAAGCTGCCGAAGGCGTGGCGGATGGCGATGGCCGAGCCGGCGGCAGCGACGATGCTGGCCGCCAGCATGGCCAGCGCGACCCCCATCGCGCCCAGATGCGGCGCAAGCAGCACGGCCAGCAGGATGTTGACCGAAGCGGCCAGCGCGAAGATGCCGGTGACGAGGGCCTGCCGGTTGGTCATCATCAGCAACTGTTCCGAGGGGCCGATGGCAGCACGGACCAGAAGCGCCAGCACCAGCACCGGCACAACGCCCGCGCCAGCGCCAAACCCCGGCCCGAACACCGGCAGCAGGAGCGGCGCGGCCAGCGCCACGATCAGCCCGAACAGGAGCGACGGCCAGAAGGTCCACACCGCCGCCTTGCGGGCATAGCGGACCAGATCATCCAGCCGCCCTTCGGCATGCAATGCCGCATAGTGGTGGGCTGCCGCGTAGGACAGGCCGAAGTGGACGAAGGCCACAACCCCGACGATGCGGGTCGCCGCCGCATAGACGCCCGTCTCTGCCGGGCTGGCAACGGCCGACAGGATCAGCACATCGGCATAGGCCATCAGCAGGAAGGCGGCGTCAGCCAGCATGGCCGGCAGCGCCAGCGCGGCCCAGCGCCGGGGCTCGGCAGAAGCGCCCGCGCCTGCCAGCCTGGGGGCCATGCGCCGCCGCAGCAGCACGACGAGAACCAGCGCCGCCAGCCAGGCGGAGGCGACATAGGCCACCAGCGCCATCACCAGCAGGTTCGAACCGGCCAGCCAGCCGGCCACAAACAGCAGCGGCAGCAACAGCGGCTTGAGCAGAAAGGTCACGCCCTGGGCAAGGTCGGTCCACTCATTGGCCAGCGCGAAGCCTTCAACAACATCGATCAACGCCAGCGCCGGCAGGGCCAGCAGGGCCAGCGACAGCACGAGGCGCGCTTCGGGCGAGAGGCCCAGCGGCAGGCCATGGAGCACACAAAGGCCCATGAGCACGATGGCAGCGCCCGCCAGCAGCGGCACCAGATGGGACCAGCGATACAGACCGGCCAGCAGGCCATGGGCGGCACGCGCCTCATATTCCGGCAGGAAACGCTGCGGCGCCATGGCAAGGCCGGCCGTGGCCAGGCCGAGCAGCACCAGAACCCAGGTCACGGCCATGGAAAACAGCCCGAAACCGGCTGCGCCAAGCAGGCGCGCCAGCATCACATGGGTGGCCAGCGTGATGACCGCATTGGCGATCCGGGCGAGCACGCTCAAGCCTGCCGCACGGCGGGTGCGCGCCTCGATGCTGTCAGCCAGCAACGCGCCTTTCAGCGCAGCAAGGCCGGTGCGCACGCGCGCGCCTGATGCGGCATGCGGCATCAGCGACATGGCGGCAACCCGGGCGGGGGAACAGGGACCAGATCCATGCGCGATGCGCTAGCATGGTGCCGTTTAAAGGCGTCTTGAGCGATGTGGTGAATGCTTCGCAACCGGCGGCGCGGAAAAGCAGGCGCAAGACCCGGAAGGGAGATGGTACCGCCACCCCGGCTTGAACGGGGGACCTCTAGATCCACAATCTAGCGCTCTAACCAACTGAGCTATGGCGGCACGGGGAGAACGCATGCCCAATCGGCAAGGACCTCGCGGCGCGAACGTCTAGGCGCAACCGCAGGCAATTGCAAGATGCGCCGGGGACGATGCCGCGGCAGCAATGCGGAGGGCTGATGCTCACCGCAAGTTTGGCGCCAGACACGCGGGCCTATGGTGCCGGCCCGCGCCTGAGGTTCAGCGGCGGGTCAGGCTCCTGCGGGCCGTGTCCGAGACAACCTTGATGGTGTCGGTCAGCGCATCAGCACTGCGGCGAACCGCACGGGCCTGGATGGTGACCACCTCGGATGGCGAGGTCGAACGGGCGCAGGCTTCCAGTTCGCCCAGGCCGGCCTTCAGTTCGGCGCAGCCATGATCGAGCAAGGCAGCCTGGATGTCGCCCATGGCGCGCGTGGCCGCCAGCATCTGGCCCGTCACGGCGGCGAACATGTCGCTGCCCGGAACGGGGGCCTTGAGGTCGGCCGCCGTGAAGCCGGGAATGCCGAAACCGGACAGCGATGGCATCAGCGCCTGCATGTCGAACATCGGCGCGAACCGGTCACCGGCCGCCGGCTTGGCGGCAGCGGGCTTGGGTGCGGAGACAGGCTTGGGTGCGGAGACCTTGGCTGCCGGCTTGGCAACGGCCTTCGCGGCAGCCTTGACGGCAGGCTTCGGCGCGGCGGGTGCTGGCTTGGCCTTAAGGGCCACCTTGACCTCAGGTGCGGGCTTGGGAACGGCGGCAAGCGCAGGCTTCGGCGCCGCGACCTTGGTGGCGACTGGCTTTGGAGAGGTTGTCTTGGGAGCTGGCGTCTTGGAAGCTGGCGTCTTGGGAGCTGCCGTCTTAGGGGCAAGGCTCTTGGCAGCCGCTGCAACAGGAGCCGCTGCAATGGGGGCAGGCACGGCAGGGGCAGGCGCGACGGGGGCAGGCGCTGCCGGGGCCATCGTCACCGGCTTGACCGCGACAGGCGCGGCAGCGGCAACGGGCTTGGCAACAGCCTCGGGTGCCGGCACGGCCTTCGGGGCGGCCTGGGCAAGCGGGGTGACCTGGGCAAGCGGGGCGGTTTTGCCGCTGTCGACGGCTGACAGGGCCTTGACGGGCGCGAGGGAGACGGGCTTGGCGGGCTTGGACATGGTCATCTCATCCGGTCGGTTGCGGGCGGTGTTCGGGACGGGCCGGGTTGCGGCGAGAGGAGGCCTCTCGCCGCGCAGTCGGTCGGGCTCACTTGGCCTTCGTGGCGCTCGTGGCAGCCTTTTGCACGGCTGCGCCGAACTCGGTCATCTGGGCCTGGAATGAGGCCATCTGGGCCTTCATGAACTCGCCCTGGTGCTGGAGAATTTCAGCCGGGTCCTTGGCGCGCACCAGCTTCTGGGCCAGATCGAAAGCTGCAGCAACGTTCTGCTCGGCATAGGCCATGGCCTTCTTGGTGGTCTGCTCGGCATTGGCGCGGGCGGACTCGGTCGAACCCTGGGCGGTTTCGACTGCCTTCTGGGCGGCACCCATGAAGCCGTCGAAGGCCTTCTTGGCCTGCTCGACGCTCTTTTCGGCGAAGTCACGCATTTCGGGTGGAACGTCGTAGGGGAGCTTGGGAGCAGCCATGGGAAAGGTCCTTGCCTTGGGTTTCTGTTTGCCTGGCTTGCCGGGAGGCCGATTGCCTGCCCGCGTCATGCCTGACTTATGGTGCAGTGCAATATCATGGTGCAGCGCACAAATCAAGCGGACCGCAGCAGCCCGCCGCAGGTGCCGATCGGGGATAGCCTGCCCCGCCGTCCGCGCCCGGGCGGGCACAACACGGACCACAGGTTAACCCTCCTCGAAACCAGGCGACCGGCAGCGCAGTTCGCGATGGATTTAGGTCGCCTGACCGCTATATTAAGAGTTCATTAAGCACGTGAAGCCCGCCTGCGCGGACCGCTTTGTCTGCAAACGAACCCGCAAGATGCCCTCGCAAGAGCGTCCTGCAAGCACGATCTGGAAGCACCGACACCGTGACTGAAGCCACGCCAGCCACACCATGGACCGACATTCTGGCGCACCTGAGGCGGGACCCGGGCTTGTCGTCTTTTGTCGGCGACGACGCGGCCCTGATCGTGATGGCTGGCGACGGCCGCGAGGTCGTGCATGCCAACGCGGCTGGCGAAGCCATGGTCAGCGCCGGATTTGCGCCGCAGACAGCCAAGCGCCTGGTGACGCTGGCCGGAGGTCTTGCGCCGCTTGGCGGCGTCCGGCTCGAACGGCTCGACATGTCCGGTCCGGATGGCGTCACGCAGGTCACCTGCGCCTGCCGCCGCCTGCGCCTTGCCGATGGCGCGGTGGTGCTGCTGGTGGCAGCGCAGGCCGCGCCCACCCGTGCCGGGGCGGTAGCTGCGGCCCGCGCGGGTGCGTCGCCCGATCCTGCGCAACAGCCGCAGACCGAGTTGCAAACCGAACCCCAGACCGAACGCCCGACCGAACCTTTGCCGCTGTCCGCCGCGCCGCACCCTGCGACCCCTGCCGCCGCGACCCCTGCCGCCGCGAACCCGCCCGGTCTGGCGGCAAAGGCCGGCAAGGCGCGGTTGCTGTGGGAGATCGAGCCGGATGGACGTTTCCGCAGCCTGTCCGCCGAGGTCGACGCGCTGTTGGGCGCAGGCAGGGCCGCCGCCATGATCGGTCGTCGCTGGCAGGATCTGGACGGGGACCTGGTGCATGACGAGGGCGGGGCCGTGACGGCTGCGCTGTCGGCCGGCAAGACCTGGAGCGGCCTTCCGAGCCTCTGGCGGATCGGCAGCAGCGATCAGGGCCTGACGGTCACACTCTCCGGCCTGCCTCTCAGCGATCAGGACCGTCGGTTGACCGGGTGGCGCGGCTTCGGCGTGGCACTGGCCGGCATGGCCGTTCCCTTTCCGGCCGCGGCGCAACCCGTGCCGGACGCACCTGCGACCGAAGCGGTTGCACCCGACGCGCCTGAACCCGAAGCGCCTGAGCCGGAAGCAAAAGCAGCCGATGCTGTTGCCGATGCATCGGACGCGCCGGCACCGGCACCCGCTCTGACCACAGAGCCGGCGCTCCAGCCTCAGCCTGCCAGCAACGTGGTTCATATCAGGCCGGCGGAAACCCCGCCACGGCTGACCCATTCCGAGCGCAATGCCTTCCGCGAAATCGCCAAGGCGCTGGGTGCCCGCATCGAGGGTGAGGCCGACAGCGCGCTGACCATGCCGCACGAGACAGCCCGGCAGCCCGCCGCCGAACCCGCGTCTCCGGCGAGATCCGGGATGGACGATGCCGGCACGCAGAACGCCGACATCGCCACTGACTTGACCGCTGACTTGGCCACTGACTTGGCCGCTAACCTGGCCCCAGAGTTGGCCGCTGACACTGCATCTGACTCGGCTGCTGGCTTGACGGCTGACTTGGCCGCTGAACTGCCCCCTGACCTGGCCGAACCGCCGGCGCTGCCTGCCCCCGAGGCCGTGACGACCGCGCAGCAGGTCATGCGGCTGGTTCCGCCCGAGCCCGGCAGCGATGGCATGTTCGCGGCGCTGCTCGACAAGCTGCCCATCGGTGTGCTGGTGCTGCGCGCCGAGCGCATGGTCTATGCCAACAAGACCCTGCTCGACCTGCTCGACCATGACAACCTCGACGATCTGGCGCGGGTCGGGACGGGCCGGCTGTTTCGCGGTGCGATGCCAGGCGAAGGCGGCGGCGTCTTTGCCCTGACGCGCCGCGACGGCAGCCACGAAGCTGTCGATGCGCGCCTGTCGGCGATCGCCTGGCAGGGCGAGCCGGCAACGCTGATGTCCTTCCGCCGCGCGCTCGAAACCGTCGATGCGGCGCGTGTCGAAGCGCTCAAGCTCGATCTGGCCAAGGCGCGCGAACAGGCGCGCGAACTCACCGCCATCATGGACACGGCCACAGACGGGGTGGCGACCATGGATGAACGCGGGCGCATCCTGTCGCTCAACCGCTCGGCAGAGGCGCTGTTCGGCTATGACCAGCGCGAGGTCACGGGCGAGAACTTCACGCTGCTGCTGGCACCAGAGAGCCACATCACGGCGCTCGACTATCTCGAAGGGTTGAAGGGCGGCGGCGTGGCGGCGCTGCTGAACGATGGCCGCGAGGTGCAAGGCCGCGTCCGGCAGGGCGGGCGCATTCCGCTCTACATGACCCTTGGCCGCGTGGCCGATGGTGACGAGCCGAAGTATTCCGCCGTGCTGCGTGACATGACCGCCTGGAAGCGCGCCGAGGCGGACCTGGTCGATGCCAAGCGCAATGCCGAAAAGGCCAGCGCCCAGAAATCCGACGTGCTGGCCAAGATCAGCCATGAAATCCGCACACCGCTGAACGCCATCCTCGGCTTCACCGAGGTCATGTCCGAGGAGCGCTTCGGGCCGATCGGCAACGAGCGCTACAAGGAATATCTCAGCGACATCCACCAATCCGGCGGCTACCTGATCAGCCTGATCAATGACCTGCTCGATCTTGCCAAGATCGAGGCCGGCAAGATGGACCTGACCTTCACCGGCGTGAACCTCAACGAGATCGCCAGCAGCGCTGTCGCCCTGCTCCAGCCGGAGGCCAACCGCCAGCGCGTGGTTCTGCGCACCGGCCTTCAGCCCAAGCTGCCTTCGGTGGTGGCCGATGACCGCTCCTTGCGGCAGATCGTCATCAACATCCTGTCCAATGCGGTGAAGTTCACCGACGCGGGCGGGCAGGTCATCCTGTCGACAGCGCTGGGCGACCGGGGCGAGGTGATCCTGAGGGTGCGCGACACCGGCATCGGCATGACCGAGAAGGAACTGGGGCTCGCCATGGAGCCTTTCCGCCAGGTGGCCTCGACCCGGCGCACCAACAGCGCCGGCATCGGCGGCACCGGCCTTGGCCTGCCCATCACCAAGGCGCTGGTGGAAGCCAACAAGGGCATGATCCTGATCACCAGCGCCAAGAACGAAGGCACGCTGGTGGAAATCACCTTCCCGCCGCAGCGCGTGCTGGCGAGTTGACGGCTAAAGTTCGACCTCCCAGGTCTCGCTGACCATGGCTTGCCCGAACTGGTGAACTGCCTCGGCGCTGGCGAGGCGCCAGCCACGGGCGGCATAGAGCTTGCGCGCCGCTGTCAGGATGTCGTTGGTCCAGAGCGTCATCTTGCGGTAGCCGGCCTCGCGGGCGAAGGCCATGCAGGTATCGACCAGCAACCCCCCTGCCCCATGGCCGCGGGCCTGTTCGTCGACGATCAGCATGCGCAGCTTCGCCGTGTCGTCATCCTGGCGCGTGCAGAACACCGAGCCGACGGGTTGACCGCCAAGATCGGCGATCCAGCAGCGCTCGCGGGCGGGGTCATGGCTCGCAACGAAATCAGCGACCAGCCCAGCCACCAGACCTTCAAAGGCGATGTCCCAGCCATACTCCGCCGCATAGACTGCGCCATGGCGTGCGATGATCCAGCCATAGTCGCCAGGACGGGGCGCACGCAGGACAATGCGGGCTGGCGGGCTTTCTCGAGTTGGCATGCCAGCATGGTGGGGGATCGTGCAGGGCTGCGCAACCGGGCTGCGGCTCCAGGCCGATTGCCCCGGCGAGGCCGGCAGTCCACAGTGCAGGCAAAGACGGGGTTTGCCATGCAGTTCGGGCTTAGCGACGAAGAGGTGATGATCCGCGATGCGGCGCGCAAGCTGGCGGGCGACCGGCTGGCCCCGTATGCCGAGACGCTGGATCGCGGCGAGGGCCGGGCCGACCTTCTGGCCAATCTCAGGCTGCTGGCAGACAACGGCTTTATGGCGCTGAACGTCAAGGCCGAGCATGGCGGCACGGAAGCCGGCACTGTGGCGTTTGCGCTGGCCATCGAGGAACTGGGCTATGCCTGCGCGTCGACGGCTGTCACCGTCTCGGTGACCAACATGGTCGGCGAGGTGATCCAGGCCTGCGGCACCGAGGCCCAGAAGCGCGACCATCTGCCCAAGCTGGCGGACGGCACCTACCCTGCCGGGGCCTTCTGCCTGACCGAGAGCGGCGCCGGCTCGGACCCGGCCGGCATGCGCGCACGCGCCCGGCGCGACGGGGCGGATTACGTGCTCGACGGCAGCAAGATCTACATCACCAGCGCCGAATATGCCGGCGTCTTCGTGGTCTGGGCCGTAACCGATCCTGATGCGCCGAAAGGCAAGGGCATCTCGGTGTTTCTGGTGCCGGCGGGAACACCGGGGCTGATCGTGGGCAAGGCCGAGCACAAGATGGGCCAGCATGGCTCGGCCACCAACATCGTGCATTTCGACCAGTGCCGGGTGCCCGCCTCGGCCCTGATGGGCCGCGAGAATGACGGCTTCAGGATTGCCGTCGGCGAATTGGCTGGCGGGCGCATTGGCGTCGCGGCGCTGTCGCTCGGCATCGCGCGGGCGGCCATGGATGCCGCCAAGGCTTACGCCCGCGAGCGCCGGCAGTTCGGCCAGGCCATTGCCGATTTCCAGGGCCTGCAATGGATGATCGCCGACCGCGAGGTCGACATCAGCGCCTCGCGCCTGCTGATCCTGGATGCCGCCGCCCGCAAGGATCGTGGCGAGCCTTTCGCCAAGGAAGCCTCGATGGCCAAGCTGTTCGCCTCCGAAGCGGCGCACCGGGCCACCGACACCGCCATCCAGATCCATGGCGGGGCCGGATATTGCCGCGATTATCCCGTGGAGCGCTTGGCGCGCGATGCCCGCATCACCCGCATCTACGAGGGCACATCGGAAATCCAGCGCCTTGTGATTGCGCGGGAGACCTTGCGCCAGACGGCCTGAGGCGCGACAACGAAGCCCCGCATCGTCAGGACTTTCCCCATGACCGTCACGATCTATGGCGTCTATCGCTCCCGCGCCTCACGCAACATCTGGCTGTGCCACGAGATGGGCCTGCCCTTCGTGCATGTGCCGGTGATCCAGGCATACCGCCTGCCAGACAACGGCGCGGGGCATGATGGCATGACCACGCAGTCGCCGGACTTCCTGGCGCTCAACCCGGCCGGGCAGATCCCGGTGCTCGACGAGGACGGGCTGGTGCTGACGGAATCGCTCGCCATCAACCTGCATCTGGCGAAAAAGCATGGCGGCGCGCTGGGCCCGAAGGATGGCACCGAAGATGCGCTGATGACGATGTGGAGCTTCTGGGCCGCGACCTCGGCCGAGCCGCACACCATCGAAATTCTCTACAACCGCGTCGGCAAGCCACCAGCGGAGCGCGACGCGGCCAAGGCGGATGCGGCCATCGCCGCGCTGCAGCGCCCATTCGCGGCG
This sequence comes from Beijerinckiaceae bacterium, assembly GCA_025459195.1. Taxonomy (GTDB): domain Bacteria; phylum Pseudomonadota; class Alphaproteobacteria; order Rhizobiales; family Beijerinckiaceae; genus Allobosea. The sequence goes on from JALORF010000066.1 coordinate 8,946, forward strand.
CTCGACAAGGCGCTGGCCAAGACCGGCTTTCTGGTCGGCGGGCGCTTCACCGTCGCCGACATCAACGTGGCCGAGGTGATGCGCTATGCCCGCCCGGCCCCTGAACTGTTCGCCACGGCACCGCATGTCGATGCCTGGCTGACGGCGTGCCATGCCCGCCCCGCCTTCAAGGCAATGATGGCGGCGCGCGACGCCGAGCCGGCCTGAGGGCGCGGCACGGCGCGCTGGCTCAACGCTCCGGCAGGTCGATGCCGACCACCACGGGGCAATGGTCCGAGGCCTTGGGCCGATCCCAGCCGACGCGCGGATAGCGGTCGGCCGTGGATGAGAGCGCGGCGATCGAACGGTCCGGCGCGCGCGGATCGAGCGGGACGCGGTAAGGCTGGCCGCGGCGGATGATGTCGACCTCAGGCGCGGGGTTGGCCGCGGCGATGGCCGGTGACAGCAGGACCCGGTCAAGCGGCATGTGCTGCTCGCGCAGGCGGCCTTCGCCCTCGCTCCACCAGCGCCGGAAATGCGTCCAGCGCTCGTGTTCGGGCAAGCTGTCCATGGGATCAATGGCGAAGCGGTCGAGCAGCGGCTCGATGCCGCTCGGGCCCTCGTCCTCGCGCCGGGCCCCGGCGCCGAGCCCGTAGCGAAAGCCGTTGAAATCGCCGGCCACGATCCAGTTGGCCTCGCGCCAGCCCTGCCCGAAATGCCGTTTGACCAGCCGCGTGATGGCCAGTGCCTCGGCGCGGCGCACCGGCAAGGTGGCACTGCGCCCGTCATCCGAGCCATTGTTCATGGATTTGAGATGGCACAGGAACAGGGTCAGGTCGCGGCGTTGCCAATTGAGCTCGACCATCAGGCAATCGCGGTTGAAGACCCGGTCGTGCGGCGCAATGCCCATCTCGGCCAGCGCCCTGTCATGCACATCGAGATCGGCAAAGGTCGCGGCGGCATGGCTGGTCACGCTCACGCCTTCGGGGGCGACCAGGTCGCGGCGCGCGGCGAAGGCAACCTCGATGCCGCGCCGGTCATTGCCGCTCTCAACCGCGAAATGGCCGAAGCGGTGATCCGACAGCCGGTGCACATAGTTGGCGAAGAAGGCCTGGAGGCTGGCGAGCGAATCGACCTCCTGCAGGCACCAGATGTCGGCAGCCCCCTCGGCCATGGCCAGCGCCGTCATCTGGCGCTTGTCGTCTTCAAGTGCCACGGCCAGCGATTTTTCCACGGCCTCGCGCTGGTCTGCGTGCGGGAAATGGAACAGCGACAGGGCGGCGGCGGTGTCGCCCGACTTGACCCCGCCCTTGGCCCCATCCTTGCCCCCGCGCCGGTCATCATTCCTGCCTTCGCCGCCGAAGCGCTGGCGCGTCAGCAGGTTCTCGACGTTGAAGGTTCCGATGCGCAGCCGCATGGCACCCTGCCCGCCGCGGCCGCTTCAGCGATAGCCGAAGCGGGACTTGGTGGCGTTGACCTGGGCGATGGCTGCGCCCTCGTTGCCGCCGGCGCAGGTGGCGCGCGCAGTGGCGATCTCGGCCGAGACACGTTCATGCACGCCCTTGGTGGTGTGGCCGGTGGCCAGATCATTGTCCATCACGGCCTGGAAGCGCGCGACCTCGCCCGCGCAGCCGCCGCCGGATGGCAGGGTGAAGGTGTTGGGCGTGACGCCGCTCGGCGCACTGGCGGGGGAAGGCGCTGGCGGGGTGCCGCTGGCGGTGCAGGCCACGAGGGCCGAGGACAGCAGGACGGCGAGAATCAGGTGGCGCATGAATGGTCTCCTCAAGGCGTGTTCTGACACGGCGGCCGCCAGCGATGAAAGGGGCAAGGCCCACGCGCCGACACCGGCCGCGATCAGGCTGTGCTCGCCGGCAGCGGAATGGCGGAGCCCGGCTCGATGACCAGATCGACCCTGGCGCCCAGCGGCAGTGCCGCCTCCCGCGTCGGAGCCACAACCAGCACCTCGCCCCAGGGGGCTTCGAGCGTGTATTCCCAGGCATGGCCGAGATAGGCCCGGCGGCGGATGACCAGCGCGCCGGCCCTCGATTCCGACAGACCCACGCGATCAGGCCGCAGCGCCACCAGCGCGGCATCGGCCGGCACGGGCACGCGGCCGAGCCGCAGCGTGACCCCGGAGGCGGTGAACAGGGTTTCGCCGCCCTGTTCGGAAAAGCTGCCGGCGATGATGTTGGCCTCGCCGATGAAATCGGCGAGGAAGCGGCTGCGTGGCCGCTCATAAAGGTCCTCCGGCGTGCCCTCCTGCGCGATCACGGCGTTGTCCATGACAATCACCTTGTCGGAGACGGCCAGCGCCTCCTCCTGATCGTGGGTCACGTAAAGCACGGTGAGGCCGAGCCGCTGCTGGAGATCGCGGATATCATCGCGCACCTTGCGGCGCAGTTTGGCATCGAGGTTGGAGAGCGGCTCGTCGAAGAGCAGCACGCGCGGCTCCAGCACCAGCGCCCGCGCCACCGCGACGCGCTGCTGCTGGCCGCCGGAGAGTTCCGATGGCAGGCGCGCTTCCAGCCCCGAGAGTCCGACCAAGCCGAGCTTCTCGCGCGCCATCTTTTCCGCGGCATCCTTTGAGGCGCCCGAGGCCAGCGGGCCATACATGGCGTTCTGCAGCACGCTCATGTGCGGGAACAAGGCATAGGACTGGAACACCATCGAGACATCGCGCTCGGCGGCACCGAGCGGCGTGACATCATCGTCGCCAATGAAGATGCGGCCTTCGCTGGCCAGTTCGAGGCCAGCGACAAGGCGCAAGGTGGTGGTCTTGCCGCAGCCGGAGGGGCCGAGCAGCGTGGTCAGCGTGCCAGCCTCGACCTTGAACGAGACGTTGCGCACCGCAGCCACCTGGCCCCAGCGCTTCCAGACATTGCGGAACTCGACAGAGGCGGCGCGCGAGCCGGCTTTCACAGGGGTGGAGGACATCAACGGGCTCCCATGCCACTGGTGACGGAGGGCGCAGCGGGCTTGGCGGCCACCTGGCGGCGACCGATCTTGCGCTCGCCGACGACAAGCTGGATGAGCAGCACAACCGCCAGCATGAACAGGATCAGCAACGACGAATAGGCGATGGCAAGGGCAAACTCGCCAGCCTCGACCCGGTTGACGATGTAGGCCGTTGCCATGTTGTAGCGGGCCGTGACCAGGAAGACGATGGCGCTGACCGCCGTCATGGCATGAACGAAGGAGAACACCAGCGTTGCCACGATGGCTGGCTTGAGCAGGGGCAGCGTGACCCGCCGGACGGTTGTTCCGGTCTTGGCACCCAGCGTGGTCGAGGCTTCATCGAGCGACTTGTCGATCTGGCTCAGCGCAGCGATGCCAGAGCGCACGCCGACCGGCATGTTGCGGAAGACAAAACAGATGATCAGGATCAGCCCCGTGCCGGTGATCTCGATGGGCGGCACGTTGAAGGCAACGATGTAGGCCACGCCGATGACCGTGCCCGGAATGGCAAAAGACAGCATGGTCAGGAACTCGAAAGTGCGCTTGCCCTTGAAGTCATGGCGCGAGAGCACGTAGGCGGTGAGCAGCCCGACGATGGCCGTGAGCGGGGCTGCCACCGCCGCCACCAGCACGGTGATGAAGAACGAATCCCAGGCAGAGCCTGCGAAGAACAGGCCACGCTCGCCCCACTCCACAGCAAAGCCGGTGTTGAAATGGCGCCAGGTCGTGGTCATGTCGCCGCGCCCGATGTCGACCACGAAGCCGCCGACGGCGATGATGCCATAGACCACCACGGTGAGGATGATCCACGGCACGACCACGCCCAGTGCCGCGAGGCGAATGCCGGTGGGCAGCGGCGCGGGAATGCCGCTGTCGCCCTTTCCGGTGACGGTGACGTAGGATTTCTTGCCGAGCCAGACCATCTGCAACCAGAAGGCCGAGAGGGTCAGCACCAGCAGGATCAGCGCCAGAATGGCGGCACGGCCCGGATCATGCTGCGCACCGGCAACCGCAAAGAAGATCTTGGTCGACAGCACCTCGAACGAGCCGCCAAGCACCAGCGGATTGCCGAAATCGGACAGGCTTTCGACAAAGCCGAGCAGGAAGGCGGCAGCCACGGCCGGCCGCAGCAGCGGCCAGGTCACGGTGCGGAAGATGTGCATGCGCGAGGCACGCAAGGTCTGCGCCGCCTCCTCCAGCGAGGGCGCGATGCCCTGAAGCGCGCCGCGCAGGATGAGATAGGACAGCGGCGTCTGCGACAGGACCTGGCTGATCAGCACACCGGGCAGGCCATAGATCCAGCGCGAGCGCGGAATGTCGAACCACTCATCGAGGAAGGTGGTGACGATGCCGGTGCGGCCGAACAGGATGACCAGCGCCAGTGCGATGACGAAGGGCGGGGTGATGATCGGCAGGATCGACATCGCGTCGAAGAGCCTGGAGTTGCGTGCCCCGCCGCGCACGGCCAGAAGCGCAAAGGCAAGGCCAAGCAAGGTGGACACAACGCCCGCCAGCAGGCCGAGCAGGATGGTGTTGGCAACCACGCCGCAGCCACCTTCGGAATAGAGGCAGGCCAGCGTCCAGATATCAGGCGCGAACAGGCGCCGCGCCGCCAGCCCAAGATCGATGATACCGGAGCCATCGACAAAGGCGCTGGCCAGCACCCTGACGACGGGGAAGAAGACGAAGACGATGACCGCGGCAAGGATGGCGATCGTGGTGGTGGCAACCCAGCGATCCGCCTTGAAGGCCCCGGCGACGGCAGCCGCGCGTGAGCCGAGCAGCACCAGCGCCGCGAACACGATGGCTCCGCCCAGCCCCCAGGCGATCATCGGACCGCCATCGATGGCAGTGGCGAAGAAGCCGTAGAGCACGAAGCTGGCAAGGCCGGCCGCGATCACGACCAGCCGGCCCGTGGCCTGCTGCGGCGACAGATAGGCCATGAGCGCGGCCCCAGCCGCCGCCAGCACCGGCAGCGGCAAGGGCCAGCGCCCGGCCAGCATCAGGCCCAGTCCGGACTGGCCGGGGCCGGTGAAGGCCCAAGGCAGGAGCACGAAAGCCGCCACGGCCACAAGGGCCGCGACGACATCGACATGGCCGCGGTCAGCGGTCCTGCGGTTCACCTGGCCTGCCCCCCGGCGGCGTCAGGCCTCAGCGCTTCGGCGCGTTGCGGATTTCCGCATCCCACTTGGCGAGCAGGCGGGTGCGTTCCGCCGACGAGCCATACTTGGCGAAGTCATAGTCGATCAGCTTGATGTCCGAGAGCTTGGGGGCCTCGGGCGGGACAGGCGCGGACTTGTTCGACGGCACCTGATAGGACTTGGCCTGCGCCCCAAGGGCCTGCGCTTCGGC
>JALORF010000205.1 GCA_025459195.1 Beijerinckiaceae bacterium
GCGCTGCATGCGCGGATTGACGAAGCGCCAGCCAATCGTGCTGTCGAAGATGTCGGCCTGGCGCGAGAACGCTTCCGTGGCCTTGGCCATCACGAACGGGGCGCGTGACATGCTTTCGACGCCGCCGGCGATGATGATGTCGGCCTCGCCGGCGCGAATGGCCCTCGCCGCCTGCCCGACGGCATCGAGCCCCGAACCGCAAAGGCGGTTGATCGTTGCCCCCGTCACGCCCTCCAGCCCTGCCAGCAGCGCTGCCATGCGTGCCACATTGCGGTTGTCCTCGCCGGCCTGATTGGCACAGCCCATCAGCAGATCGTCAACGGCATCTGCCGCAACCGCCGGGCAGCGCCGCATCAATTCGGTGACGACATGCGCCGCGAGGTCATCGGGGCGGACAGACGAGAGTGCGCCACCATAGCGCCCGATCGGTGTGCGCACGCCGCTGACGATGAAGGCCTGTGGGGCGTGGCCGCTAGGGTGCATGGCGAAGCTCCAGTCTCGAGAATGGCAGTGCCGGTGCGGTGCAGGCCCGCCGGATGCGGCTGCACTGACCGCTTGGCAGCCCTGCTGAATCATTTTAGGCTTAAAACAGTTGGCCGGGCAATTCGTCCCGCAGACTGAAGGCGAAGTGGCCGAGATGCCGGACGATGGCCTGACAGATCAGCACGCACTCGTCACTGGCGGCAGCCGGGGCATCGGGCTTGCCATCGTGCAGGCCCTCAAGGCGCGGGGCCTGCGTGTCAGCGCGATCGCGCGGCAATGGCCCGCCGGTGCGGTGCCTGCGGGTGTGCTCGCGCTGGCTGCCGATGTCACCGATGAGGACGCGCTCGCTGCGGCGCTAGCACAGGCCACGGATCGGCATGGGCCGGTCATGATTCTCGTCAACAATGCCGGCGGGGTGGAAACCGCGCCCTTCGCCCGCACCGATGCCGGCATGGTCCGGCGCATGCTGGCGCTCAATCTCGAAAGCGTGTTCAGCCTCACGCGCCTCGTGCTGCCATCGATGCTGGCGGCCCGGCAAGGCCGGATCATCACCGTGGCCAGCACAGCCGGCCTCAAGGGCTATGCTTACGTCACCGCTTACAGTGCAGCCAAGCATGGCGTGATTGGACTGACGCGGGCGCTGGCCCAGGAGGTTGCCAGCACAGGCGTGACCGTCAACGCAGTCTGCCCTGGCTACACCGAGACGGATCTGGTCAACACCTCTGTGGCAGCCATCATGGCCAAGACGGGCCGTGCCGAGGCCGAAATCCGGGCGGAACTGGCGCGAGCCAACCCCCAGGGGCGGCTCGTCCAGCCAGCAGATGTCGCCTCGGCCGTGCTGTGGCTCGCCGGTGCCGGTGCTGCCAGCGTCAATGGCATCGCGCTCAGCGTCTCGGGCGGGGAGACCGGCTGATGGACGAGGCTCTGCCACAGGTCATCGATGCCGAGACGGTGGTGTCTGAACGACCCCGCGACCACAAGGCGGAACTCAGGCTCTGGCTCAGGCTGCTGACCTGCACGACGCTGGTGGAAGACGAGGTTCGCAGCCGCCTGCGCAATCGCTTCGATGTGACGCTGCCGCGGTTCGACCTGATGGCCCAGTTGCACAAGGCCCCCGACGGGCTGACGCTGAGCCAGTTGTCGGGCCGCATGATGGTCAGCAATGGCAACCTGACAGCGCTGGTCGAGCGCCTCGTCGAGGCCGGCCACATCGAGCGGCGCAGTTCGGGCAGCGACCGGCGTGTGGTCAATGTGGTGCTGACACCTGCCGGCAGCGCTGCCTTCGCCCGCATGGCGGGCCAGCACGAGGACTGGATCGCCGGCTTCTTCGAGGGGCTCTCGGAGACGGACATCGAACACCTCATGGCGCTGCTCGGCAAGCTGAAGGCCTCGACCAGAGCCGCGATCCATCAAAAAGGGCCGAAGCCATGACCACGCCGCACGACGACCCCTCGCACAAGTCGATGCGCTCGGCCACGCATTTCGATCTCGCCGTGGACGGGGCTGTCGCCATCGTGACGCTGAACCGTCCGGACAAGAAGAACCCGCTCACCTTCGAAAGCTATGCCGAACTCGTCCGCTTCTTTCGGCAGCTTCAGTATGATGATGCGGTCAAGGCGGTTGTCGTGACCGGGGCGGGCGGCAATTTCTGTTCGGGAGGCGATGTCTTCGAGATCATCGAGCCCTTGCTCGCGAAGGACACCAAGGGCCTGATGCGGTTTACCGAAATGACAGGCGATCTGGTCAAGGCCATGCGGGCTTGCCCGCAGCCGGTGGTCGCGGCCATTGCCGGTGTCTGTGTCGGAGCCGGGGCCATCATCGCCATGGCGTCCGATCTCAGGATCGGCACGCCCGAGGCCAAGGTTGCCTTCCTGTTCAACAAGGTCGGTCTGGCCGGTTGTGACATGGGTGCCTGCGCGATGCTGCCCCGCATCATCGGCTACGGGCGCGCATCGGAATTGCTGTTCACCGGCCGCGTGATGGGCGGGCTGGAAGCGGAGCGCTGGGGCTTCTTCAACCGGCTCGGAACAGCAGAAACGGTGCTTTCCGAAGCAATGCAACTGGCGCATGAACTGGCCAACGGACCCACCTTTGCCAATGACATCACCAAGAAGATGCTGGCGATGGAGTGGGCCATGAGCATCGAGGAGGCCATCAAGGCCGAGGCGGTGGCGCAGGCGTTGTGCATGACCACGCAGGATTTCCGGCGCGCCTTCAATGCTTTTGCCGCGCGGCAAAAGCCGGTCTTTGCCGGCAACTGAGGCAGCCCCGATGGCAGATCGCAGCTTCCTCGACTGGCCCTTCCTCGATGCCCGGCACCGGCACCTCCATGCCGCAGTCGATGCCTGGGCAGGGGACGCGCTCCCTGGCCTCGTCGATCATCATGATGTCGATGCCTCGTGCCGCAAGCTGGTGCGCGCGCTCGGCGAGGCAGGATTTCTGAAGCATGTCGTGCCAGCCGCTTTCGGCGGAGCGAGCGAGGCTCTCGATGTGCGCACCTTGTGTCTGGCCCGTGAGACGCTGGCCTGGCACGAAGGTCTCGCCGATTTTGCCTTCGCGATGCAGGGGCTTGGCACCGGGCCGCTCAGCCTGTTCGGCTCCGATGCCCAGAAGCGGCGCTATCTGCCGCCGGTCGCACGCGGCGAGGCCATCGCGGCCTTCGCGCTGTCCGAAGCGGATGCGGGCTCCGATGTCGCCGCCATGACGACCCGGGCCGAACCTGATGGCGCAGCGCATCTGCGCCTCAATGGTGCCAAGACATGGATTTCGAATGGTGGCATTGCCGATCATTACATCGTTTTCGCGCGCGAGGGCGAGGGACGCGGCACCCGCAACATCAGCGCCTTCATGGTCGATGCTGGCGTTGCAGGCTTGGAGATTGCAGACCGGATCGACGTCATCGCGCCGCATCCGCTGGCCACGTTGCGCTTCGTGGATTGCCGGATCGCCGCCAGCCAGCGCATCGGAGCGCCGGGCGAGGGCTTCAAGATTGCCATGGCGACGCTTGACGTGTTCCGCTCGACCGTCGGCGCGGCTGCGCTCGGCCTTGGACGGCGGGCGCTGGATGAGGCCACGGCGCGGGCGGCCAGCCGTCCCATGTTCGGCGGCGTGCTCGGTGATCTGCAATTGACGCAAGCCGCCCTGGCCGACAGCGCAACCGAGATCGATGCGGCCGCCTTGCTGATCTACCGGGCAGCCTGGACCAAGGACAAGGGAGCGGCGCGCATCACGCGGGAGGCGGCCATGGCCAAGATGTTTGCCACCGAGGCGGCGCAGCGCATCATCGACCGCGCCATCCAGATCTTCGGCGGGGAGGGCGTGCGCGTGGGCTGCAAGGTCGAGGAACTCTACCGGGAGGTCAGGGCCCTGCGCATCTACGAAGGGGCCACGGAGGTGCAGAAGGTCATCATCGCGCGGGCCTTGCTCGCAGATCATGCTGCCGGGACGGGACGGGAAGGTTGAAGCC
>JALORF010000206.1 GCA_025459195.1 Beijerinckiaceae bacterium
GTCGCCGGGCTTGGAGCCTTGCGCGCCGGGTATGCCTACAACATCTCGGGCACCACCGAGGTGCTCGGCGTGATCGGCGACACGCCTGCTGCGGCGGAAGGGCTGCTGAGCGTGGATTGGGGCGGCTTGCTGCAACTGGGCGGGCCGAGCCTGAACGGCGCTGACACGGTGCCATGGCTTTTGTCCGTGCTGGGGCAGACCCCATCCGATCCCGCATCATCCCTTGCGGGGTTGATGGCGACGGAGCGACAGCCGCAACCCTTGCTGTTCCTGCCGTTTCTGCAGGGCGAGCGGGTGCCTCACTGGGATCCCGCGCTGCGGGGGGCCTTCATCGGACTTGCCCGGCAGCATGGCGCGGTCGATCTGGCCTGGGCCGTGCTGGAAGGCATCGGCTTTCTCAACCGGGACGTGCTTCAGCGGGCCGAGGCGGCGCTGGGCTGGCAAGCGCACACGATCCGTTTCGGCGGCGGCGCGGCGCTCAACCCGCTCTGGTGCCAGATCAAGGCGGACATCTGCCGGCGCCCCGTCGAGGTCGGCACAGCGCGTGAGCCGGGCATGATCGGTGCGGCTGCCGTGGCCTGGACCGGGCTGGGACAGTTTCCGTCGCTGGCCGAAGCTCAGGACCGGATGGTCCGGATCAAGCACCGCTTCGAGCCCGATCTGGCCAGGGCCGAAACCTATGACAGGCTGTTTTCGCTGTTTGTCAGCAGCGGGTCTGCGCTGGCGCCGATCTCCCGCCAGCTTGCGGGGCTGACAGTGGAGGCAGGGGCCAGCACCGTGGCTGACCTCGGCAATTGACGCTCCGGCTGCCGCGTGGTTCGTTCTCGCAAGAAGGAGGCGGCGATGCAGTGGGGCTGGTGCCAATGACGAGCGCATGCGCGCAAGCGCGACATGAGGCGATGAGCGGGATCCCTGCCGTTCCTGCGCGGCTCTTGTCGCTGCCGATTGTCTTGCAGACAATGATGATGGTGGCGGCCTGATGCGTGTGCGCGATGTGATCGGGCGCTATGGCACAGCCATCGCTGGGCTCGCCCTGATCGTGTTCTTCGTTGTCTTCGCGCCGAATTTCGCGACGCCCATGAACATCATCAACGTGCTGAAGGATACCAGCTTCCTGGCGATTCTCGCGCTCGGGTTCGCGCTTGCCTTCACGGTCGCGGAGCTTGACCTGTCCATTGCCGAGGTGGCCTCGCTGGCGGCTGTCGTGACGGGTTGGCTGGTGCAACTGCAATACCCACCAGCCGTCGCGGTGGCGGCCGCGCTTGGCGTCGGCGTCATCCTGGGCTCGGTCAACGGCATCGGCGTCACCGTTCTGCGCATTCCCTCGCTGATCATGACACTCGGCACGGCAGCGATCGCCAAGGGACTGGCCTTCATGATCACGCAAGGGGTGGCATTCGTGGGCCGCTGGCCGGTGAGCTTCACCGGGCTGGCGCGCGGCACCACCTGGGGCGTGCCCAACCTCGTGCTCTGGATGACCGCCGTGACGCTGTTTGCCTATGGGCTGGTCAAGTGGACACGCACAGGGGCGCACATGGTCGCCACTGGCGAGGCGGATGAGGCGGCCCGTCTGGCCGGCATCGCCACGGGGCGCATGAAGCGCATCGGGCTGCTGCTGGCCGGGGTGCTCGCCAGCATCATGGCCATGCTTTTGGCAGCCAACCTGTCATCGGCGGCTCCGAACATGGCGGGCGACTACCTGCTCTATGCCATCGCAGCGGTGCTGCTGGGCATGACCATGTTCGAGCCGGGCAAGCCGAATGTGCCGGGCACCGTCTTTGCCGCGCTGGTGCTCAAAGTGCTGGGGAATGGTCTCGTCTTGCTTGGAGCCCCCTATTACGTGCAGGATATTGTTCTGGGCGTGATCATCATCGGATCGGTGGCCTTCTCGGCCAGCGCGATGAAGAAGGCCGCCTTCAAGACGTAACAAGGCCTCAAGGCCGCAAGAACGGGGAGAGAGACATGACGGGTCTGAAAAAGCTGATGGTATCGGCAGCGGCGCTGCTGGGGTTAGGAGCCATGCTCGGCACAGGTCCGGCCAAGGCGCAGCCGTTCGAACTTGGCGTGATCGGCTTCCAGTTTTCCGCCGAAACCCATGCCCGCGTGGCCAATTCGGCGGCTGCTGCGGCAAGGGCGCGGGGCTGGAACGTGACCTTGCTCAACTCGGAAGGCTCGCTGCCCAAGCATGCGGAGCAGTTCGATGCGCTGATCGCCAAGAAAGTCGGAGCCATCGTCATCGCCATGGGCAAGCCGGTCGAGGCCGATGCCCAGTTCAAGGCGGCCAAGGATGCCGGCATTCCGGTGATCACGGTGCAGTCCGGTTCGAGCAACCATTCGCTGTTCGACATCCAGAGCAACGAATACAAGGTCGGCTCGGAAGCGGCCCTCTACCTGCTCGGCGAGCTTGGCTACAAGGGCAACATCATCACCGCCCGGTTCGATCTCAATGCCGCTTCGCGCATTCGCGGCAAGGTGCTGGATGCGGTTCTGTCCGAAAACCAGGCGATCAAGGAACTCGGCAAGTTCTCGATGGCGCGTACGCAGAGCTGGCGCGATGATGTCCGTGCCGGCATGCAGGCGCTGCTCCTGCAGAACCAGGGCAAGATCAACGGGATCTGGGCCTCGTTCGACGGGCAGGCCTATATCATCGACGATCTGCTGAAAGCGCAGGGTGTCAAGAAGGGCCAGATCCCGCTCGTCTCGATTGATGGCGGCAAGGAAAGCTATGCCCGCATCGCCGATCCTGACTCCACGCTGCTCGCGACCGTCGCGATCCCGTTCGAGGCAATGGGCAAGCAGGCTGTCGATGCCGTGCAGGCCATCGTGATCGAGAAGAAGCCCAAATCCAGCATCACCAGCGGGCCTTACCTGTTCACCGAGGCCATCCTCGTCGACAAGACCAACGTCAAGCAGTTCATGCAGTGACAGCGCGCTTGCATATGGCCGGCTTTGCGAGGGGAGCATGGCATGCCGCCTGATGCCGGTGCCCCGCTGCTCTCCTTGCGCGGCATCGGCAAGAGCTATGGTGCCGTCGTGGCCGTGCGTGAGGTCGATCTCGACATCCATGCCGGCGAGGTCGTCGCCATCTGCGGCGACAATGGTGCCGGCAAGTCGAGCCTGATCAAGGTGATCTCCGGCGCCGAAGAGCCGACATCCGGCACCATGCGCATGGGCGGGGAGCCGGTCAGCTTCCTGTCGCCGCACGATGCATTGAGCCGGGGCGTCGCCACGATCTACCAGGATCTGGCGCTTGCCCCGCGCCTGTCGATTGCCGCCAATGTGTTCATGGGTGCGGAACTGACCCGGAGCCTCGGCTTGCCCTTTGTCCGCATTCTCGACAAGCGCCGCATGATGGACGATGCGAGGGGATATCTCGCCCGGCTCGGTGTTCAGATCGAGGACATGAATCGCCCGGTCGAGCGGTTGTCCGGCGGGCAGCGTCAGGCCGTGGCCATTGCCCGGGCACTGCGCTGGAATGCGGAAATCATCATCATGGACGAGCCAACCGCCGCGCTGGGCGTCAAGGAAACCGCGCAAGTGCTCGACCTGATCCGAACCCTGAAGGCCGATGGGCGCACGATCATCCTGATCAGCCACAACATGCGCGACGTGGTGGCGCTGGCCGACCGCGTTGTGATCATGGGGGCAGGGCGCAAGTTCGTCGATCAGCCCATCGGCGCGCTCACGCCGGATGATCTTGCCCACATGATCATGAGCGGCAATGCCCGTGCCGCCTGACGCCGCCGCCGAACCGATCATCATCGATACCGATCCGGGCCAGGATGATGCGGTCGCCATCCTGCTGGCGCTGGCCGTGCCTCACCGCATTGATCTGAGGTTCATCACGACCGTTGCCGGCAATGTGCCGGTCGATCTGACCACGGCGAACGCGCTGCGCATCTGCGATCTGGCGGGGCATCGCGCGCTGGCCGTGTATCGGAATTCGTGTGCGGCCCGGATGGGCTGGCGGGGTCTGGCTTGCCTGCGGCGAGCCGTGGGGCGGCACCCGGTCACGCGGTCACCGCGATCATCGAGGCTTTGCGTGCCGCGCCGGAGAAGGGGCTCATCTTGTGTCCGCTCGGGCCGTTGACCAACATCGCGCTGGCGCTCCGGCTTGCGCCCGACATCGCGCCAAAGATAAGGCGCATCGTGCTGATGGGCGGGGCCATCGGGCTCGGCAACATCACGCCAGCGGCAGAGTTCAACACCTATGTCGATCCTCATGCGGCCGCGATCGTGTTCGGCAGCGGCGTGCCGATCGTGATGCTGGGCCTTGGCGTGACGCATCAGGCCGTGGCCAAAGCCGCCGAGGTGCAGGCACTGGCCGATCTGGGCCAAGCAAGCGCCGGCGCGATCCACGGCATGCTGACCCGGCCACGACCGGGGGGGCTTGGCACGGCCGGGCACCCGATGC
>JALORF010000207.1 GCA_025459195.1 Beijerinckiaceae bacterium
GGAGGCGGGCGGCCCGCCCGCCGGCACGGGCTGCGGCGGCTATGTGGTTGGCCAGACCGTGAAACTGCTCAAGGAACATCACCTGCTCGATGACACCGACGTGGTGATCTTCGACGTGCTGGGCGATGTGGTCTGCGGCGGCTTTGCCGCGCCGCTGCAACATGCCGAGCGGGCCGTGATCGTGGCCGCCAACGATTTCGATTCGATCTTCGCCATGAACCGGATCGTGGCCGCGATCCGGGCCAAGTCGAAGAACTACGATGTCCGGGTCGGCGGCGTGATCGTCAACCGCAGCGAAGGCACAGACCAGATCGACAAGTTCAATGCCGCCGTCGGAACCGAAACGCTGGCGCATTTCCCCAATCTCGATGCCATCCGGCGCTCGCGCCTGAAGAAGGCCACCCTGTTCGAGATGGAAGAGACGCCGGAAATCCTTGCCGTCCAGAAAGAATATCTCAAGCTGGCGGCCGCGCTCTGGGCCGGCAATGAGGGCAACGTCGTCAACCCGTTGAAGGATCGCGAGATCTTCGACCTTCTGGGGTTCGATTGATGAGCACCTCAACGCATCACAGCCCGACCTACACGGCGCGGCGCAGCCAGCTTGAAACCTATTTCGACCGCACGGCGGTCGAGGCCTGGGCAAGGCTGACCACCGATGCCCCGGTGAGCCGCATCCGCGCCACGGTGCGCGCCGGGCGCGACGAGATGCGGACGCAGTTGCTGGACTGGCTGCCGGCTGACCTGAGCGGCCGGCGCATTCTCGATGCCGGCTGCGGCACGGGGGCGTTCGCGGTCGAGGCCGCGCGACGCGGTGCCGACGTTGTGGCCATCGATCTGTCGGGCACGCTGGTGCGGATCGCGGCGGAGCGGCTGCCCTCCGATCTGGGCCCGGGCTCGGTCCGCTTTGCGGTCGGCGACATGCTCGATGCCGGCCTTGGCCGCTTCGACCATGTCGTGGCGATGGACTCGCTGATCTACCATCCGGCCTCCGATGTCGTCCGCTGCCTGCGCACGCTCGGCGAGCGCACCACAGGCTCGATCCTGTTCACCTTCGCGCCGCGCACGACGATGATCTCGGCCATGTATGGCATCGGCAAGCTGTTTCCGCGGGCTGACCGTTCGCCGGCGATCGTTCCGCTGGCGGCTGCCGGGCTGACACGTCAGATCGCGTCGGAGCCGCTGCTGGCAGGCTGGACCACGGCCCGCACCCGCCGCATCGCGCGCGGCTTCTACATCAGCCAGGCCATGGAGCTTGTGCGCCGATGAGACCGGAGCTTCAGGCCCTCGCGGATGAATGGCGCAGGTTCGGCCTGAAGCTGCTGCCGTTCGCCGATGCCGGATCGGATGAGCTTCCGCTTGGCAAATTGCTGCGCCTGTCGCTGTTCCAGTTTTCCGTCGGCATGGCCACGGTCCTGCTGATCGGCACGCTCAACCGCGTGCTGATCGTTGAGATGAATGTCGCCGCCTCGCTGGTGGCGGTGATGGTGGCGATCCCGCTGCTGTTCGCGCCGTTCCGGGCGCTGGTGGGCTTCAAGTCGGATCATCACCGCTCGGCTTTCGGCTGGCGGCGTGTGCCCTACATCTGGATGGGAACCCTGCTCCAGTTCGGCGGGCTGGCGATCATGCCGTTTGCGCTGATCCTGCTCTCCGGCGACACCTGGGGGCCGTGGTGGGTGGGCCATGTCGCCTCCGCCATCGCCTTCCTGGCCGTGGGCGCGGGCCTGCAAACCACACAGACAGCCGGGCTGGCGCTGGCCACCGACCTTGCGGCGCCCTCGGCGCGACCGCGCGTGGTGGCGCTGATGTACACGATGCTGCTGGTCGGCATGGTCATCTCGGGGCTGGCCTTCTCGCTGCTGCTGTCCGATTTCAGCCAGATCCGGTTGATCCAGGTGGTGCAGGGTGCCGCCTCGATGACGCTGGTGCTCAATCTCGTGGCGCTGTGGAAGCAGGAGGCCCGCAATCAGGACCGCGCCCGCGCCGATGAGGCCACGCCGGCCTTCCGCGAGGTCTGGGCGCGCTTTGCCAATGCGGGCCGCACCAAGCGCTTCCTTCTCGCGGTCGCACTCGGCACGGCGGCGTTCAACATGCAGGATGTCGTGCTCGAACCTTATGGCGGCGAGATCCTCAAGCTCAGCGTCGGCGAGACCACCGCCCTGACCGGACTGATGGCAACCGGAGCGCTCATCGCCTTCGGCATCGCCGCGCGCCAACTGATGCGCGGCATCGATCCGTCACGCCTGGCAGCTTATGGCGCGGTCGTCGGCCTCGGAGCCTTCTCGCTGGTGATTCTGTCGGCACCGATGCAAATGCCGATGCTGTTCCGGATCGGCACCGTGCTGATCGGCTTCGGCGGCGGGCTTTTCGCGGTTGGCACGCTGACCGGCGCGATGGCGCTCGACAAGGCCGGCGGCACCGGCCTTGCCCTCGGGGCCTGGGGTGCCGTGCAGGCGCTGGCCATGGGGCTTTCGGTCGGGGCGGGCGGCGTGCTGCGCGACGTGGTCTCGCACATGGCGATGGCCGGGCTTCTGGGCCCGGCGCTGACCGATGCCTCCGTCGGCTATTCGGCCGTCTATCACCTCGAATTGCTGCTGCTTTTCATGACTCTTGTCGTGATCGGTCCGCTGGTGGGCCGCACGACCGAGAACAAGGCCAAATCCCCCTCAACATTCGGTCTGGCGGAACTCCCCAGCTAGTCCGAGACACTGCCCAGGAGGCACACATGTTACCCGGCTCCAGTCCACTTGGCTTTGACCTGGCCGTCATCAGTTTCTGGTTGTTCCTGGCCTTCTTTGCCGGCCTGATCTGGTATCTGCATCGCGAGAGCAAGCGCGAAGGCTACCCGCTGGCGAAGGATACGCAGGATCGCTACAACCGCTACGAGATCGTCGGCTGGCCAGCGCCTCCGCCTGCCAAGACCTACAAGCAGGCCCACGGGCCGGACAAGGTCATCGACACCAGCGGCAACCCCGACACGCGCAGCCATGCCATGAAGGCGCTGGAGCCGTGGCCAGGTGCGCCGCTCGAGCCGATCGGCGACCCGATGCTGGCAGGCGTGGGACCCGGCTCATGGGCCGAGCGCGCTGACAAGCCGGACATCCTGCACAACGGCAAGCCGCGCATCGAACCCTTGCGCGTTGCCAAGGATTTCCACGTCGAGGGCCGCGATCCGAACCCGGTCGGCATGGATGTCATCGGCGGTGACGGCAAGCGGGCCGGCGTGGTCAAGGACATCTGGATCGACCGCGCCGAGTATGTGATGCGCTACATGGAGGTCGAGGTGGCGGTTCCGGGCGGTGTCCGCAATGTGCTGCTGCCGACCAACTTCACCCGCATCGATGGCGAAAAGCGGCAGGCGCGGGTGAAGGCCATCTTCGCCAAGCACTTCGCTGACGTGCCCGGCCTGAAGAACCCCGATCAGGTGACCTTGCTCGAGGAAGACAAGATCATGGGCTACTATGGCGGCGGCACGCTCTACGCCTCGCCGCAGCGCTCGGAGCCGCTGATATGAGCGGCGGCGGCTTCGTCAACGTCCCGCATGATGATTATGCGGGCGAGCCAATCCCCGGCCTTCCGGCAGACCTGCCGGAAGGGGAACGGCTTCTCTGGCAGGGTTCTCCAGCCTGGATGTCGCTGGCGATCCGCGCATTCCACATTCGCAAGGTCGCGATCTATTTCGCGGCCCTGATCCTCTGGCGCGGCCTGTCGTCGAAATATGACGGGGCCAGCCCCGGCGAGGCCCTGTCCTATGCCCTCGCCATCATGCCGGTGGCGTTGTGCGGCATCGGCATCGTTGCGCTGCTGGCCTATGCCTATGCCCGCATGACGATCTACTCGATCACCTCGCGGCGGGTGATGATGCGCTCCGGCGTGGCCATGCCGATCACGGTGAACCTGCCGTTCAAGCGGATCGACGGGGCCGGCCTCAGGCTCCACGC
>JALORF010000208.1 GCA_025459195.1 Beijerinckiaceae bacterium
GTGCTGGCGCGCAAGCACACGCCCACGAGCTATCACCTGTCGGTGGTGGTGGATGATGCGCTTCAGGGCGTGACGCATGTGGTGCGCGGACGCGATCTGGAAGCGGCGACTGACATCCACGTGGTGCTGCAAAAGCTGCTGGGGCTGCCCACGCCGCACTACCATTTTCATGATCTGGTGCGCGACGAGCAGGGCCAGAAGCTGGCCAAGAGCCGCAATGCGCCGGCGCTCGCTGACCTGCGCGACGCTGGGCTGGCGCCGGCCGATGTTCGCCGCCAGCTTGGTTTTGCCTGATCAGGCCCGAACGCCGAGAATGCCGAGCCACATCACCATGGTGATGACGGACAACGCCGTTGACAGGGCAATCGCGGTCGAGGCCTCGGCCATGCCGTCCTTGTAGCGTTCGGCAAACAGATAGGCGTTGATGCCGCACGGACAGGCGGCAAACATCACCGCGACGCCTGACCACGCCGGCGGCATGCTGAACACCATGGTGGCCAGCACGAAGACGATCAAAGGATGCAGGCCGAGCTTGAGAGCGCTGAGAATCAGCGGCAACTTCAGCCCGCTTTCGAGCCCGTAGCGATAAAGCGCAATGCCGAGGCAGACGAGCGCGCAGGGCACCGCCGCGCCGGCCAGCAGATCGACCACCGACCACAGCGTTTCCGGAGCGACGCCAGCCAGCGGCCGAAAGGCGGAGCCGAGCAGGATGCCGACAATGATCGGATGGCTGATGAGCTTGCCGATGATCTGGCGGGCAGATGCCTGGCGGCCCTCGGCGAGCAAGGTGGCCACGGTCATCGTCACGGGCAGGTGGATCGCCAGCAGAAGCGCCAGCGGCACCGCGCCCGCATCGCCAAAGGCCTTCAGGATGACCGGAATCCCGACCAGAACCGTGTTCGACTGGGCTGCCGAGAAGCCGCAGGCCACGACGGCTGGACCCTTGCGCCCGAGGATGCGACCGGCCACGAGCATGGCCAGCGTCCAGCAGACCAGCACCCCGGTGAAATAAGCGATCCAGTAGCCCCATGGCTGGACCTGCGGGATCTCCGCACGCGCCAGCGTTCGGAACAGCAGGCACGGCACGGCGAGCGTGAACACGAAGTCGGAGAGCCCGTCTCCCGTGCGGTTGGAAAGCAGGCCGGTCCTGCGCCCGAGGTAGCCGATCGCGATCAGCACGAACACGGGCAACACGATCAGCAGCAATGCGGTCATGCGCGCGGCCCGGTGCCGGTCAGTTCTGGCGGGTGTCGCGCTGGGCCACGACCCGCGCGCCACCGCCGCGCACGATGAGGTCCTCGATCGCTTCGCGCTGGCGGCGGAACTCGGCCAGAACCCGGCCCTCGAGTTCGCGGCCGCGCGGCAGGCGGATCTTCATCGGGTTGACGAAGTTGCCGTTGACGATGACCTCGTAGTGCAGGTGCGGACCGGTCGACAGGCCGGTATTGCCGATGGTGCCGATGACCTGGCCCTGCCGGACGCGCGCTCCTTCCTCGATGCCGCGCCCGAAAGTGGACATGTGCGAGTAGGTCGTGACGTAGCCATTGGCGTGCTGGATTTCGACGCGGCGGCCATAACCGGTGTCCCAGCCCGCCTTGATGACCGTGCCGTGGCCGGCTGCGATGATCGGCGTGCCGACCCGGCCATTGGCCCAGTCGACGCCGGTGTGCATCTTGGAATAGCGCAGCACCGGGTGAAAGCGCATGCCGAAGCCCGAGCGCATTTCCGCATCCCCCGCCACAGGCTTGCGCACGAGGAACTTCTTCAGCGAGCGGCCGTCTTCATCGAAGAAATCGATGACGCCGTCGTCGGGCGCGTGGAAACGGAAGACCCGGCGCGTCTCGCCCGCGACCGACAGGCTCGCGAACAGCAGTTCGGTGCGGGCCCCGTCGCCATCATCGCCGTCGGTGAAGATCACCTCGAGGCTGTCGCCACCGCTGACACGCCGCTGGAAATCCATGTCATGGGCGAAAATCCGCACCATCTCATCGATCAGAGGGCGTGGCATGTCATAGCGCAGGGCGGTCTCGTAGAGGCTGTCATAAAGCCGGGCACCGGTGCCCTCATTGGTGTCGTCTTCATCCTCGTCGCCAGACCCGCGCGCGGTCCGGGCCGCGCGCCTTGGCCGGGGCTCCTCCTCCTCGCGGGCGAGCTGGACCGGCACGAAAGCACCGCGATCATTGACCGCGATCATCGTTTCGATGCGGCCTTCGGCGACCAGTGAGACCCGGACGATCTGGCGCGGCTCCGACGGGCGGGCACCCGCCACCGTCATGATCTGCACCACCTGGCCTTCGGGTAGCCCCTGAACCCGCGCGCGCCCGCCAAGGGCAGCCACCATGGTGCGGATCTGCTCTGCTGTCGCCCCCGCACTCCGGAGCACGGCGTCAAAGCCTTCACCGCGCCGGATCAGCAGCACGCGCTCCTCGACAGGGGCTTCGCGGGTGGCGGCATGGGGCGTCTTGGCAAGTTCCGTGACGTTCTCCGGAACAACGCGCACCTCGATGTTCGAGAAGCTGGTGTCGGTGGCCGGTGCCCAGGACAGGGGGCCGGCAGCCGGCTCGCCCAGCGAGCGAAGGGTGCGGCTCAACATCAACTGGGGCGGGATCGGCAGCACGGACCTGCGCCCGGCTGCAACCTGATTGGCGCGCTCTTCCTCGATCTGCGCAATGATCTCGGCGTCTGACAGGCCGGGTGCGGCATCCTCGAAGACCACGCTGCCGAGATCGCGTTTGGTCATCGAGACATCGGCATCGGGCACATCGCCGGCCTGCTCGGCCAGACGTTCGGTGGAAGGTCCGCCTTCGGAGAACAGGCGCAGGGGATTGAAAGGCGGGATGTCTGCGGAGAAGGTGCCTGCCGTCAGGGACAGTCCGGCCGACAGGCGGATGAAGGGACGGTTCTTGATGACCTCGCGATCGCCGACCCGCTGGGTGAAGGGAGCCCGGATCACCTGGCGTGCGCTGGGCAAGGCAGCCTGCTGGACCAGCTTGTCGCCCTTGCGCGCCGACGGGGCCACATCCCCCGGCGCGGGACCGGGAGCGGTCGCCAGTTCGGGGATTTCGGCAAAGCTCGTGTCACCCTGCACCGCGATGTAGACAGCACCGCCGAGCAGGGCGCTGCCACAGGCCCCGACCAGAAGGCTCGCAAACAGCCAGCGATAGGAAAAGCCGTGGCGCTCCGCTGAGGGATGAACGGAGCGGTCCAGCGTGATGGCCGGCTCATCTCCCAGCAAGCGGCTGTCGCCATGGCTGCCCGCCAGGGCTCCGCGCCTGCCATCGTCTTCCCCCAACGTTGCCGATCCGCCCGAACCGGTGCGCGCGCGCGGCACCGGATGCGGCGATTCCGACAGGACCGCAGTGTGGGTGTTCATGGCGGACCGGTCTTCCTCAGTCTCTTGCGGCTGATGGCGCGCGCAGGTCGATGGTGTGGTGAACCCCGCCTGATGTCACAAGGCGGGCCGGAATCAGAAGCGCCGCACAGATCAGGCGTGCAAACCGGCAAGCCGGCCTGCGCGAAGACAGACCATGCCCGGATGTGTGGACATAATCAATCGGCGTCAGGCCAGCACAAAACAACGATTTCGGGCCAAATCGAGGCGCTGGAGGATCGAAAAGGCAGGCTTCGCAGCCGGCTCCAGGATTCGCCGGGCACAAAAATGCACATTCGGCAAAAAAGATCGAAAATGGGTGTTGACACTTCAACCCACCCCCGACTATATCCGCTCCACACCGACGGCAACGCCACACGGCGACGCCGCGACCGCGCTTCTCTAGAGAAACGGTTGCCCCAGCCCGAATCACTTCGGGCCACGGCAAAAGTTGTCCCTGAAGCGCCGCTCTTTGACAAGTGCAGACAGAAAGAGAAACGTGGACGGCGATGTTCTTGCGGACTGGCCTTCGGGTCAGTCATTTGCGTTTTTCGAGCTCACTATTTGATTGCGAAAGCAGTCAGGTGTGAACTCCGTCAATACGCAGTGACCAGCCATTTTCAAATCTCTCCAACTTGAGAGTTTGATCCTGGCTCAGAGCGAACGCTGGCGGCAGGCTTAACACATGCAAGTCGAACGGGCATCTTCGGATGTCAGTGGCAGACGGGTG
>JALORF010000067.1 GCA_025459195.1 Beijerinckiaceae bacterium
TGACCTGAAGCGCATCGAGCAACTCGATCCGCGCCACCGGCAGGCCGCTCTGGATGGTCAGGATCGTGGCGTCGCAGGCTGCCTTGACACTCGGGAACGGGCACACGCCGGCCGAGATCGCCTCGGGAATACCCTGCAATTTCAGGGTGATTTCGGTGATCAGACCCAAGGTGCCTTCCGAGCCGACGAACAACCGCGTCAGGTCATAGCCGGCCGACGACTTTTTGGCCCGGCGCGACGTGGTCATCACCTCGCCATTGGGCAGCACCACCTTCAGCGCCAGCACGTTGTCCTTCATCGTGCCATAGCGCACGGCGTTGGTGCCGGAGGCGCGTGTCGCCGTCATGCCGCCGAGCGAGGCATCGGCCCCCGGATCGATGGGGAAGAACAGGCCGACATCGCGCAGATGCTCGTTCAGCATCTTGCGGGTCACACCAGGCTGGATCACGCAGTCAAGGTCTTCGGCATGCACCGCGATGATGCCCTTCATCATCGAGGTGTCGACGGAAACCCCGCCGAACGGCGCGTTGACATGGCCCTCGAACGAGGTGCCCGTGCCGAAGGGAACCACCGGCACATCATGGGCTGCGCACAGCTTGACGATGGCCGAGACCTCTTCCGTGCTCTCCGGATAAACCACCAGATCAGGGGCCTGATTGTCGATCCAGGTCAGCGTGTTGGCATGCTGCTGCCGCACCGCGAGACTGCTGACCAGCCGGTTGCCCAGCATCGCGCCAAGCCCCTGCCGGACCGCATCGATGGCGTCAGCCGAGGCCGGCTTGCGCTGCTGACTGATGGCCATGTGCATGTTCCACCTCGAAATCGTGTTGATTGGGCCGATCCACCGGACCAGACGCTTCGTATCATGGAATTGCCGAAACAGGCCAAGCATGTAAGCGCACCTACGGATTGCGGAAACGCGAAACCAGCGCAACAAGAAAAAGACAACAGGCGTCACACGAAAGAAGACCGCATGCAGCACGACTGGTCGAAGGCCCCGGCGCTGTTCTTTGCTCCGTTCGTCTCGTCACCGATGCGGGTCGAACCGCAATGGATCGACTATAACGGCCATCTCAACATGGCCTTCTACAACGTGCTGTTCGACCGGGCCGTCGATGAAGTGTTTTCGCTGATCGGCCTTGGCCCCGATTATGTCCGGCAGCAGGACGCGTCCTACTTTGTGGCCGAGGCGCATGTGCGCTACCTGCGTGAGCTGATGGCCGGCGATCCGGTGCGGGTCACCTTGCAACTCGTCGATTTCGACGACAAGCGCATGCACTACTTCCTCGAGTTGCGCCATGCCGAGGAAGGCTGGCTCTCGGCCACCACCGAGAACCTGTCGCTGCATGTCGATCTGGGCACCAAGAAGGTTTCACCCTTCCCTGCCGACATCATCACCAATCTGGCGCTGCTCAAGGCCGCCCATGCCGGCCTGAAACTGCCCGAGGCGCTTGGGCGGAGCGTTGGCATTGCCCGGCGCGAACCCGCCGCAGAGCCGGAACTGGCCCGCCAGCGCACGCATCACTGAGCCCTGGTGCCGAAGGCAGAGGCCTGCCGGTCGACATCGGCGCTGCGAGTGCCCACATTGGGCCTCAGTGATTCCGTCTGGACAGCAGCACGCCCGTGGCCGAAACCGACACTCCCTCAGGCAGGCCGACCGGCAAGGGGCCGGAGCCTGACCACGACCTGACCCACCGGCCTCAACCCGGCGGCCTGGCGGCGCGCGCCCGCGCCAGCCTCATGCCGCAGGCTCCGGCCTATCTCGAAGGCCTCAACCCCGAGCAGCGCGAGGCGGTGGAGACCACCGAAGGGCCGGTTCTGGTGCTGGCCGGCGCCGGCACCGGCAAGACCCGCGTGCTCACCACGCGCATCGCCCACCTGATCGCCACCGGCAAGGCCTACCCCTCGCAGATCCTGTCGGTGACCTTCACCAACAAGGCAGCCCGCGAGATGAAGGAGCGCATCACCCGGCTGGTCGGGGATGTGGCCGAAGGCATGCCGTGGCTTGGCACCTTCCACTCGATTTCTGCCAAGATCCTGCGTCGCCACGCCGAACTTGTCGGCCTGCGCAGCGATTTCACGATTCTCGACATGGATGACCAGATCAGGCTGCTGAAACAGGTCATCCAGGCGGCCAATCTCGACGAGAAGCGCTGGCCGGGCCGCATGCTGGCCAGCTTCATCGATGGCTGGAAGAACCGTGGCCTTGGCCCCGAAGCCGTGCCGGTGGGCGAGGCCGGCGTGTTCGGCAATGGCCAGGGCGGGGCGCTCTACCTGGCCTACCAGGAGCGGCTCAAAACGCTGAATGCCTGTGATTTCGGCGACCTGCTGGTGCATTGCCTGACGCTCTGGCGCAGCCATCCCGATGTGCTGGCCCAGTATCAGGAGCGCTTCCGCTACATGCTGGTGGACGAGTATCAGGACACCAACGTGGCGCAGTATCTGTGGCTGCGCCTGCTCGCGCAGGGCCGCCGAAACCTGGCCTGCGTGGGCGATGACGACCAGTCGATCTATGGCTGGCGCGGCGCGGAGGTCGACAACATCCTGCGCTTCGAACACGATTTCCCCGGCGCGAAAGTGGTGCGGCTCGAACGCAACTACCGCTCGACCGGGCACATCCTGAAAGCGGCCTCGCACCTCATCGCCAAGAACGAGGGCCGACTCGGCAAGACCCTGCGCACCGATGACGAACCGGGCGAGAAGGTCATCATCGCCGGGGCCTGGGACAGCCAGGAAGAGGCCCGCCTGATCGGCGATGACATCGAGACCTTCCAGTCGCGCGGGGCTTCGCTGTCGGAGATGGCCGTGCTGGTGCGCACCTCCGCCCAGATGCGCGAGATCGAGGAGCGTTTCATCGCACTCGGCCTGCCCTACCGCGTCATTGGCGGACCACGCTTTTACGAGCGCGCCGAAATCCGCGACGCCATGGCCTATCTGCGCTGCGTGCATTCGCCCACCGATGATCTCGCCTTCGAGCGCATCTTCAATGTGCCCAAGCGCGGCCTTGGCGACGCGGCCTTGCAGCAACTGCACATGCACGCCCGCGCCACCGGCATGTCGCTGCTGCAATCGGCCCGCGCGCTGGTCGAGACCGAGGAGTTCAAGCCCAAGGTGCGCTCCACCGTGCGCGAGCTGGTCCAGGCCTTCGCCCGCTGGGCCGCGAAGCTGGAGCACGCCACCCCGGCCGAGGTCGCCGAAACCGTGCTGGAGGAAAGCGGCTACACCGACATGTGGCAGAAGGACCGCTCGGCGGATGCGGCAGGGCGGCTGGAAAACCTCAAGGAACTGGTGCGTTCGCTGGATGAATTCCCTGACCTGCCGGGCTTCCTCGAACACGTTTCGCTGGTCATGGACACGGTCTCGGATGACAGCGCCCAGCGCGTCAGCCTGATGACGCTGCACGCCGCCAAAGGGCTGGAATTCGACACGGTGTTCCTGCCCGGCTGGGAGGAGGGCCTGTTTCCCAGCCAGCGCTCGCTCGATGAAAGCGGCCGCGCCGGCCTTGAGGAGGAGCGTCGGCTGGCCCATGTCGGCATCACCCGCGCCCGCCGCCATGCCAAGATCATGTTCGCCTCCAACCGGCGCATCCACGGCATGTGGCAATCCTCGATGCCGAGCCGCTTCATCGACGATCTGCCCGAAAGCGCGGTCGAACTGGCCGAGGCCGCCTCCAGCTTCGGCCAGGGCGGCTATGGTGCCTCGCGCTTCGACCGGCAGCCCAGCTTCACCTCGACCTACGCCACACCGGGCTGGCAGCGGGCCCAGGCCGCCAAGGCCGCAGCCCCCCAGAACAGTGGCGGCGCCGGACGCTGGGGCGCGGATGCCGGCAGCCGCATGCCGGGGCAGCAGCGCAGCGCGCCAAAGCTGATCGAGGGCGAACTGATCGCCAAATCGAGCGGCCCGGCCTCGGCCTTCGGTGTCGGAGCCCGTGTCTTCCACCTCAAGTTCGGCCCGGGCGATGTCTTCGCCGTCGATGGCAACAAGCTCACCGTCGATTTCGACAAGGCCGGCCGCAAGATGGTGCTGGATGCGTTCGTGCAGCGGGGGTGAGGTGGGCTAGCTCCTGTAGAGGCGAATGCGGGTTCTCCTTGAACCTTTCCGGCGCCTCGCGCGACCCATGATCACGGGGCGGGTGGTCCGCTCCCGAGCGATCAGGAGAGCGTCCATGTCCACCCGGTTCAATCGTCTTGCCTTTGCAGCCGCCGCCCTTGGCCTTGCCATGGCCGGTTCGGCCGTTGCGACTTCCAGCGCCGAAGCCAGCCCGCGCCATGGCGGCTGGGGGCACCATGGCCATGGGAGTGCCTGCACTGGATTCCCCAGACCAGTCTGCACCGGCGGTGGCTGGGGTCATGGTGGTGGTTGGGGGGGTGGTCATGGTGGTGGCTGGGGTGGAGGTTGGGGCGGCACCACGGTGATCGGCGGCGATTTCCCCTATGGTGTGCGCTGTCAGTTCGTCGAGCGCTACAATCGCTGGGGTGAGATCGTGGTCCGCCGGGTCTGCCGTCCGGCCCACTGGCGCTGAAGCGAAGAAAAACCCGCCGGCTCGCACCGGCGGGTTTCTCATGTCAGTGCGGCTGGAACCGAGGCTCAGGCAACCTGCTGGATGGCAGACAGCTTCCAGTCGGCGGTGCCTTCGCCCGGGGCGCGCACGAAGGTCCACACCTCGGTGACTTCGGCCACCTCGGTCAGGTCGCCTTCGACAGTGCGGCCCGTCTTGCGGTCGAGCAGCGCATCCGAAATCGCATAGCGCATCGCCACCGTGGCATATTCGCCGCCCGCTTCACGCCAGGCTTCCGACAGATCGCCCTGAAGCAGCTTGACGTTGGCAATGCGGTTGACCACGCCCTTGGCTTCATTGTCGGACAGGTCGCCCTCGAAATACGAGGCCATTTCCGGCGTCAGCATGGCGCGCAGGCTGGCGATGTCCTCGGCGCTGTAGGCACCTTGCACATCGCCGAGCAGCTTTTCGAACGCGCCGAAGTCATCGCCAGTGAGGTTCAGCGGCTGGAGAGCGGGCTGGGCCTGCGTGGCCGCACCGCCACCCATCATGCCGCCAAGCATCTGGCGCTGCATCGGGTTCTGGGCAGGCTGGGCATCACGGCCCATGGCGCCGGCGGCCGGCGTTGCCATGGCAGCCTCGCGGCGGCTGCGCAGCAGGCGCATCACCAGGAAGATCACGCCGCCGATCAGGGCGACCTGGAGCAGGAAGCCGAAGAACCCCGCCAGCGAGGCAAGGCCGGAGAAGAAGCCCGAGCCGGAGAGCAGGCCGAACAGGCCAGCACCCAGAAGGCCGGCACCGACGCCCATCATCAGGTTGCGCGCCATCGAGGGCCGCGCGGCCTGGGCGGCAGCAGCGGCAGCGGCACCGGCAGGTGCGGCGGCGGCGGCAGAGGACGGTGCCCCCTGGTTGATCGAACGGTTCATCGGCTGGGCGGTGCCCGGCGCGGTGTTGGTCTTGGGCGGGGCGACATTGGTCTGCGAGCCACGGCTGCCGGAGCTCTTGCTGCCACCGGGCCGCGCATCGACGCTTGTGATGCTCAGCGCAACGACGCCGGCAAGCATGGTCATGAGTGCCAGACGATTTAACGTCTTTGACATGGTAATTTCCTCCACTGGCTCAACGCCTTAGCTATACATAGCATGGCTTTCTCAAGTTTTAAGGGGCCCGCGCGCGATTGCGACGATTCATTTTCGGTTCATGTTCGGCGCGTCCGGAAGCGACGCAACAGCCGCTCGCCTCCCCGTCCTCGCCATGCTAGAGGCGCTGGCATGCGCGAAGGTCTCCTGCCCCACACCGTCACCACGGTGCTCAAACTCTCGACAACCGTGGGCCGGGCCCGCGCCATTACCGAGCTTCTCGGCGAGGTGCTCGACCCGGGCGAGACAGCCGTTTCAGCTTTCGAGATCGACGACGAGGCCGAGGATTCGCCCTGGTTTGTCGAGGTTTTCTTCGCATCCCCACCCGATGAGGATGCGATCCGCGATCTGATCGGCCCGATCGTCGGCGAGGATCTGAGCGGTGCGGTGTTCACCGCGGTCGAAGCGCGTGATTGGGTCAAGGCCAGCCTCGACGGCCTGAGGCCGGTCCGGGCCGGCCGCTTCCTGGTCCATGGCAGCCACGACCGTGATGCGGTGCGCGGCAACGACATTGCCATCGAAATCGAGGCCGGCCTTGCCTTCGGCACAGGTCATCATGGCACGACGGCCGGTTGCCTTCTTGCCATCGATGACGAACTCAAGCGTCGCCGCCCGCAACGGGTGCTCGACATCGGCACCGGAACGGGCCTGCTGGCACTGGCCGTGGCCAAGCGCCTGAAGCTGCGCGTTGTCGCAGGCGACATCGACGCCGTCGCAGTCGAGGTCACGCGCGAGAATGCGGCGCTCAACCATGCGCCCGGCCTGCTCGATCTTTATGTCGCGCCCGGTGTGCGGCATGCCAAGGCAGCGCGCCGGCAGCATTTCGATCTGGTCATCGCCAACATCCTGCAGCGCCCGCTGATGCGGCTGGCGCGTGATGTGGCGCTGGTCCTGCGGCCCTCGGGCACGCTTGTGCTGTCAGGGTTGCTGCTGCGCGATGTGCCGGGCGTGCTTGCTGCCTATGGCATGCAGGGCTGGAAACTGTCGGCCCGCAGCGCCCGCGAAGGCTGGGCCACCCTGGTGCTCAAACGCAACGGCGCGGCCCCGAGGCCGCGCCGCATGGACGGGTAAGAAGCGGCTACCGGGCTTATCAGAAGCCAAGCGGACCGTATTGCGCTTCGAGTTGCTCGCGCGTCTGGCGCATGTCCTGGATCACGGCATCGGTGAACTGCCAGAGGTCAGTGATCGTCGCGGCGGTCACATGCCAGGCCTTGATGATGAAAGCGATCATGGTGATCTCCTGTTGGTCTTGTTCGAGCCGGGCTTTCCCGGTTCAGCGGGCAAAAGGCAGCCGGGCATCATCGGCCAGCGTGACCTTCGGCAGATCGCCGACGATCAGGCTGCTTTCGTCAATGATGTAACCGCGAGCCCGCATGGCGCGGTGGGCGGCGTGCATGCGGCTCTCGGCCAGCGCATGGATCACGCGGCTGAACAAGGATGGGCGGGCGTCGCGCTCGGCGAGCGGGCCGGCAAAGACCGTTCCGGTGTAGGCATAGGCCATGGGATGTATCCTTTCAGATCGATGACAGGGTCAGATCAGTCTTGCGACATGGCCGAAGCCAGGCCGTGGTCCCTTGGACGACCCCGCTAGGGGCCACGTTTCCCGGTGTTCTTCTGCGACCAAAGGTGGAGACGAATGCTGCGCTGCGAAAGACCATCTCGCACATGCGAAATGTGCGTCAAACGCATGACGGGTTAAAATTCGTTAATTCACATGCACTCATTGCATAATAAGGCAGCACCCTGCCCAACTGGACGGCAGCCAGCCGTGCGCCTACCCTTGCGCCTCCACCCGCCCGAAACCGCCTTCCAGAAAAGCTGTGCCGTCGCCATGTCCGTTGTCCCGCCGAAGACCGCTGCCCGCTGCCAGTTCCAGAGTTTCGACGAGCCTTCGAGCCCGGCCACGGTGGCCCCCCGCATCGCGGCCTTGCGCACGCGGCTGGCCGCACTTGGTCTCGCCGGCTTCGTGATCCCGCGCTCGGACCAGCATCAGGGTGAGTATGTGCCGGCCTGCGACGAGCGCCTTGCCTGGGCCACCGGCTTCACTGGCTCGGCCGGCTCGGCCGTGGTTCTGGCCACGGAGGCTGCGCTGATCGTCGATGGCCGCTACACGCTGCAATCCGCCGCACAGACCGACACGGCCATCGTCACCCCCGTGCAGATGGCCAGCCAGTCGCAGGAGGCCTGGATCGAGGCACACCTGCCGGCAGGCGGCGTGCTCGGTTTCGATCCCTGGGTGCATACGCCTGATCAGGTGTCGCGCCTCGAGAAGGCGGTGGCCCGGGCTGGCGGCAGCCTCAGGGCTGTCACGCCAAACCCTGTCGATGCGCTCTGGCAGGGCCGGCCCTCGCCTCCCTGCGGCGCGGTGACGCCCTATCCGGACGCGCTGGCTGGCGAGAGCGCCGCCTCCAAACTGGCACGCCTGCGCGAGGCTCTCGCCAAGGCACGCTGCGACGGCCTGGTGATCAGCGACCCGCACAACCTGTGCTGGCTGCTCAACATCAGGGGCTCGGACGTGCCGCACACGCCGCTGGCGCTCGGCTATGGCATTGTCGGGCGCGAAGGCCCGGTCCGCATCATCATGAATCCGGCCAAACTTGGCCAGGCCGTGCGCGAAGCCCTCGGCGATCTCGCGGATGTGCTTGATCCGGTTGGCTTTGTGCCGGAACTGGAGCGCCTCGCACCGGGCAAGACCTGGCGGCTTGAAGCATCCAGTGCCGCATCCGCCATCCGCGATGTCATCACCGCCGCTGGCGGCACGGCCGATGTCGGTGCCGATCCCATTGCCCTGATGAAGGCCGCCAAGAACGCCACCGAGATCGCCGGCTCGCGCGCCGCCCACAAGCGTGACGGTGCGGCGGTGACGCGCTTCCTGTCATGGTTCGCCAGCGCGGCCCCTGCCGGCGACCTGACCGAGATCGACGCTGCCGTCGAACTCGAACGCTTCCGGCGCGAGACGAATGTGCTGCGCGAGATTTCCTTCGGGTCCATTGCCGGAGCCGGGCCCAATGCCGCCCTGCCGCATTATCGCGTCACCCATGCCTCGAACCGCGTCATCGAGCCGGGCATCTTCCTGATCGATTCGGGCGGCCAGTATGAGGATGGCACCACCGACATCACCCGCACCCTGGCGGTGCGTGAGGTCACGCCCGAGATGCGGCTGCACTACACGCTGGTGCTGAAGGGACACGTCGCGATCTCCCGTGCCGTCTTTCCCAAAGGAACCTCCGGCGCGCAGATCGATGCCCTGGCGCGGGTGCCGCTCTGGCAGGCGGGGCTCGATTTCGACCACGGCACCGGCCATGGCGTCGGCGCCTACCTGTCGGTCCACGAGGGTCCGCAACGCATCTCGAAACTAGGCCACACCACGCTCGAAGCCGGCATGATCCTGTCCAACGAACCGGGCTACTATCGCGAAGGGCATTATGGCATCCGCATCGAGAACCTGATCGTCGTCGAACCACGCAGCATCGCTGGCGGGGATCGCGAGATGCTCGGTTTCGAGACCGTGACGCTCGCGCCCTATGAGCGTGGCCTGATCGACCCTGCGCTGCTGGATTCCGGCGAGCGGGCCTGGATCGATACCTATCATGCCCGTGTCCTGACCGAGATCGGGCCGCTCCTTCCCGAGGCAGACCGTGCCTGGCTTGCCGCAGCCTGCGCGCCGCTCTGACAGGCAGCACGGCGGCGGATGTCCCGCCGGAAACTGTTATGCTATAACACCTTCCAAAGCCGTCGCCTGATCCCCACATCGGGCAGGCCATGGCGCATTGCCTGCCTGTTCCGCCAGCCTGAAAGACCGTGTCCGATGTCCGACAAGATCCCCGTCACCGTGCTCACCGGCTATCTCGGCGCGGGCAAGACCACCTTGCTGAACCGCATCCTGAGCGAGCCGCATGGCAAGAAGTATGCTGTCATCGTCAACGAGTTTGGCGAGATCGGCATCGACAATGACCTTGTGGTCGGTGCCGACGAGGAAGTCTTCGAGATGAACAACGGCTGCATCTGCTGCACCGTGCGCGGCGACCTGATCCGCATCATCGACGGCCTGATGAAGCGCAAGGGCAAGTTCGACGCCATCATCGTCGAGACCACCGGCCTTGCCGATCCGGCCCCTGTGGCCCAGACCTTCTTCATGGATCAGGATGTCGGCGACCGCGCCAGGCTGGATGCCGTGGTCACCGTGGCCGATGCCAAATGGCTGACGGAGCGGCTGAAGGATGCGCCGGAAGCCCACAACCAGATTGCCTTTGCCGATGTCATTGTCCTCAACAAGACCGATCTGGTCACGCCCGCCGAACTGGACGCGGTGGAGGCCACGATTCGCGCCATCAATCCGGCGGCCAAGCTGCATCGCACCACCCGCTGCGCCCTGCCGATCGCCGATGTACTGGACCGCAACGCCTTCGATCTTGACCGCATTCTCGACATCGAGCCCGACTTCCTCGAAGAGGGTCACCATCATCACCATGCCGACGAGATCCGCTCGATGTCCTTCGAGATCCGGGGTGATGTCGACCCTGACAAGTTCATGCCGTGGATCCAGGACCTGACCCAGATCAAGGGCGGCGACATCCTGCGCTGCAAGGGCATCCTCGCCTTCCGCAACGAGCCCAAGCGCTTCGTTTTCCAGGGCGTGCACATGATCCTCGATGGCGATCTCCAGCGTGACTGGCGCAGCGATGAGACCCGCGTCAGCCGTGCCGTGTTCATCGGCCGCAATCTGGATCGCGAAGAGATCAGAAAAGGCTTCTTTGCAACCGCGGCCTGATCGGTCAAACAGCGATGATGACCTCGCTTGCGCCCCCTGCCTCGCTGACCCAGAACGTCACGCCGCTTGAAGCGGGCAGCCACGTCATCGCGGTGGCCTGGCCCGGTGGCGTGCCGGCTCTGGCGCTGTCGGATGGCGCGGTCATGCTGGGCCTTCCCGGTCTCCAGCGCCGGATCGATGTCCATGGTGGCGCCGGCCTTCTGGTCGCAGCCGGCACCCCTGACACGCTGGTCACAGGCGGTGGCGATGGCCGGGTCTGCGCGCTCGGGCCCGATGGCGAGCCGACCATGATCCATCACGATCCGAAGGGTGGCTGGATCGACGCCGTCGCAGCCAGCGCATCGGGCCACATGGCCTGGAGCATCGGCAAGCGCGTCACCGCCCGCGACGACAAGGGCCGGCTCAGGACCCTCGACCTTGCCAGCACGGCACAGGGTCTGGCGTGGTTCCCAAAGGGCTATCGCCTTGCCATCGCCCACTATAACGGCGCGAGCCTGTGGTTCCCCAACACGCAGACGCCGGCGGAACTGCTGGAATGGAAAGGCGCGCATCTCGACGCCATCGTTTCGGCCGATGGCCGCTTCGTGGTGACCTCGATGCAGGAACTGGCCTTGCACGGCTGGCGGCTGGCATCGAAGCCGACCGAGAAGGTCGCGCACATGCGCATGAGCGGCTATCCGGCCAAGTCGCGCTCGTTCTCGTGGTCCCATGATGGCATGTGGCTGGCGACGAGCGGTGCCGATGCCGTGATCATCTGGCCCTTCCAGGGCGACGGCCCCATGGGCAAGGCCCCGCGCGAGTGCGGCGTTCGCCGCGCCCGCGTCACCCAGGTGGCGTTCCATCCCGGCGCCTATGTCATCGCCGCCGGCTATGACGATGGCTGCATCATGCTGCTGCGCATGACCGATGCGTCGGAACTGGTGGCACGCCACGCCACCAGAGGCAGCGCCGTCACGGCGCTCGGCTGGGACAAGACCGGCAAGCACCTGCTCTTCGGCTGCGAGGACGGAGCCGCCGGCCTTCTCGCATTGCCCACCTGAGAGGGTGCCATGGCGCTGGGCGGCATCTGGAAAGCAGGTTTCGGCAAGCCGAAAGCAGACCCCGAAACGCTCGCCCGTATCAAGCAGCTCACCCGCACGGTGCTGGAGCTGCCCGAGGATGCAACAGTCTCCGCCAACGAGATCCTGTGCGCCGACCCGTCCTGCCCCGGACAGGAAACCATCATCCTGGTGATGGTGCCCGGCCAGCGCACGAAAGCCTACAAGGTGCAGGCCGCCATGGCCGAGGTGACCGACGACATGGTCCGGCAGGCCGTTCGGGCCACGTCCGGACCATCCTGACAGGCCTCGGCTCAGCCGTCAGAAGAAGCTCTGCGGATCGACATCGACCTGCACGCGCACCGAGCCGCGCGCCTTGGGGGCACGCTTCAGCCAGTCGCGCAGATAGGCTTGCAGGTCGAAGCCCCTGTCCGTCTTGACCAGCAGCCGGAACCGGTGCCGCCCCCTGAGCAGCGCGATCGGGGCTTCTGCCGGCCCCAGCACCATCACCTCGGCCGGGGCCTCAGCCGAGCGGGCCAGATCGCGCGCATGCCGCTCGGCATCGTTCTTCTCGGCCGCCGAAACAACCAGCGCCGCCAATCGCCCGAAAGGTGGCAGGCCGGCCGCCTCGCGCTGGGCAATCTCGGTGCGGTAGAATTGCTCCGGATCACCTGACAGCAGCGCCTGAATGACCGGATGCTTCGGCTGGTGGGTTTGCAGCAGCGCCCGTCCCGGCCTATCGCCACGCCCGGCCCGGCCCGTCACCTGCTGGAGCACCTGGAAGGTCCGTTCCGCTGCGCGTGGATCGCCCGAGGCCAGCCCGATATCGGCATCGATCACGCCGACCAGCGTCATGCCGGGAAAATTGTGCCCTTTGGCCACGAGTTGGGTGCCGATCACGATCTGGAAGGCACCATCGGCCACAGCCTGCAATTCCTGCTTCAGCCGCTCCGTGCCGCCGGGGAAGTCACTCGACAGGACAATGCTCCGCGCCTCGGGGAAAGTGGTTGCCACCTCCTCCGCCAGCCGCTCGACACCAGGCCCGCAAGCCACGAGGCTGTCCGCCTCGCCACAACTGGGGCAGGCATCCGGCCGCCGTTCGACATGGCCGCAATGGTGGCAGACCAGCGCCCGCCGGAAGCGGTGATCCACCAGCCAGGTCGAACAGTTCGGACACTGGAAACGGTGCCCACAGGCCCGGCACAGGGTCAGCGGGGCATAGCCGCGCCGGTTGAGAAAGAGCAAGGATTGCTCGCCAGCCTCCAGGTTCTGCCGCACGGCCGCTTCGAGGGCCGGCGCGATCCAGCGGCCCCTTGCTGGCCCCTGACGGGTCAGGTCGATGGCAGCCAGGTCCGGCAGGCTCCGGCCACCGAAGCGCTGTTCGAGCCGCACATGCCGATAGCGGCCACGCTCGGCATTGACCCGGCTTTCGATGGAGGGCGTGGCCGAGGCCAGCACCACGGCCGCCTGCTCGAAGCGCGCCCGCACCACTGCCATGTCGCGGGCATGATAGGACGCGCCATCCTCCTGCTTGTAGGCGGCCTCGTGCTCCTCATCGACCACGATCAGCGCCAGATCGCGAAACGGCAGGAACAGGGCCGAGCGGGCCCCGGCCACCACCAGCGCTTCCCCGCTGGCCACCGCTGCGTGCAGCCGCTCGCGCTTGCGCCCGGCCACACCCGAGTGCCACAGCGCCGGCGGCACGCCGAACCGTGCCGCAAAACGGTCGGTGAACTGGGCGGTCAGCGCGATTTCCGGCATCAGGATCAGGCATTGGCGGCCTGACGCGACAGCCGTTGCCACGGCCTCGAAATAGACCTCGGTCTTGCCAGAGCCGGTCACGCCTTCGAGCAGCGCGATGGCGAAACGCCGCTCGCTAACCAGGCCCGACAACTGCGTCGCCGCATCGGCCTGCAGCGCCGACAGGGCGGGATGCGGATGGGACGGGTCGGGCTCCGGTGCCACCTCGCCCAGCGGCAACGGCTCGATCAGAAAGGTGCCTTCGTCCACCAGCGCATCGATCACGGCGCTGGAGACCGAGGCCATGTCGCAAAGCGCACTCTTGGCAATCAGCAGCCCGCCCTCCGCTGCGGCGATGGCGCGGGCCCGGGCCGGCGTCAGACGCCGGGGCGGCGGGCCGACCAGCCGCACGCCGAGCCGAAGGCGCTCCGGCCTTGCATCGGGCTCGGGCGCACGCAGTGCCAGCGACAGCGCCGAGCCGCGCGGATTGAGCGTGTACCACGCCATCCAGTCGACAAGCTGGCGCATGCGCTCCGACACCGGTGCGGCATCGAGCCGGCTGATCACCGGCTTGAGATTGTCGCCGCGCCCGGCCCTGAGGCCCCAGACCACACCCGTTGCCTCGCGCACTCCCAGTGGCACGCGCACCACGTCGCCCTGGGCCAGCACAAGGCCGGTTGGCACCCGATACGAGTAGGCCGTGTCCACCGCGACCGGGATCAGCACGTCAGCGATAGCCCCCTCGCCAACGGGCTCCTGCGGCACGGGGTCGGGCGATGCGGCCATCATGCGTTTCGAATAGCATCGATTCGCCAGT
>JALORF010000068.1 GCA_025459195.1 Beijerinckiaceae bacterium
GTGGCATTCCATCTTGTAGCCGTTGGCGACCACGGTGATGGTGATCTTGAGGCTCTGGCCGAACACGAAGGCTGTCTTGGCAGCATAGACCGCGTTGACCAGTTCGGCAGCCAGCGCTCCGGTGTCGGCCAGCGACAGGCGCAGCAGCCGCGGATGCCGCCCGGTGCGATTGAAGGCAAACACGCCATCAAATGCTATGAAACCGCCCTCATCCACCGACATGATGATGTGGTGCAGGACCTTGCCATCGGGCAGCAGGATGGCCCTGTCATCGAGCTCGACCTTGAACTGCGGCAGGTCTGCCCTGCGCGGCTCGGCAGTTTCAGGCTGGGCTGCGGCCTGCACGATGACAGGCTTGATCGATACAGGGTTGTTCATCGCAACAGGCTCATCCGCTCCGGACAGGATGCGCCAGCGCACCTTGGTCCCATCGGTCCATCAAGGCCTTCGCGCAGGCGGATGTCAACGCCGCCGGCAGCGCGCTGCATGAGGAAGAGGTTGGCACGCCTGTCACGCAGCGCGCTGCATGAGGAGGGGGGTCAGCGCGGCTGGCAACGCGCGCAAAAGAAGGTCGAGCGGCCCGACTGCACCAGCCGCTGCACGGTGCCACCGCAACCGCGGGTGACGCACGGCTCGCCCTCGCGATCATAGACCTTGAAGGCATGCTGGAAATAGCCGAGCGAGCCGTCGGCATGGGCAAAATCGCGCAAGGTGGAGCCGCCTGCCGCAATGGCCTCGGTGAGCACGTCGCGGATGATCGAGGCCAGTTCATGCGCCTTGGCGCGGGGCCGGCCCGTGGCCGTGGCGATCACGCCGGCCGGCAGTTCCGGATGGAGGCCCGCGCGGAACAGCGCCTCGCAGACATAGATGTTGCCCAGCCCCGCGATCAATCTCTGGTCGAGCAGGGCAGCTTTCAGCGGTGCGGCCTTGCCGGCGAACAGCCCGGCCAGCTTGTCGCCGGAGAGTTCGTTGCCAAGCGGCTCGATGCCCATGCCAGCGAAGTGTTTCGACTGGAAAAGGCCCGCCATCGGCACAAGGTCCATGAAGCCGAAGCGGCGCACGTCGTTATAGGTGATGCGGCCAGCGCCCCCGAGTTCGAACACGACGTGGTCATGGATCACATGGCGGCCCACATCGGCGTAAAACACGCCCGGCTCATGGGCGGCCACCCCTTGCGCTTCGATGATGAAGCGTCCGGTCATGCCCAGATGCATGATCAGCGACTCGCCCGAAGACAGATCGGCAATCAGGTATTTGGCCCGCCGCGACAGCGCCTCGACGCGCTGGCCCTCGACCCTTTCAACGAAGCGCTCCGGAAAGGGAAACCGCAAGTCCTTGCGCCGGACCACAAGACGCTCGATGCGAGCGCCGACCAGTGTCGGCTCCAGGCCGCGCCGAACGGTTTCGACCTCAGGCAATTCAGGCATGCGGGCTGGCACCGAACTGGGGCAACATGGACATCACGCCCGCATAGCGCAGCCCGAGAAGTTTCGCTATGTGTGCGCGCATGATGGCAGATCGCAAATCCTCCGCTCCCCGTTCCGACACAGAGGCCGAGACCCATTTCGGCTTCGAGACCGTGCGCCTCGCTGACAAGCAGGCCAAGGTCGATGACGTGTTCCACAAGGTCGCCGGCCGCTACGACCTGATGAACGACGTCATGTCCGCTGGCCTGCACCGCATCTGGAAGGATGTGCTGGTCTCGATGGTCAAGCCTCCGAAAACGCGGCCCTTCCGCCATCTCGATGTGGCTGGCGGCACGGGTGATGTGGCCTTCCGCGTGCTGGATGCAGGCGGCGCAGCGACCAGCGTGACCGTGCTCGACATCAACGGCGACATGCTCGGGGTCGGGCGCGAGCGGGCGGACAAGCGCTTTGCCGGTGATGACCGGATCGATTTCGTCGAGGCCAACGCCGAGGAACTGCCGTTCGAGCCGGCCAGCTTCGACGCCTACACGATCGCTTTCGGCATCCGCAACGTGCCCCGCATCGACAAGGCGCTGGCTGAAGCCCACCGCGTGCTCAAGCGTGGCGGGCGCTTCCTGTGCCTCGAGTTCAGCCAGGTCGATGTTCCGCTCGTCGACCGGATCTACGAGGCCTATTCCTTCAACGTCATCCCGCCAATGGGTCGCATGGTCACCGGCGATGCCGAGCCCTACCGCTATCTGGTCGAATCGATCCGCAAGTTCCCCAAGCCGAAAGTGTTCGAGAGCATGATCGCCGAGGCCGGATTCGCCCGCGCCAGCCATACGATGCTGACCGGCGGCGTGGTTGCGATCCATTCGGGCTGGAAGCTCTAATGGCCCATCGCCGGCCTGTTCCTGAAAGTCGCCCCTGAGGTGTTCACGACCCTTGCCTCCATCGCCAGACTGACGCGTGTCGGCTTCGTGCTGGCGCGCGAGGGCGCGCTGGCGCTGGTCGATCCGGCGGCCGTGCCAGCCGGTCCGGCACGCTGGGGCCTTGCGCTCGCACGGCTGATCGAGCGCAGGAATGCCGGTGCCTCCGCCGAGCGGCTGGCGGCAGCGCTGACCCGCCTCGGGCCCAGCCATGTCAAGTTCGGCCAGTTCCTCGCAACCCGTCCGGATGTGGTCGGGCAGCGTGTCGCGGCAGACCTGTCGCTGTTGCAGGACCGCATGCCGCCCTTTCCGGTGGATGTGGCGCGGCGCACGGTCGAGGCCTCGCTCGGCAAGACGATTGGCGACGTCTTCACCGTGTTCGACGCGCCGATTGCGGCGGCATCGATCTCGCAGGTTCATCCGGCCCTCACCAAGGCGGGCCGCAAGGTTGCCGTGAAGGTGCTCCGTCCGCAGGTCCGGGAGCGCTTCAGCCGCGATCTCAAGGCCATGCGGCGCGGCGCGGAACTGGCCGAAGCCTTCTCGCCAGAGGCCAAGCGCCTGCGCATCACGGGCGTGGTCGACACGCTGATCCGCTCGGTGACCATGGAAATGGACCTGCGCCTCGAAGCGGCAGCCCTGTCCGAATTGGCGCAGAACACCAAGGCCGACAGCGACTTCCGTGTTCCCAAGCCCGATTGGGAATTGACCGGGCGGGACATCCTGGTGGCCGAATGGATCGACGGCATCCGGCTGTCTGATCTGGCGGCGATCGATGCGGCGGGCCATGACCGGGTCAAGCTCGGCCAGTGCGTGATCCAGTCCTTCCTCAAGCACACCCTGCGCGACGGTTTCTTCCACGCCGACATGCACCCCGGCAATCTGTTCGTCGATGCGGAAGGCCGGCTCGTTGCCGTCGATGGCGGCATCATGGGGCGTCTCGGCCCCAAGGAGCGGCGCTTTCTGGCGGAAATCCTGCTCGGGTTCATCACCCGCAACTACACCCGTGTGGCGGAGGTCCACTTCGAGGCCGGCTATGTGCCGGCGCACCATTCGGTGGCTGACTTTGCCCAGGCCATCCGCGCTGTCGGCGAGCCGATCCACGACCGCAGCGCCGATGAAATCTCGATGGCCAAGGTCCTGACCCTGCTATTCGAGATCACCGGCCTGTTCGACATGAAGACCCGCACCGAACTGGTGATGCTGCAAAAGACCATGGTGGTGGTGGAAGGCGTTGGCCGCATGCTTGATCCCAAGCTCGACATGTGGCGCACCGCAGAGCCCGTTGTCCGTGACTGGATCGCGCGCAATCTGGGCCCCGTGGGCCGCATCGAGGACGCAGGCCGTGGTGTCATGTCCCTCGCAGGCGCGGTCGCGCAACTGCCGGAGACGGTGGCGCGTGGCGAACGGTTGCTCGGCCATCTGGAAGAAGCAAGCACACGTGGCTTTACGCTTGACGCTGGCAGCGTGGAGGCCATCGGGCGGGCCGAGGCCCGCCGCAACCGCTGGGGCAACCTTGCACTCTGGGCGATTGCCGGGCTCCTCGCCTGGCAAATCCTCAAGGGCTGAAGGCGCATGGCTCCGGTTGCCACAGGCTGGACGCTGGGCTTATCTGAGCCATGACAGATCACAGCAATCCCGTGTTCGACCAGGTTGCCAGCGCCGAGGAAGCGCTCGACAAACTCCAGGAACGCTACGATGCGGCCACCGCCGCCATCCGCAAGGCGCTCGACGCCTATCTTGAAGATCGCACCATTCCCTCGCCGGAGCAGCGTGCCCGCTTCCGCTATCCGGAGTTGCGCGTCACCTATGCACCCGGCAAGCTCGCTGCCGGTTCACGGCGGGGCTATGCGAAGTTTGCCGCGCCGGGTGTCTATGCCACCACCATCACCCATCCGGGCGAGTTCCGGTCCTACCTGCTCGACCAGTTGACCCCGCTGATGCGCGACTATCACGCGCTGGTCGAGGTCGGCGTCAGCGAACAGGAAATCCCCTACCCCTATGTGCTGCAAGGCGGCGATGAACTGGCGCGCGGCGGCGTGACGGCCGCCGAGCTGGCCCGCCACTTCCCCGTGCCTCTGCTGTCCGCCATCGGCGACGAGATCGCTGACGGCACCTTCGACATGACCGGCCCCGGCCCGATGCCGCTGAGCCTGTTCGACGCGGTGCGCACCGATTATTCGCTGAAGCGGCTGATGCACTACACCGGCACCGACTGGCGCGGTTTCCAGCACTGGATCTTGCTGACCAACTATCATCGCTATGTCGACCAGTTCGTCCGCCATGGCATCGACCAGATCAGGTCTGGCGAGGCGGAGCGCCTGATTGCGCCGGGCGGGCTGTCGATCGATGCGCGCTCGGCAGACGAATCGGCCGTGGCCCGGTTGGCGGCAGCGCCCTGGCATCGTTTCCAGATGCCGGCCTATCATCTCGTCAAGAAGGACGGTCAGGGCATCACCCTGATCAATATCGGGGTCGGGCCGTCCAACGCCAAGAACATCACCGATCATCTGGCTGTGCTCAGGCCCAATGCCTGGCTGATGATCGGCCATTGCGGCGGGCTCCGGCAGGCACAGGTGATCGGCGACTACGTGCTGGCCCATGCCTATTTCCGGCAGGACCGCATCCTCAATGACATCCTGCCGCCCGATGTGCCGATCCCTGCGCTGGCGGAAATCCAGATCGCCCTCCAGCAGGCCGCAGCCCGCGTCACCGGCGAAACGGGCGAGGCGCTGAAGAACCGTCTCAGGACCGGGACGGTCGTCACCTTCGATGATCGCAATTGGGAACTGCAATGGACGGCAGCCCGCAAACGCATCAACCAGTCGAGGGCCATCGCGGTCGACATGGAATCGGGCACCATCGCGGCGCAGGGCTACCGGCTGCGCGTGCCCTATGGCACCTTGCTTTGCGTCTCCGACAAGCCGCTGCATGGCGAGATCAAGCTGCCGGGCGCCGCCAACGCGTTCTACGAGCGCGCGGTCAACGAACACCTGAAGATCGGCATCGCCACCATCGACCTGCTGAAGCAGACCGGGCCGAGCATCCACTCGCGCAAGCTGCGCGCCTTTGATGAGCCGCCGTTCCGGTGATAGGAAGCTCAATGTGTCCGGCATCGCTCCGCGCTCTGGCTTGTTCCAGTGCGGGCGCGGGGTCTGCGGACCTGGTGCTGACATCGTGTGTGTGACCTGAACCGGACCAATGCCATGCCTCAGGGCTCATCGATCCTTCTGATCATCGGCGGCGGCATCGCAGCCTACAAGTCGCTGGAACTGATCCGCGAATTGAAGAAGCGCGGCTGTGCCGTCAGGGCCATCCTGACCAAGGCTGGGCATCAGTTCGTGACGCCGCTCTCGGTTGCAGCCCTGTCGGGCGAGAAGGTGTTCGACGACCTGTTCTCGCTGACCGATGAGGTCGAGATGGGCCATATCCAGCTCTCGCGCAGCGCCGATCTGGTCGTTGTTGCGCCCGCCACCGCCGACCTGATGGCGAAGATGGCCACAGGTCAGGCCAGCGATCTGGCCACCACGGCCCTCCTGGCCACCGACAAGCGGGTGCTGATCGCCCCGGCCATGAACGTGCGCATGTGGCAGCATCCCGCCACGCAGCGCAACCTGGCAACGCTGGCCGGCGACGGCATCGCTGTGGTTGGCCCCAATTCCGGCGACATGGCCTGCGGCGAGTTCGGCCCCGGCCGCATGGCCGAGCCACTTGAGATCGTGGCCGCGATCGAGCGCCTGCTGGACGGCGCGTCAGTTTCGCCGCCCGCACCGTCGCTCGCCGGCCGGCACGTGCTCGTCACCTCCGGCCCGACCCATGAGCCGATCGACCCTGTGCGCTACCTGGCCAACCGCTCATCCGGCAAGCAGGGCCATGCCATCGCCGCGGCGGCCCGCCGTGCCGGCGCGCGCGTCACGCTCGTCAGTGGCCCCGTCGCCATTGCCGATCCGGCAGGGGTCGAGACCATCCATGTCGAGACAGCACAGCAGATGCTCGAAGCGGTCGAACGCGCACTGCCGGCGGATATCGCGGTCTTTGCCGCGGCCGTTGCCGACTGGCGCGTCGCGTCGGCCTCCGGCGACAAGATCAAGAAGGCAGGCGGGCGAGCCCCGGCGCTGGCGCTGACCGAGAACCCCGACATCCTCGCCACCATCGCGCGCCACCGGCAGCACCGCCCGGCGCTGGTGGTCGGCTTTGCGGCGGAGACCGCCAACCTGGTGGAGCATGCCCAGGCAAAGCTGGCATCCAAGGGGTGTGATCTGATCGTCGCCAACGATGTCAGCCTGACCGGCTCCGGCATTGCCGGCGGCGTGATGGGCGCGGACAGCAACGCGGTGCATCTGGTCAGCGCATCCGGGATCACCACCTGGCCGACTCTCGGCAAGG
Source organism: Beijerinckiaceae bacterium (assembly GCA_025459195.1). Lineage (GTDB taxonomy): Bacteria > Pseudomonadota > Alphaproteobacteria > Rhizobiales > Beijerinckiaceae > Allobosea. The sequence continues at coordinate 6,719 of JALORF010000068.1, forward strand.
ACGAGGTTGCCACGCGGCTGGTTCAGCACTTTGCCGCGCTCGGTGCAGAATGGACCTGACCGGCACGCCCCCCGTCACCATCAAGCTCCTCAGGTTGCCCCATGCGGACGGCCTGCCGTTGCCGGCCTATGCCACGGCGCAGGCCGCAGGGCTGGACCTGATGGCCGCCATCGGACCGGATGAACAAATTACGTTGAACTTCTGTGAAAGAGCCCTTGTCCCGACCGGCCTTGTGCTCCACATGCCGGGTGGGTGCGAGGCACAGGTTCGGCCACGGTCGGGTCTGGCGCTGAAGCATGGCATCACGGTGCTCAACAGCCCCGGAACCATCGATGCCGACTACCGGGGCGAGATCAAGGTCATCCTGATCAATCTCGGACAGGATCCTTTTGTGTTGCGCCGGGGTGACCGGATGGCACAACTCGTCGTGGCTCCGGTGTCGCGGGCCGTGCTGATCGAGGCGGAAAGTCTCGAAGCCACGGAACGTGGTGCCGGAGGGTTCGGCTCGACCGGCCTTGCCAGCCAGCGGCAGGACCGTGAACAGGAACGGGGGATGGACTGATGACGCGTTTCAACCAGAAGGTCTTCCTGCCGTGATCCTGTTGTCCCGACGTAGCCTGCTTTCGATTGCCGCGGTGGTCGACATCGCCCTGCATGCCAGGCCCCAGCCCGTTTCGGCCAAGATGCTGGCAGCCCGCCACGACCTGCCACCGCGCCATCTGGAGACGGTTCTCCAGGCACTGGTGCGCCACGGGATCCTGAAAGGCATCCGTGGCCCGCGCGGCGGCTACGAGTTGGCCAAGGAGCGCCGCCGGGTCACCGCTGGCGATGTGGTGCGGGCCGCCATGTCGGCAACAGGCGAGGACGACCTGCCGCCGCTGCCCCATTCGCGGCTGGTCGACGAGATCGTCGGGCCCGAGGTCAAGGCAGCAGGCGAAGCCTTCCTCGCCCGGCTGGACCGGATCACGGTCGAAGATCTGTGCAAGAATGCCGAGCAGCAGAGCGTGTTCGGGGCGGATATGGCGGCCAATGATTTCACGATATGAAATGTAAATATAAATAATTATCGACTTAACATGTGAATTATGCATAATGCCTGCATCCCGTGTAAAAAGAGGATGCGGACATGGCTCAGGCAGCCCACAAGACCAACCCGACGAGTGAAGCTCCGAAGCGCGTTCCAGGGCGCGGGCTGATCTACGATTCGATCACCGACACGATCGGCGACACCCCCATCGTGCGCCTGAAGCGCATCGGCCTTGAGCGCGGCGTCAAGGCCAACCTCCTTGCCAAGCTCGAGTTCTTCAACCCGATCGCAAGCGTCAAGGACCGGATCGGCGTCAACATGGTCGATGCGCTCGAAGCATCGGGCCGCCTGAAGAAGGGCGGAACGCTGATCGAGGCGACCTCGGGCAATACGGGCATTGCGCTGGCCTTCGTTGCGGCCGCGCGCGGCTACCGGATGATCCTCGTCATGCCGGAAACCATGTCGCTGGAGCGCCGCAAGATGCTGGCCTTGCTCGGGGCGGAACTGGTGCTGACGCCGGGCCCGCAGGGCATGCGCGGCGCGGTGGCCAAGGCCAACGAATTGCAGGCGACGATCCCGGGCGCCATCATCGCCGAGCAGTTCGAGAACCCGGCCAACCCCGACATTCACCGCCGCACCACCGCCGAAGAAATCTGGAACGACACCCGTGGTGACATCGACTACTTCGTCTCGGGCGTCGGCACGGGCGGCACCATCACCGGTGTCGGGCAGGTACTGAAGGCAAAAAAGCCGGGCATCCGCATCGTCGCTGTCGAACCCGAAGATTCTCCTGTCCTCTCCGGCGGACAGGCAGGCCCGCACAAGATTCAGGGTATCGGCGCAGGCTTCGTGCCCAATGTCCTTGACCGCAGCATCATCGATGACGTCGTCACCGTCGGCAACCAGACAGCTTTCGACACGGCCCGCGCGCTGGCCCGGCTCGAAGGTGTGCCGGGCGGCATCTCCTCAGGTGCCGCCGTTGCGGGTGCGCTCGAACTGGGCAGCCGTCCCGGCATGGAGGGCAAGACCATTGTGATCATCATCCCCTCCTTTGCCGAACGCTATATCTCGAGCGCCCTGTTCGACGGACTTTGAGAACGCGCTGGCCGGTCGCTGCCTTGCCGGCGACCGGCCTTCGGACATCCCTGCAAGCAACGATTCCCGATGCTGACGCCTGTTGCCAGCCGTATTCAGCGCCCATTCAGCCGCGCACCCGACAAAGGGTCGATTGAAATGTGGCCCGCTTTTTGACAGAAGGGCTGCGTTGTCTCGCATCTGCGAAAGCCGATGCGTCACGGGCGACCGGGCCGCGCTCGCGGTCCCATCAGGTGAGGGTTCTTCATGAGCGGCAAGAAGTGGGTCTACACCTTCGGCGATGGCAAGGCCGAGGGGCAGTCCAGCATGCGCAACCTGCTCGGCGGCAAGGGTGCGAACCTGGCCGAGATGTGCAACCTGGGTCTGCCGGTCCCGCCCGGCTTCACCGTGCCCACCGAGGTCTGCGTCTATTATTACGACCATGGCCAGAGCTATCCGCCCGAACTGAAGGCGCAGGTCGAGGCCGCCCTTGCCGAAACCGGCAGGATTGCCGGCAAGACCTTTGGCGATCCAGCCAATCCGTTGCTGGTGTCCGTGCGGTCAGGGGCCCGCGCCTCGATGCCCGGCATGATGGACACCGTTCTCAACCTCGGCCTGAATGACCAGACCGTTGAAGCGGTGGCCCGTGCAGCCGGTGACGAACGCTTCGCCTATGACAGCTACCGCCGCTTCATCACCATGTATTCGGATGTGGTTCTGGGTTGCGACCATCACCACTTCGAGGAAGCGCTGGAGGAATACAAGGATCGCAAGGGCGCTCAACTCGACACCGACCTCGCGGCCGAGGACTGGAAGGTGCTTGTCGGCCAATACAAGCAGATCGTCCGCAAGGAACTGGGCCGCGATTTCCCGCAAGACCCGCATGAACAGCTCTGGGGTGCCATCGGCGCAGTGTTCGGGTCGTGGATGAATGCCCGGGCCATCAAGTATCGCGAGCTCAACAACATCCCGGCGGCCTGGGGCACGGCTGTCAACGTCCAGTCCATGGTGTTCGGCAACCGCGGCGACACGTCCGCCACCGGCGTTGCCTTCACCCGCAATCCCTCGACCGGTGCCAAGGAACTTTATGGTGAGTTCCTGATCAATGCGCAGGGCGAGGACGTCGTGGCCGGCATCCGCACGCCGCAGGACATCACCGAACTGGCCCGCAAGGCTGCCGGCTCGGACCGCCCATCCATGGAAATGGCCATGCCCGAGGCCTATGCCGAACTGGTCCGCATCTATGGCATCCTCGAAAAGCACTATCGCGACATGCAGGACATGGAGTTCACCGTCGAGAGCGGCAAGCTCTGGATGCTCCAGACCCGCGGTGGCAAGCGCACGGCCAAAGCGGCGCTGCGCATCGCCGTCGAACTGGCCAATGAGGGCCTGATCACTGAGCATGAGGCCATCCTGCGCGTCGAGCCGGGCTCTCTTGATCAGTTGCTCCATCCGACCATCGACCCCAAGGCCGAGCGCCGCATCATCGCCACCGGCCTGCCCGCCTCTCCGGGCGCGGCAACCGGCGAGGTCGTGTTCACCTCGAACGAGGCCGAGGTGCTGAAGAAGGCCGGCAAGAAGGTCATCCTTGTCCGCGTCGAGACTTCGCCCGAGGACATCCATGGCATGCACGCTGCCGAAGGCATCCTGACCACGCGCGGCGGCATGACCAGCCACGCCGCCGTGGTGGCGCGCGGCATGGGCAAGCCTTGCGTTTCCGGCGCGGGTCAGATCCGTGTCGATTATGCGAAAAAGACCTTTACCGTCGGCGCACACACCCTCAAGGCCGGTGATTTCATCACCATCGATGGCGGCACCGGCCAGGTCATGCTCGGCGAAATCCGCATGCAGCAGCCCGAACTGGCCGGCGAGTTCGCCACATTGATGGTCTGGGCCGACAAGGTGCGCCGCCTCAAGGTGCGCGCCAATGCGGAGACGCCGCATGACGCCCGCACCGCCCGCGAGTTCGGTGCCGAAGGCATCGGCCTTTGCCGCACCGAACACATGTTCTTCGAAGGCGACCGCATTGTCGCCGTGCGCGAGATGATCCTCGCCGATGACGAGGCTGGCCGCCGGCGCGCGCTCGCCAAGCTGCTGCCGATGCAGCGGGCCGACTTCGTCGAGCTGTTCAAGATCATGCAGGGCCTGCCGGTGACGATCCGCCTGCTCGACCCGCCATTGCACGAGTTCCTGCCGCACACCGAAGCCGAGATGACCGAAGTGGCCACCTCGATGGGGGTCTCGGTCGAGAAGCTCAAGCGCCGCGCCGCCGACCTGCACGAGTTCAACCCGATGCTGGGCTTCCGTGGCGTGCGCCTGGCCATCGCCTATCCGGAAATCGCCGAGATGCAGGCCCGCGCCATCTTCGAAGCCGCCGTGATTGCGGCGCGGGAAACCGGCCAGCCGGTCGTGCCGGAGGTGATGGTGCCGCTGGTGATGACCTTGCCCGAGCTTGACCTGGTGCGTGGCCGCATCGACGCCATGGAAAAGGCCGTCGAGGCCGAAACCGGTGCCAAGCTCACCTATCAGGTCGGCACCATGATCGAGTTGCCGCGTGCCGCCCTGCGCGCCCGCGAAATCGCCGGAGCGGCGGAGTTCTTCTCGTTCGGCACCAACGATCTGACCCAGACCACGCTTGGCATCAGCCGCGATGATGCCGCCTCGTTCCTCGGCCCCTACACCACCAAGGGCATCCTGCCGGCAGACCCGTTCGTGACCATCGACCGGGATGGCGTGGGTGAACTGGTCAGGATCGCGGTCGAGCGCGGGCGTCAGACCCGGCCTGACATCAAGCTCGGAATCTGCGGTGAGCATGGCGGCGACCCGGCCTCGATCCAGTTCTGTGAGGAGACCGGTCTCGATTATGTCTCCTGCTCGCCTTACCGCGTGCCCATTGCCCGCCTGGCCGCAGCCCAGGCCGCACTCGGCAAGGTCACGGCGAAGGAAGGCTGATGCCCACGCGTCTTGGCCTGCTGGACTATGCCTTCTTCGCGCTGATGCTGGCGGCGGGCGTCGGCACGGCGCTGTTCGTCACGCGCAATCCGTCCTGGGCCGATGCCGGCATCCCGCCCATCGTCTGGCCCATCGGCGTGGCCTTTGCCTTCGATCTGGCCAGCGTCGCGGTCCGGCGCGGTGGCATGCCACCCCTGGCCATGCCGATCCGCGCCGTTGGCGTGATCGGCGCAATGGCGCTCTACACGCTGCTGCAAGGGCGTCTCTGAGCAGACCGAAGCGAGCTCTCAGCGCTTCGCCAGCGCCTCGGCGCGAATGGCCGACAAGGTCCTGGATGGCGTGATCGCCTCCGGATCGATCAGGCAATGCAGGATCGATGGCTTGCCCGAGGCCAGCGCCCGCTCGAAGGCTGGTGCGAATTCCGCCGTTGTCTCGATGCGCTCGCCATGGCCGCCAAAGGCGCGGGCATAGGCGGCGAAGTCGGGGTTCGTCAGTTCTGTTGCCGAAATCCGCCCCGGATAGTGCAGTTCCTGGTGCATGCGGATGGTGCCATACATGCGGTTGTCGATCACCACCACAATGATCGGCAGATCATATTGCACGGCGGTCGCGAATTCCTGGCCGTTCATCAGAAAGCAGCCATCGCCCGCAAAGGCCACGACCGTCCGCTCCGGCATGATGCGCTTGAGGCCCACCGCCGCCGGCACGCCATAGCCCATGGAGCCGGATGTTGGCGCTGCCTGCGTCCCGAACTGGCGGAAACGATGGTAGCGATGCACCCAGGTGGCGTAGTTGCCCGCACCATTGCAGATGATCGCATCGGGCGGCAGCTTGTCGCGTAGCCAGACCACCGCCTCGCCGGGATGAAAAGAGCCCGGAATCGGCGCCGGTTGCTCCGTCCAGCCGTGAAACTCCGCGTGAGCCGCAAGGCCCGCCCCTGCCCATGGCACCGTCTGCGGGGGATGAACTGTCTGGAGCGCAGCCGAAAACGCCGTTGGCGAAGCGTTGATCGCAAGCGCGGGATGATAGACGCGCCCCAGTTCGCCGGCATCGGGATGGACATGGACCAGCGTGCGGCCCGGCTCGGGAATGCCAAACAGCGCATAGCTCTGGCTCGGCATTTCCGAAAGCCGCCCCCCAACCAGCAGCACCAGATCGGCCTGTCTGATGCGCGCGAGCAGCTTTGGATTGGGCGCAATCCCCAGATCGCCGGCAAAACAGGGATGATCGGCGGAAAACAGCATCTGCCGCCGAAATGTCACCGCCACCGGCAGATCAAAGCGCTCGGCAAAGTCCTGGAACCGGTCCACGGCCTGTTGATCCCAGCGCGAGCCGCCGAGCAGCGCCACAGGAGCCTTGGCAGCCCACAGCATCTTCTGCAACGCGATCATCTGCGTCAGCGAAGGGTGGGTCTCGACCGGCACACATGCGGTGGCATCCATGACCGTGGCCAGCTCGGTCAGCACGTCCTCGGGCAACGCGATCACGACCGGGCCGGGCCGGCCGGAGGTGGCGACATGGAAGGCCCGGCTGATGATCTCGGGGATGCGGGCAGCATCATCGATCTCGGTCGCCCATTTGACCATGCTGCCGAACACGGCCCGATAGTCCAGTTCCTGGAACGCCTCCCGTTCGCGCATGCCGCGCTCGATCTGGCCGACGAACAGGATCATCGGCGTGGAATCCTGCTTTGCGATGTGAAGGCCGGGCGAGGCGTTTGTCGCGCCGGGCCCGCGTGTCACCATGCAGATGCCGGGACGGCCAGTCAGCTTGCCGGAGGCCTCGGCCATCATCGCAGCCCCGCCTTCCTGCCGGCACACCGTGATGCGGATGGCGGCATCGTGCAGTGCATCGAGCACGGCCAGATAGCTCTCGCCAGGCACGCAGAACACATCCCGCACCCCTTGCAGCAAGAGCTGGTCGACCAGGATCTGGCCGCCCGTGCGCGCTGTGGCACCGGTCATTGCGGCTGTGTTCATGGCTGGCCTCCCCAGGCTGGGTCTTGCAGGACATCGAGATTGTGTTCGCCCAGGCGCGGGCTGGGCCGCTCCGAAACCTGTCGCACGCCGTCCATCACGATCGGCGAGGCAACCGTCGGTATCCG
>JALORF010000069.1 GCA_025459195.1 Beijerinckiaceae bacterium
ACGTTGGCCGCCAGCGGCGCGGAGGCTGAGCCGGCGCTGCGCCCGTAGGCAACAGGGATGGGCGTGAACTGCGCGCGCGGCCCCAGCGTGATGCGCCCGCCCGTGCTGCGTGTGGTCGACGCCTGCGGGCCGGCGAACAGGGCATAGACGTTGGATGATTCGCCGCCCGACGGCGCGAACGAGATGGCTCCGCTGGTCTCGACATCATCGGCCAGCGGCGCGCCGCGCCCGAAGGCCCGCACATCGGCGCAGATGTTGCGCGCCCGCGTTCCGCTCGCCCCGATCGAGGCGACGCTGCGCCCCGTGCCGCCCCATGAGCTGAAAGCCGCATCCAGGATCTGCGCCGCCTTGACGGTCCGTTCCGCACCGGAATAGGCCCCGAGCACGACCGCGATCAGGGTGCGGCCGCCCCGCGTTGCCGTGGCGACGACATTGAAACCCGACGCACAGACAAAGCCAGTCTTGAAGCCGTTGGCACCGGCATAGCGGCCGATCAGGCCATTGGTGTTGTTCAGCGTCACGCGGCCAAGCTGCACCGCGCCGATGCCCCAATAATCGGCATATTCGGGGAACTCGCGCATCATCGTCATGGTCAGCACCGCCAGATCGCGGGCGCTGGTCTGCTGCTCGGGATCGTGCCAGCCATTGGGATTGCGGAAGGCCGTGTCGCGCAGGCCGAGCCGACGCGCTTCGGCGTTCATCATGTCGACGAAGGCCGGAACGGTTCCGCCGACGCCTTCGGCAATCACATAGGAAATGTCGTTGGCTGACTTGACCATCATGATCTTGAGGGCGTTGTCGAGCGTGATCTCCTGCCCCGCCTTGATATAGACCTTCACCCTTGGCTGTTTGGCCGCCAGGGCCGAGGCCGGGATCGCGGTCTGAAGGCCGATCCTGCCGGCGCGGACGGCCCGAAGCGCCACATAGGCCGTCATGATCTTGGTGGTGGAGGCCGGATGCCAGGCCTGCGAGGCCCCTTCTTCATGCAGCACCGCACCGGACGCGGCGTCGATCACCAGCGAAGGTCCATTGCTCTGCGCAAGGGCGCTGCCCGCGCCGGTGCCCAGCATCGCCGGCACAAGCGCCATCATGAGAAACAGGGTTCTGGCTGACATCATGGACGGGATGCGGAGCTTCGGACAGGTGAGCGTGAACAGGTGATGGCGAACGGCAAACCGGTATGCAACGGATGGCAGGCAACAAGCAATCGAGCGAACACGGCATGCGCCAACCCGCACAACCGGATGACGCACGCCGCAGGGAGCGGGCCGATCCATCGTGCAAAGCACCGCGCACCACGCATACCTACCCCCCGGCCAGCGATTTGCCTAGCACCCGGCGATGGTCTTGTGTGATGCGCCGAGTGGTCGCTGCCCGGCGCTGCAACCCGCAAGGCCTCCCGTGCTGTCCCCTTTCCTGATGTCCCTGCTCTGGATTCCCGCGACGCTGGTCGCCGCAACGGCCCAGACCGCGCGCAACGCGACGCAGCGCAGCCTGACCGACGCCATCGGCGTGGTTGGTGCAACACAGGTGCGTTTCGTGTTCGGCCTGCCCTTCGCGGCCCTGTTCCTCGGACTGGCCAGCCTTCTTGCCGGTGCGCTTCCCCCGGCTCTCGACGGCACAGCCTTCCTGTGGTGCCTCGGCGGCGCGGCCACCCAGATCATGGCAACGGCGCTGATGCTGACGACCATGAAGCAGCGCTCCTTTGCGGTCACCACCGCCTACACCAAGACGGAACCGGTGCAGGCCGCCGTCTTCGCCGCGCTCGTGCTGGGTGACCCACTGTCCTTGCCGAAGTTCGCGGCCATCGCGTTGGCCACGCTCGGCGTGCTGATGATCTCGTTCCGGCGTGGCGAGCCGGTTCTCGGGGCAGGGCTTCAGCCGCTGGTCTTCGGCATGCTCTCCGGTGCCTTCTTCGCCATGGCCGCCGTGTGTTTTCGCGGTGCCATCCTGGCGCTCGATCACGGCGTGTTCTTCCTGCGTGCCTCGACCATCCTGGTCTGGGGGCTTGGCCTCCAATCGCTCATGCTGATTGTCTATCTGGGCCTGCGTGACCGGCCAGCGCTGACCGGCAGCTTCCGCGTCTGGCGTCCATCGCTGTTTGCCGGGTTTCTCGGCGCGCTCGCCTCACAGTTCTGGTTCATCGGATTCTCGCTCACCGCCGTCGCCAATGTCCGGACGCTGGCACTGGTGGAAGTGTTCCTCGCCCAGATCATGTCCCGCAAGCTCTTTGCCGAGATGACCAGCCCGCGCGAGATCGCCGGCATGGCACTCATCGCGCTTGGCGTCGCCGGCATTCTCCTGCTGGCGATCTGAGAGCGTCACTCCACCACCCAATCCTGCAAGCCGGACGTGCGCAGCCGCTGCTTGCCGATTGTGCCGCTTGCAGGCATGTGATGCAGAATGAAGGTTCAGGCCTGATGCGAGGGAGATCGCTGCCATGACCGCCGCAATGACCGCTGCCATCGTCGGATGGGCGCACACGCCCTTTGGCAAGCACGACGCCGAGACGGTGGAAAGCCTGATCGTCCGTGCCGCCAATGAGGCGCTGGCCCATGCCGGCCTCGATGCGGCTGATGTCGACGAGATCGTGCTTGGGCATTTCAACGCCGGGTTCTCGGCACAGGACTTCACCGCCAGCCTCGTGCTTCAGGCCGATCCGAAGCTGCGCTTCAAGCCGGCCACCCGTGTCGAGAACGCCTGCGCCACCGGCTCGGCTGCCGTGCATCAGGCCGTCCGTGCGATCAGGGCAGGCGCGGCCCGCACCGTGCTCGTGGTCGGCGTCGAACAGATGACGACCACGCCGGGCCCGCAGATCGGCCAGAACCTGTTGCGCGCCTCCTACCTGCCGGAAGATGGCGACACGCCGGCAGGCTTTGCCGGCGTTTTCGGCCAGATCGCGGCATGCTATTTCCAGCGCCATGGCGACCAGTCCGACGCACTGGCGGCCATTGCAGCCAAGAACCATCACAACGGTGTCTCCAACCCCTATGCCCAGATGCGCAAGGATCTCGGCTTCGCCTTCTGCCGTGCCGAGAGCGACAAGAACCCGTTCGTGGCCGGCCCCCTGAAGCGCACCGATTGCTCGCTGGTCTCCGATGGCGCCGCAGCACTCGTCATCGCCGATCCCGACACCGCCATGACCATGTCGCGCGCCGTCGCCTTCAAGGGCATGGCCCATGTCCAGGATTTCCTGCCGATGTCGAAGCGCGACATCCTGAGGTTCGAGGGTTGCGCTCTGGCCTGGCGCAAGGCGCTGGATCAGGCCGGCATCGGCTTGTCCGATCTGTCCTTCGCCGAAACCCATGACTGCTTCACCATCGCAGAACTGATCGAATACGAGGCCATGGGGCTGACGGGCGAGGGCGATGGTGCCCGTGCCATCCGCGAGGGCTGGACGGCCAAGGATGGCAAACTGCCGATCAATCCGTCAGGCGGCCTCAAGTCCAAGGGCCACCCGATCGGGGCCACCGGCGTGTCGATGCACGCGCTCAGCGCCATGCAGTTGATGGGCGAGGCAGGCGACATGCAGATCGCCGGCGCCAAGCTCGGCGGCATCTTCAACATGGGCGGCGCAGCCGTGGCCAACTATGTCAGCGTGCTGGAGCGGGTGCGGTGACGCCAATGCTTCCCATGGCAACACGCCCGGCATGCACCGCGCGCCAGTGCCGGCGGGCGCTGCAACAGCCTTTGCTCTTGGTCTGAAGCAAGCTCTTGCGCATCTTCCTCGCTCTCATCCTCGCCTATGTGCTGTCGATCTTTTATCGCTCGTTCCTGAGCGTGATCGCGACACCGCTGATGGCTGATCTCGCCATCGGCCCGGCAGAACTGGGGGCCATGAGCTCGGCCTGGTTCATCACCTTTGCGGTGATGCAGTTCCCGGTCGGCTGGGCTCTGGACAGGATTGGCCCGCGCCTGACCGTATCGGCCTGCATGAGCGTCGGCGCGGTGGGTGCCGTCCTGTTTGCCGCAGCGCCCACGGCGGCGGTGGCGACAGCGGCGATGGCCTTGCTCGGCATCGGGTTCTCGCCGGTGTTCATGGCCGCGCTTTACCTGTTCGCACGATCAGGGCCGTCCGCCGGCTTTGCCGGTCTGGCCTCGCTCTTCATCGGGCTGGGCTCGCTGGGCAACCTGCTTGGCGCCGCACCACTGGCCCGCGCCGCCGATGCCTTTGGCTGGCGCCCGACCATGGCTGGCGTCGCCATCCTGTTCTGTCTGGCGCTGTTGCTGGCTGCCAGCCTGCTGCGCGATCCCCCGCCGGTTCAGAACGCCGATGATGGCAACGACCCGGGCGTCATCGCCGGCCTGCGCGCCATTGTCTCGATCCGGGCACTGTGGCTGCTCGCACCGATCACCTTTGCCGGCTATGCCATTCTGGTCACGACCCGCGGGCTGTGGGTTGCGCCGTTTCTCGACGAGGTCAACGGCCTCGACAGGGCCATGCAGGGCAACGGGGCCTTCGCCATGGCATTGGCCATGACCGCCGGCGCCTTCGTGTTTGGCTGGGTCGAGAAACACCTGGGCGGGCCAAAACCGACCGTGCTCTGGAGCACGGCGCTGACTGCGGCCCTGTTCGTCGGCCTCGCCATCAGCGGACATCTTGGCGGGATCTGGGCGATCATCCTGTTCTCGGCCATTGGCGTGGCTGGCTTCAACTATGCCATCCTGATGGCCCATGCCCGCCTGTTCTTCCCTCCCCATCTGATTGGCAGGGGCATGACCACGATGAACTTCCTGTTCATTGCCGGCGCATCCGCCGTGCAGATCGGCTCAGGATGGTTCATCGCGGCAGAGCGGGCGCAGGGGCTGGCCGCCACCACAACCTTCGCCAACCTGCACTGGCTGTTCGCAGGCCTGCTCCTGGCCAGCGTCCTGGTTTACGCCCGCGCGCCGGCGCGGCCGTCGGGAGCACCTGCCTGACGGCACTGGCTTACGGCAGTTCGCGTGTCAGCCCTGCCGTCAGGCCCCGGCCAAGGCACCCACGATCTGGCTGAGGTTGTGCCGCATCATCGCGATGTAGTCGGGCGCGGGCCCGCCTGCCGCGGTCAGCGAATCGGAATAGAGCGTTCCGCCGACACGCGCGCCGGTTTCCTGCGCAATGCGCTGGATCAGGCGCTGGTCCGAGATGTTCTCCAGAAACACGGCAGGAATCTTCTCATCCCTGATCTGCCGGATGATGCGGCCGACCGCCTGCGGCGAAGGCTCGGCACTGGTCGAGACCCCGCGCGGCGAGATGAAGGTGACGCCGTATGCTTTCTCGAAATACTGGAACGCATCATGCGAGGTGATGATCTTGCGCCGGTCGGCAGGAATGCGGGCAATGCCGGCACGCAACTCGGCGTCGAGCGCATCCAGCTTCGCCGTATAGGCTTTGGCATTGGTCCGGTAGGTCTCGGCATTGGCGGGGTCGGCGGTCACCAAAGCCGCTTCGATGTTGGCAACATAGAGCTTCGCATTGGCGACCGACTGCCAGGCATGGGGATCATTCTCGCCGTGATCGTGGCCGGCATGCGAATGCCCGCCACCTTTCTTCTCCGCCTTCAAGGGCACGATCGAGCGCGTTGCTGTCACGACTGTCGCCTTTGTCGCGGATGACCTGATCAGGCGATTGACCCAGCCCTCGAAGCCGAGCCCGTTGATGAAGATCAGCCGTGAAGCCACCAGCGCCCGGGCGTCGGCCGGTGTCGGCGAATAGACATGCGCATCGGCCCCGGCCTGCACCAGCGAGGTCAGCGCCAGACGGTCCCCACCGACCTGGGCAATGAAGTCGCCCAGGATCGAGAAGGTGGCCACGACGGGCAGCGGCGCGGCGGCCACGGCTGGTGCCGCATTGCCCGCCTGGGCGAGAGCACTGCCGGGAGCGGCCGCAGCGCCAGCAAAGGCGGTTCCGGCCAGAAGAGCGAGACCCGAGATGATCGACCTCCGGTCAGGCATGGTCCTTGTTGGCATGAGCCTTCTTCCTTGCTGTTGGGTGCGATCCGGCAACGCCGGCTTGTCTCGGCCATCACCAGTCGCTAACGCTGAACCCTGAAGACCCCTTCTCGCCAGTGGCCAGAAGGGTCAATGGTGATATCGGATGTTATATGTTATCATGCTTCTCGCATGTCAATTGCAGGACACCGCCACCTGATGCCGCAACCCCGACCTCCGCTGCCAGCCCTTGCTGCCCCGGCACGCCCGCTCTCCGCCACGCAGGTCCGCATTCTTGACCTGCTCAGTCAGGCCCAGCGCCCACTCTCGGCTTATGATCTGCTTGGCAAGCTGCGCAGCGAAGGCGTCAACGCGCCGCCGACCGTCTATCGCGCACTCGAACGGCTGATGCGCGAGGGGCTGGCTCACCGCATCGAGTCTCTCAACGCTTTCATCGCCTGCAACATGCCACACCACCACGACCTCGCCGCCTTCGCGATCTGCGATCATTGCGGCACGGTGGCCGAGGTGCGCGACACCGATGTCGAGGCGCGGCTTGGGCATGTTGCCGCCCGCTCCGGCTTCCATGTCACGAAAGCCACGGTCGAATTGCATGGCCATTGTGCAGCCTGCAGTGGCAAGGCCCATGGGCATGCGTCCGCGCGGGAGACCGGTCACACGCCCTGAGGCGCATGTCCGGCCCGATTCCTGTCAGGCGAACACCACCAGCAGGTCCTTGGCGTCGATCTGCCCCCCCGGCCTGACGAGGATATCGGCCACCTCTCCGTCGCGCTCGGCGTGCAGCACCGTCTCCATCTTCATCGCCTCGATGGTCAGGACCACATCGCCGGCGGTCACCTTCTGACCTTTCTGCACAGCGATGCTGGCGACAAGGCCCGGCATGGGTGCGGCCAGATGCAGCGGATTGGCAGGATCGGCCTTGGCGCGGGCCACGACCTTGGACGTCACCGCCCGGTTGGGAGCCTTGATCGTGCGCGGCTGGCCATTGAGTTCGAAGAAGACCCGGGCAAAGCCCTCGTCGTCGGTCTCGCCGATGGCCTGCAGGCGCACCACCAGCGCCTTGCCCTTCTCGATCTCGACGGTGATCTCGTCGCCCGGCGCCATGCCATAGAAGAACACCGATGTCGGCAGCACCGACAGCGGCCCGTATTTGCGCAGCATCGCGGCAAAATCGCCAAACACCTTGGGATACATCAGCCAAGATGACAGTTCAGCCTCGCTGAGGTGCCGGCCGATCTTGCGTTCGGCATCGGCTCGCGCCTCCTGCATGTCGACCGAGGGCAGCAGGGAGCCGGGCCGCACGGTGATGGGTGTCTCGCCCTTCAGCGCCTTGGCTTGCAACGCAACAGGCCAGCCGCCCGGAGGCTGGCCAAGATCGCCGCGCAGCATCTCGACGACCGAGGCCGGGAAGGCCACATCGCGCTGAGGATCGAGCACATCGGCCGGCGTCAGCCCCTGCGCCACCATGACCAGCGCCAAGTCTCCCACCACCTTCGACGATGGCGTGACCTTGACGATGTCGCCCAGCAGCATGTTGGCATCGGCATAGGCTTTCGCCACCTCATGCCAGCGGCTTTCGAGCCCCAGCGAACGGGCCTGCTCCTTGAGGTTGGTGAATTGCCCGCCGGGCATCTCGTGGAGATAGACCTCGGATGCCCCCGCGCGCAGGTCGCTCTCGAAGGCGGCATATTGCTGCCGCGCCGCCTCCCAGTAGAAACTGATCCGGCGCACCGCCTCGGGATCGAGCCCACTGTCTCGCTCCGAGCCCCTGAGCGCCATCACCAGCGAGCCGAGGCACGGCTGTGATGTCAGCCCGGACAGCGCGTCGGTGGCAGCATCGATGGCGTCGACACCGGCATCGACAGCCGCCAGCAGCGTCGCCGCGGCAATGCCCGATGTGTCATGCGTGTGCAGGTGAATGGGCAGGCCGATCTCCTGCTTCAGCGCGCCAATCAGCACGCGCGCGGCCTCAGGCTTGAGCAGGCCGGCCATGTCCTTGATCGCCAGGATATGGCAGCCGGCCCGCTCGAGTTCGCGCGCCAGCCCGACATAGTATCTGAGGTCATATTTCGACCGTGCCGGGTCGAGCATGTCACCGGTGTAACAGACCGCCCCTTCCGCCAACTTGCCCTCGCTTGCCACCGCATCGATGGCAACACGCATGTTCTCGACCCAGTTCAGGCAGTCGAAGATGCGGAACAGGTCCATGCCGGCGCGGGCGGCCTGACGGATGAAGTGCTGCACCACATTGTCGGGATAATTGGTGTAGCCAACACCGTTGGCACCGCGCACCAGCATCTGGGTCAACAGGTTCGGTGCCCGCTCGCGGATCAGCGCCAGCCGCTCCCACGGGTCCTCCGACAGGAAGCGCATGGCCACATCGAAGGTTGCCCCACCCCAGCATTCGAGCGCCAGCAGACCCGGCAGGCCGCTGGCATAGGAACCGGCCACCGCGGCAAGGTCGGCGGTGCGCATGCGTGTGGCCAGCAAGGACTGGTGCCCGTCGCGCATGGTGGTGTCGGTGATCAGGATACGCTTTTCAGCCTTCATCCACGCGGCGAAGCCGGCTGGTCCCAGCCGGTCGAGGCGCTGACGGCTGCCCTCGGGGGGCGCAGTGCCGAACTGCGGCGCGACCGGCTTGCGCGCATCGGCAGGCGGCCGGGGCCGCCCCCGCGCCTCCGGGTGGCCATTGATCGTGACATCGGCGATGTAGGTCAGCAGCTTGGTCGCCCGGTCGCGCTTGCGCGAGAACTGGAACAGTTCCGGCGTTTCGTCGATGAAGCGCGTGGTGTAGTCGTTGGCGGCAAACTTCGGATGCCCGACAAGATTTTCAAGAAAGGCCAGATTGGTCGCAACCCCCCTGATCCGGTATTCGCGCAAGGCCCGATCCATGCGCCGGATCGCCTCGATCGGCGTGCCCGCCCAGGCTGTGACCTTCTCCAGCAACGGGTCATAGGCCCGCGTGATCACCGCGCCCGAATAGGCCGTGCCGCCATCCACCCGGATGCCAAATCCCATGGCGCCACGATAGGCTGTGATCCGCCCGTAATCCGGAACGAAGTTCTCCTCCGGGTTCTCGGTCGTGATCCGGCATTGCAGGGCATGCCCGCGAAGGGCGATATCGTCTTGCGCCGGTATCCCGGTTTCGAGATAGCCGTCGGCGCCGGTCACGCCGATCCGCCGCCCCTCGGCGATCAGGATCTGTGCCTTGACGATGTCGAGATCGGTGACGACCTCGGTCACCGTGTGTTCGACCTGGATGCGCGGGTTGACCTCGATGAAATAGAACGCGCCGGTCTCGGCATCCATCAGGAATTCGACGGTCCCTGCATTATGGTAGCCTGCGGCCCTGCCGATACGCAGCGCAGCCTCGCACAGCGCTGCGCGCTGCGCGGCATCGAGATAAGGCGCGGGCGCGCGCTCCACGACCTTCTGGTTGCGGCGCTGGATCGAGCAGTCGCGCTCGAACAGATGCACGAGCGTGCCGTGGCGGTCGCCGAGCAACTGCACCTCGACATGCCGCGCCCGCCTCACCAGCTTTTCGAGATAGACCTCGTCCTTGCCGAACGCCGAAAGGCTCTCGCGCCGGGCAGCCTGCACCTTCTCGATCAGATCCGCCTCGGTTTCCACCACGCGCATGCCGCGCCCGCCGCCGCCCCAGCTTGCCTTCAGCATCACCGGAAAGCCGACCTTGCGCGCCATGGCCAGCGTCGCAGCGGCGTCCTCGGGCAGGGGCGGCGTGGCCGGCATCACCGGAACGCCCGCCTTCTCGGCGAGGTTGCGGGCCGAAACCTTGTTGCCGAGCTGGCGCATGGTGTCGGGCGAAGGCCCGATGAAGCAGATGCCGGCCGCCGCGCAGGCATCGGCAAACTCGGGACTTTCCGACAGAAAGCCGTAGCCAGGATGGATCGCATCGGCTCCCGCCTCGCGCGCTGCCCCGATCACGGCCTCGATTGACAGATACGAGGCGAGGGGTCCGAGCTTGCCGCCATCCGCAGTTTCGCCGATCAGATAGGCCTCATCGGCCTTGAACCGGTGCAGCGAGAGCTTGTCTTCCTCGGCATAGATCGCGACGGTGCGAATGCCCAGTTCGGTCGCCGCCCGGAACACGCGGATCGCGATTTCGGACCGGTTGGCGACCAGCAGCTTGCGGATCGGTCTCATCATCCCGAGGGGCTCCCATTCCGGCCAGGTTCGCGCAATCTGTTGATATGTCGACCGTTTCCGATGAAACCATCGCATATTGCAGCGCACAAACGGTGCCACTGCGCCGGCTCATTGGCAAGTGGGTCGAAATCCGGATGGCGCGGTCAGCCGGTCCGGTGAGGCCCCGCGCGGACCAGCGAGACGAGGCCGCCGGCAGGGCCGGCGATTACGGAAACAAGGAAGATCGCTCCCATGGTCAGGATCATCGCGGGTCCGGTCGGCAAACTGGCATGATAGGACAGCACCAGCCCCGCCACGCCGCCGACCATGGCAACCACCCCGGCAATCAGCACCATCCAGTTCAGGTCGCGCGCCCAGAAACGGGCCGTCACCGCCGGCAGAACCAGAAAGCCCACGGCCAGAAGTGTGCCCAGCGCATGAAAGCCCGCCACCAGATTGAGCACCAGAAGGATCATGAATACGAAATACGACGCCGCGCCGGACGAACTCACCGTGCGCAGGAAGCCGGGATCGAGCCCATCGAGCACCATCGGGCGCCAGAGCAGCGCCAGCGCCGCCAGCGTCACCGACGAGATCGAGGCGACCAGGATCAGCGTGGCATCATCCAGCGCCAGCACCGACCCGAACAGAAAGTGCATCAGATCGACGTTCGAGTTGCCGAGCGACACGATCATGACGCCAAGCGCCAGCGAGATCAGGTAGAACGACGCCAGCGTCGCATCCTCGCGAAGCGCAGTGAACCGGGCCAGCGTTCCGGCCAGGAGCGCGATCAGCAGCCCGGCCAGCAGCCCGCCGATCGTCATCGGCCAAAGCGACAGACCGAACAGCGCGTAGGCGATGGCCGTGCCGGGCAGGATGGCATGGCTCATGCCGTCCCCTGTCAGCGACATGCGGCGCAGCATCAGCAAGACGCCCAGCGGGCCGGCCGCCAGCGACAGCGCAAAGATGCCGGCCAACGCCCGGCGCATGAAGGCGAACTCCGCGAAAGGCGCCAGCAGCCAGTCCATCAGCCTTGCGAACCCCGGGATGGCGGCGCGGACGGCGCGTGATCATGGGCATGAGAGTGGGCATGGGAATGATCATGGGAGTGGCCCTGGCCATGATCATGACCATGGTGCGCATGACCATGCCCGCCACCTGCACCGACATGGTCGACCTCGCAGAATGGTGCGCTGTCATCGAAGGCTTCGGTCATGCCACGCGCCCTCGCCATGTTGGCGACCGTCAGCGCCTCGGCTGTCGGACCCCAGGCGATGGCCTGACGCGCCAGCAGCAGTGTCTCGGGAAAATGCGTGCGCACCACGGCCAGATCATGCAGCACGGCCACCACTGTCCGGCCTTCGCTGCTCCAGCCGCGGACGAGCCCCATCAGGTCGTCGACCGTGGCATTGTCGATGGCGGAAAACGGCTCGTCCAGCAGGATCACCGGCGCGTCCTGCAAGCTGACGCGCGCAAACAGCGCCCGCTGCAACTGCCCGCCGGACAGGGTGCCGACGGGCCGCCGCTCGAAGCCGGACAGGCCGACCAGCGCCAGCGCCTTGCTGATCGCATCCGTGTCACGGCGCACGAAGGCCTGGAACAGCCCGCGCCGTTCCCACAAGCCCATGGCCACCAGATCGAACACCGAGACAGGATAGCTGACATCGATGCCATCCTTCTGCGGCACATAGGCAACGCGGCCCCGTGCATCCAGATTGCCGATGATGCGGCCGCCGAGCGGTTTCAGTTCGCCGATCAGCCCGCGCAGCAGGGTTGATTTCCCCGCCCCGTTCGGCCCGACGATGGCGAGCAGGCTGCCCGGCGCGATCTGGCCGCTGAGGTGATGGACAGCCGGATGCCGGTCATAGCCGAGCGTCAGGTCTTCCAGCCGGATGGCAGGAACATCGGCCACGGTGCGACCGACGGCAGGCCTGGGCAACGATGCGGTCATGGCGCGGCAATGGCCCAGGCGACGGCGAGCCAGATCAGGCCGACAAGGATGCCGACCAGCACCATCCGCAAGCCTGCCGACATGCGCATCAGCGAGACGGGCGGTGCCATCGCTGGCTTTGCCGGATGCTGGCTCACGGGCCCGCTCATCGGGACGGGCGCGCCGCCCGGGCCTCTCCCGGCGCAAGCGCCTGGATGGCGAGGGCGTGAACCCGCCCGGCCAGTTCCGCAGCCAGCAGCGCGTTGACCATGCGGTGACGTTCGAGGCGGCTCTTGCCCGCAAAGGCATCGGCCTCGATCTCGACGCGGAAATGCGTCTCCCCGCCCTCGCGCCAGCCACCATGGCCGCGATGCTGCTCGCTGTCGTCGTGCACGGCCAGAAAGCTCGGCTGCAAACCTTGCGTGAGCGCTGTCGTGATCCGGTCCTTGACTGTCATGCCAGAGCCTTACCCCATTGTGTCGCGGTCAGCAAAACACCTTGTGCGCTTGCCCACCGGCGTTTCCAGACCTATTGAAATGGCCATGAACCTGAATTCGCCCCTCTTTGACAGCATCCGCGTCAAACGCGAGCCGGAGCCGGAGGCAAGCCCGCAGGAGCGCGCCTGCGATCATCCGGGTTGCCGGGCCAAGGGCGAATTCCGCGCACCGAAAGGGCGCAACTTCGAGGGCCAGTTCTTCTTCTTCTGCCTTGAACATGTGAAGGCCTACAACGCCACCTACAACTATTTCAACGGCATGAGCGACGATGCTGTCGCGGCCTACCAGAAGGATGCCTCGATCGGGCACAGGCCGACCTGGACCCTTGGCACCAATGCCAAGAACCCGCGCGCCGCCCAGCGCGGTGCCAAGCGCGCCCCGCCCGAAGGGCCCCAGACGGAGGATCTGTTCGGCCTGTTCGAAAACCGCTTCAAGGCCAAGCGCAAGGCCGAGGAGGAGCAGCGCAAGCTGACCGAGCCCACCCGCAAGTCCCTCGATTCACTGGGTCTCGAAGAGGCCGCGACCAAGGCCGAGATCAAGGCGCGCTACAAGGAACTGGTCAAACGCTTCCATCCCGACGCGAACGGCGGGGACCGCTCGCGCGAAGCCCGCCTCACCGAAATCGTCAACGCCTACAATCATCTCAAGCGCGCCGGGCGGGCCTGAGCGCAAGAGCGGCACCGCCTCGCGGTGCCGCCCGCGGCTGGCCGCAGCCTGCGCGCTTTGCGCACGCCCGCCTCGCTCAACACACGATTGCCGCCCCGGACCGAAATCGGTAAGGAACGAGGGAGTCGGCGGCCCTTCCGGGCTTGCCCCGGGGCGTGATTGGCCGCTGTCTTGCTTGCTCGCGCCGGGCGGGCGCGGGACCAAGGCAAGAAACCTCCCGACAGTTCCTGCCGGAGAATGGAAGCATGACGACGACGGACTACACCACCGGGTTGCCCGACAGGACGATCTCCGTGCGCGAAACCTTCGGCATCGACGCCGACATCACGGTGCCGGCCTATTCGGCCAGTGCCGCGCATGTGCCCGATCTCGATCCGGATTACCGCTTCGACCGTCAGACCACGCTGGCCATTCTGGCCGGCTTTGCGCGCAACCGCCGCGTGATGATCTCCGGCTATCATGGCACCGGCAAGTCCACCCATATCGAGCAGGTTGCGGCGCGCCTCAACTGGCCGTGCGTGCGCGTCAACCTCGACAGCCATGTCTCGCGGCTCGACATGGTCGGCAAGGACGCCATCGTGCTCAAGGATGGCAAGCAGGTCACCGAGTTCCAGGACGGCATCCTGCCCTGGGCGCTGCAGAACAACATCGCGCTGGTGTTCGACGAGTATGACGCCGGCCGCCCGGAC
>JALORF010000070.1 GCA_025459195.1 Beijerinckiaceae bacterium
AACCCCGAACCCGTCATGGCCGGGTCAGGCCGTGACGGGTTCGGGCCCGACCATCATTCCGCCCCTCTGAACTTCGCCATTCCCCAGTGCCTCGCTCCCTGTCACAGTGCAGCATCCTGAATCAGTCCCGGTGTTGCCATGTCTGCCTTGCCTGCTGTCCTTGCCCGCCTCGATGCCGACCGCGAGGGAGCGATCGGGCGTCTGTTCGACTGGGTGCGCATTCCCTCGATCTCGACTGACGGCGCCTGGAAGGCCGATTGCGCCCGCGCTGCCGACTGGCTGGTCGCTGACCTGACAGCGCTTGGTTTCAAGACCGAGGCGCGGCAAACGCCGGGTCACCCGATCGTGGTCGGCCACCGCCCGAAGAAAGGCGCGCCGCATGTGCTGTTCTACGGCCACTATGACGTGCAGCCTGTCGATCCGCTGGCCCTGTGGGAAACCCCGCCGTTCGAGCCGCGCCTGGCCGAACTGGAGCCGGGCCGCACCGTGATCATGGGCCGCGGGGCTGCCGATGACAAAGGCCAGGTGATGACCTTCATCGAAGCCTGCCGCGCCTGGCTGGCCGAGACCGGCGACCTGCCGGTCGGCGTCACCATCATGGTCGAGGGCGAGGAGGAATCGGGCTCGCCCAACCTGCCGCCCTTCATCGAGGCCAACGCACAGGAACTCGCCGCCGATGTGGCGCTGGTTTGCGACACCGGCATGTGGGATCGCGGCACGCCCGCCATCACAGCGTCGCTGCGCGGGCTGGTCTACATGGAGGTGAAGATCATCGCCGCCGACCGCGACCTGCATTCGGGCCTGTTCGGCGGGGCGGCGGCCAACCCGATCCGGGTGCTCAGCAAGGTTCTTGCCGGCCTGCACGACGACAACGGCAAGGTCACCTTGCCCGGCTTCTATGACGGGGTGCATGACCTGCCGGCACAGATCAAGGCGGCTTGGGCCGGGCTCGATCTCACCCCGGAGGATTTCCTCGGCCAGGTCGATCTCGCCGTGCCGTCGGGCGAGCGTGACCGGCTGCTGATCGAGATGATCCAGTCGCGCCCCACTTGCGATGTCAACGGCATCTGGGGCGGCTACCAGGGCGAAGGCACCAAGACGGTGATCGCCTCGGAAGCCTCGGCCAAGGTCTCGTTCCGGCTGGTCGGCGATCAGGACCCCAAAGCCATCATGGCCGCCTTCGAGGCCTATGTGCGGGCCCGCATTCCGACCGACTGCAAGGCCGAATTCATCCGCTACAAGGGCAGCCGCGCCATCTCGCTCGATTGGGACATGCCGGCGCTGGCCAAGGCGGAGAGCGCGCTCACTGAGGAATGGGGCAAGCCCGCTGCCATCATCGGCTCGGGCGGCTCGATCCCGGTGGTTGGCGATTTCAAGCGCACGCTCGGCATCGACACGCTGCTGGTCGGCTTCGGCCTCGATGATGACCGGGTGCATTCTCCCAACGAGAAATACGAACTGACCTCGTTCCAGAAGGGCGCGCGCTCCTGGGCCCGCATTCTGGCCGCCCTGGGAGCGCCCAAGCCATGATCAAGTCCGTCTGCGTGTTCTGCGGCTCCAGCATCGGGGCAAAAGACAGCTATGCCGAAGGGGCCCGCGCCCTCGGCCGCGAGATCGCCCGGCGTGGGCTGACACTGGTCTATGGCGGCGGCAGCGTGGGGCTGATGGGCGTGATCGCCGATGCCGCGCTGGAAGCGGGCGGCGCCGTGCACGGCGTCATTCCGCATTCGCTGGAATCGAAGGAGGTCGGCCACAAGGGCCTGACCCGCAAGGATGTCGTGGCCACGATGCACGAGCGCAAGGCCCGCATGGAAGCGCTCTCCGATGCCTTCATCGCCATGCCCGGCGGCATCGGCACCTATGAGGAAATCTTCGAGATCTGGACCTGGGCGCAGCTTGGCATCCACCGCAAGCCGCTCGGCTTTTACGATGTCGACGGCTTCTATGCCGAGTTGCTGCACTTCCTCGACAAGGCCACCACCGAAGGCTTCGTCCGCGAGCAGCACCGCCACATGGCGCTGATGGACACGCGGCCCGGCGCGCTGCTCGACAAGATCGCCGCCTACGTGCCGACCGCGACCGCCAAGTGGATGGAAATGGCGCAAAGCTGAAGCGGGCTGCGCCGCCGGTTGCCGTTGGCTCGGCACCGACATGGTTCCGTCATTGGTGAGCGGATGTCGCCGCTGCGCGCAAGAGCCAAGATGTTTCCGTGATCTTAGCTTGCCGGCCAGTGCGCTGACCGGATTTGAGCTTGCTTTGGGTGTGACCTGCCGTCAGGTTTGCATGGGAATCATGCAAGGGAGACTGTGACATGAACAAGTATATCGCAGAAATGATTGGCACATTCGCTCTGGTTTTCATTGGCTGCGGTGCTGCCGTGATCGGCGGGATGGGCACCGGCGCGACGGCCATCGATCTGCTTGGCATCTCGGCGGCCTTCGGCCTTGCCATTGTCGCGATGGCCTATGGCATCGGCCCGGTGTCCGGCTGTCATGTCAATCCGGCCGTCAGTCTTGGGGTGTTCATCGCCGGGCGGATGAGCCTGTCCGACATGATCGGATACTGGATATCGCAAGTGGCTGGCGCGCTGCTCGGGGCCCTCGCTCTTTATGTGGTGCTCTCCGGCAAGGCGCAGGGATGGACAGGCAGCCTTGGCCAGAATGGTTGGGGTGAAGGCTATCTCGGCAATTACAGCATGGCTTCAGCTTTCGTTTTTGAGGCCATCGCCACCTTTCTGTTTCTTGTCTGCATCCTTGGCGTGACCCAGAAAGGCTCTCCGTCCCAGTTTGCAGGGCTGGCCATTGGTGGCACGCTGGTCGCCATCCACATCGTCGGCATCAATGTCACCGGCGTCTCGGTCAACCCCGCGCGCTCGATTGGCCCCGCGCTGGTGGGCATGGCTTCGAACGGCAAGGCGGTGGCGCAACTCTGGCTGTTTGTCGCCGCACCACTGCTGGGGGCGGCGGTGGCAGGCCTGCTGTTCAGGAATGGCGTTCTGACGGCGCGCGACTGAGCCATCACGCCCGGACGGGGGCCCGAAACGATACAACTTGACACCCGTTAAGGTTGTAGGAATAATGTCCTTGACAGCGTCGCGCTGATCGGCTATCAATCCGGCACGCTCACGAATTGTGACTGAGAGCCGCCAGCGCCGAGACAGCGTGGGCGGCTTTCGGCGTTCTGGAGCACGGGTCTTGCGATGCGAACCGATCTGCTGGCCGTTGGCGGGGGCCTCGACCGCTCCCCGCCCTCGGTGCGAACAGGCGGACCGCCTTGCCGGCAACCCTTGCTGCAGCCTTTCGTTCTCGTGGGGTGTCATCATGAATCATCGCGTTGAAACTGCGGTTGCCGACCGGGCTGCCGATGGTGTGCTGCCGCGCGCCAGCCGTGTCGATCTGGTCGAACGTCTCTGGGCGGCGGCCGAGGCGCAGATCGGTGCCCACGAGGCCCGGCTCAAGGGGCTCGGCCCCGGCGAGGCGGCCAGCGAAGCCCATGCCAAGGCCCTGGCGACCCTGGCCCGGACGATCAGGGAACTGATCGATCTGGACGGCGCCGCCATCGAGGTCGACCGCGCTCTGGAGGATCAGGACAATCCGCATGACCTCAACCCCGACAGCGCCCTTGCCGACCTCGCCAGCCTCCGCGAGGAGCTTGCGCGCCGTCTGGAAGGGCTTGAGCCCGGACCGGAGGATGCGGCTGCTGGCGGGGCTGACCCCGGCTGACCTCAGGCTCTGGCTCGGCGACTGGCAGTTCTGGGCGCGCGACGACCAGTTGCCGCCTGCCGGTGACTGGTCCATCTGGCTGATGATCGGGGGCAGGGGAGCGGGCAAGACCCGCGCCGGCGCCGAGTGGCTGCGTCTGCTGGCGCTCGGCGATGGCGCTTCGCAGCCGCCGCTGGCGCGTCTGGCGCTGGTCGGCGAGAGTTTTGCCGATGTCCGCGATGTCATGATCGAGGGCGTGTCGGGCCTGCTCGGCGTGCACGGAAAGGCCGACCGCCCGCAATGGCAGCCCTCGAACCGCAGGCTGACCTGGCCCAATGGCGCGATCGCGCAGGTGTTCTCGGCCGAAGACCCGGAGAGCCTGCGCGGGCCCCAGTTCGAGGCCGCCTGGTGCGACGAGATCGGCAAATGGCGCTATGCCCGCGAGACTTGGGACATGCTGCAGTTCGGGCTCAGGCTTGGCCGCCAGCCGCGCTGCCTGGCCACCACGACGCCGCGCCCGACCCCGCTGCTGCGTGCCCTGTTGGCCGATCCGGACACGGTGGTCAGCCGGGCGAGAACCCGCGACAACGCCTTCAACCTCGCCCCCGCCTTTCTTGCGGCGATGGCCCGCTCCTATGGCGGCACGCGGCTTGGCCGGCAGGAACTGGACGGCGAAATGATCGCCGAGCGCGCCGATGCGCTCTGGACCCGCGACATGCTGGAGGCCGCGCGCACCCGGATGGCCCCGCCGCTGGCCCGCATCTGCGTGGCCATCGACCCGCCGGCCTCATCCGGCCGCCATGCCGATGCCTGCGGGCTGGTGGTGGCTGGCATCACCGAAGACGGGCTGGTGCATGTGCTGGGTGATGCCACCATGGCGCGCGCCCGACCCGCCGAATGGGCCACCCGCGCCGCCGCGCTCTACCGGCGCTTCGAGGCCGATGCGGTGGTGGTCGAGGTCAACCAGGGCGGCGAGATGGCCAGCGCCGTGCTGCGCGAGGTCGATGCGGCGCTGCCCGTCGTCGCGGTGCGGGCCACGCGCGGCAAGTATCTCAGGGCCGAGCCGGTGGCGGCGCTCTATGCCCAGGGCCGTGTGCGCCATGTCGGCGCGCTGCCCGAACTGGAAGACGAGATGTGCGATTTCGGCCCCGGCGGCCTCAGCTCGGGCCGCTCGCCCGACAGGCTCGACGCGCTGGTCTGGGCCATCACCCACCTCGCCCTCGGCACCCGCGCCAAACCACGGGTGAGGGGGTTGTGATGTGCTTCGGCTGTCACCCCGGCCTTGAGCCGGGGTCATCCGGAGCAGCCCGCTGCGTTTGATCAGGATCTGGCAGACATTCAACAACGGCGGTTGGTCCCGGCTCAAGGCCGGGACGACGCGCTGCGAAACAGCAAGGACCCCTCCCATGCTTGAGCTTTTCTCCCGCTG
Source organism: Beijerinckiaceae bacterium (assembly GCA_025459195.1). Taxonomy (GTDB): domain Bacteria; phylum Pseudomonadota; class Alphaproteobacteria; order Rhizobiales; family Beijerinckiaceae; genus Allobosea. The sequence goes on from JALORF010000070.1 coordinate 5,131, forward strand.
GCGCGGCGCGCCGGCGCGAACACCTGTGCCTGCGCCTGTGCCTGAAACCAAACGGTCGCGCACCGCGCCGCTGGTGGCCTGGCACCATGCCGGCAAGGCGGTCTGGACCCCGCGCGATTATGCGGCGCTGGCCCGCGAGGGCTACCAGACCAACGCCATCGTGCATCGCTGTGTCCGGCTCGTGGCCGAAAGCGCGGCGCAGGTCGGGCTGTCGGTCCGCATCGGTGGGCGCGAGATCGCGGACCATCCGCTCAATGCGCTGCTGAGGCGGCCCAATCCAAGGCAGGCGCAGGGCGCGTTTCTGGAGGTGCTGTTCGGCCACCTGCTCGTGGCCGGCAATGCCTATGTCGAGGCCGTGACGCTGGACGGCACGGTGCGCGAACTGCATGCCCTGCGGCCCGACCGGATGCGCGTGGTGCCCGGCGCGGATGGCTGGGCCGAGGCCTATGACTACACGGTGGCCGGCACATCCGTGCGCTTCCGGCAGGAGGGCGATCTGCTGCCGCCTGTGCTGCACCTGTCGCTGTTTCATCCACTGGATGATCACTATGGCCTGCCGCCAATGGAGGCTGCCGCCCGCGCCCTCGACATCCACAACGCTGCCGGCGCCTGGAACAAGGCCCTGCTCGACAATGCCGCCAGACCATCCGGGGCGCTGGTCTATGCAGGGCCGGATGGCGCGAGCATGACCGACAGCCAGTTCGAGCGCCTGAAGGCGGAACTGGAAGAGAGCTTCCAGGGCTCGCGCAATGCCGGCCGGCCGCTTCTGCTGGAAGGCGGGCTCGACTGGAAGCCCCTGTCGCTGAGCCCCAAGGACATGGACTTCATCGAGGCCAAGGCCGCTGCCGCCCGCGAGATCGCGCTGGCGTTCGGCGTGCCGCCGCTGCTGCTCGGCCTGCCGGGCGATTCGACCCATGCCAACTACGCCGAAGCCAACCGCGCGCTCTGGCGCCAGACGGTGATCCCGCTGGTCCGGCGCACGCTCGGCTCGCTGGCCGGTTGGCTGGAGGCGGCTTACGGCACCGATCTCGCCATCGAGCCCGATCTCGATGCGATCGAGGAACTGGCCGAGGACCGCCAGATGCTGTGGAGCCGCGTGCTCGCCGCCGGCGACCTGCTGACCGACGCCGAAAAGCGCGAGGCGCTCGGCTATCCCGCCGAACGGCCTGCCCCCGTTGAGGAGATGCCCCATGGACAGGATCGTGCAGCACTTCGTCGAGCACGGTGACCTTGGCCACATCGCCCTTCTGCTCTGGGCCGGCGGGGCGTCGCTGCTGCTGGCCCGCACGCTGAAGGAGCTTGGCGAGGCCAACCGCCGCTTCGATGCCTTCGTCCGCGAACTCACGCTGTTCAACCAGCGCCACCTTCACCACCACCACAAGGGAGATGCGACATGATCCGCCAGCGCCCGCCATCCGGCGGGCTTTTTCGTCTTCAGGGCCCGGCACCGGCACCCGATGCCCAGCCCGAGGCGCGGGCCGAGGCCCGCGATGCCATCCGCCACTTCGTGAGGGTTCTGGAGCGGCTCGACCGCGACATCAACAGCCCGTCGCGGCCAGAGAGCCCGCCGCGCAAGCCCGCCCGCAGCCGCACAGCGAAGGGAAGGCCGCAATGAGCGCGCCAGCCCCCTCCGCACATGGCATGCAGCGCCGGCTTGAAGCCAAGCTCGGTCCCGATGCCCTGCTCGGCATCGAGAGCGGCGGCCAGTTCGAGGGCTATGCCAGCCTGTTCGATCTGCCCGATCTCGGCAAGGACGTGGTGGCGCCCGGCGCCTTCGCCAGTTCGCTGGCCCGGCGCGGCCCGCGCGGCATCCGCCTGCTCTGGCAGCATGATCCGTCCGAGCCGATCGGCCAGTGGCTGCTGCTGCGCGAGGACAGGCGCGGCCTGTTCGTGCGCGGCCAGTTGTCCCTGGCCGTGGCGCGGGCGCGCGAGACGCTGGCGCTGATGCGCGATGGCGCCATTGACGGGCTGTCCATCGGTTTTCGCACCGTGCGCGCCCGCACCGACCCGCGCACCGGCTATCGCCGGCTGTCGGAGATCGACCTGTGGGAGATCTCGATCGTCACCTTCCCGCTGCTGCCGCAGGCCCGGGTCTCGGCGGTCAAGACCGGCGGTCCTGCCCGGATCATGTCCGCCGCCTGACACGTTCCACCGCCCCGTTTGCCCCGTCCCGTTCACCCCGCCCCACCCAAGGAGAATACCCCATGCAGTCCATCTCCGAGACCCTTTCCGCGCCGGAAGCGAAGGCGCATCTGTCGGATGCCGCCGATGCCTACCGCGAACTGCGCAGCACGTTCGAAGCCTTCCGTGATGCCAATGACCAGCGCCTTGGCGACATCGAGCAGCGGGCCAGCGCCGACGTGCTGCTCGACGAGAAACTGGCCCGCATCGACAGCGCGCTCGACGAGCAGCAGCGCCGGCTTGACCGGCTGATGCTGAACAACCGCCGCCCGGCTCTCGCGGCGGCCGTGGCCGATCCGCGCCAGACCGCCCGCAAGTCCGGCTTCGAGGCCTATGTCCGGCGCGGCGATGTGTCCGGCCTGGCCGACCTCGAAGGCAAGGCCCTGTCGGCGGGCTCCGGTGTCGATGGCGGCTTCGTCGCACCCGCCGAGGTCGAACGCGAGATCCTGCAGCGGCTGGCCGCCATCTCGCCGATGCGGGCGCTTGCCACGGTGCGCACCATCTCGGCGGGCACCTACCGCGCGGCCTTCTCCGCTTCCGGTCCGGCCTCCGGCTGGGTTGCCGAGACGGCGGCGCGCCCTGAAACCGCCTCGCAGGTGCTCTCCGAACTTGTGGTGCCGGCCATGGAACTCTACGCCATGCCGTCGGCGACACAGACCATCCTCGATGACGCCATGGTCGATGTCGACCGCTGGGTGGCGGATGAGGTCGAGACGGTTTTCGCCGAGCAGGAGAGCACCGCCTTCATCAGCGGCAATGGCACCACCCAGCCGCTCGGCGTGCTGAGCGTGCCCGTGGTCGCCGACGCGAGCTGGACCTGGGGCAATATCGGTGTGCTCAACAGCGGTGCGGCGGGCGCGTTTGCGGCCAGCAACCCGTCCGATGTGCTGATCGAACTGATCTATGCGCTGCGCACCGGCTATCGCCAGAACGGCGCCTTCCTGATGAACCGCCGCGTGCAGAGCGCGATCCGGCGCTTCAAGGATGCAGCCGGCAACTACATCTGGAGCCCACCCGCCGGCATCGGCCAGCCCGCCACGCTGATGAACTTCCCCGTGGCCGAAGCCGAGGCGATGCCCAACCTCGCGGCCAATTCGGTCTCGGTTCTGTTCGGCGATTTCCGGCGCGGCTATCTGATCGTCGACCGGGCCGGCGTGCGCATCCTGCGCGATCCGTATTCGGCCAAGCCCTACGTGCTGTTCTACACCACCAAGCGTGTCGGCGGTGCGGTGCAGGACTTTGCTGCGATCAAGGGCCTGCGCTTCGCGGCCTGAGGCTGCCCCGGCCGTCCGGCTTTCTGGCTCCGGTCAGTTGTTGGACGGCCGGAACAGCAGGTCGATCCCTGTGTCTGGTGCCGGCGGGGTGGTTGTCCTGCCGGTCCGACCGCGTGGTGTGCGCCGTTCGGGCGCGGCAATCACGTCGGCTGGCATGCTGCTGGTCAGGCTGCCTGCCGTCGCCATGATCCAGGTGCGATGGTCCGCCACCGGCGTGATGGCGGTGAAGCCGCCGCAGACGCGCCGCACACGCTGGTTGGCCGGCCCGCTCGACCAGCTCACGATGCCCACGAGTTCGCTCGATCCGCGCCCGCCACGCATGATCGGACCGCCTGAATCGCCCTTGCAGGCCCCCGCACCGGCAGCTTGTCCAAGCCCGTTGCTGTCCACCGCCACGACCACGCTGTTGCTGGATGTGTAGGAGCCCGCCGCCATCAATTCGCCCTGCCGCAAGGTGCGCGCGCTCTGGCGGCGATCTTCCTGACCGAGGCCGAAGCCGGCAATCGTGAGCCGGTCGCCAAGACCGAGCGCGCCGCCAAGGCTCACCGGCTGCACGCCGGCAGGCAGGTCCGACGCCAGCAGCAGCATGGCCAGATCGATGCCCGGCTGCGTGCTGGGTGTCCGGCCCGGCACGAAACTCTCGTGCGCCACAACCCGCAAGGCCGGCAGCTTCACCTGCCGCATCTGCTCGTCGAGGGCGCTGACCGTGAACCGCCCGCCGCCGATCACGCAATGGGCCGCTGTCAGCACCACCCGGGGCTGGATCGCAACGCCCGTGCACAACTCGCCCTTGCTGCTGTCGATCTTCACCGTCCAGCGCCGGGCCTGATCGGACGAGCGCACCAGGCTGCCGCCGACAATCGCCTGGGCGGGAGCCGCCAGAGCGAGGGTCAGGATGGCGACGGCAAGGCCGGTCACCGCCGGCAGGGACGCACGCTTGAACACGAACCGGATCATGGCCGCATCATGTTGCAGCCACCCCGCCTCGTCCAGAGCCCGTGTTGTCGCTGGTGAACATGCCGTTGATCCGGCACAGGCTCAGCGCCAGTTCGCCTGCCGCTGCCAGCGGCCCATGGTGGCGTCGATCCAGCCGCGCTGCGGGCCGATCAGCGTGCCTTGCGTGAGATCGCCGCAACGCCGGCCGCCTGCGCCCGTCGACCAGGTTGTCACGGCCACCACGCTCTGGCTGCCATCGAGCATGGGGCCGCCTGAATCGCCGCCGCAGGCGCCGATCCCGCCGCTGCCGCGCGCCCAGAGCAGGATCCGGCTCGGGCCATAGGGCTCGACGACCGCAAGCCGTGCCGAGCGCCAGGTGCCGGTGCTGGTGCCATCGCCCTCGCGGCCAAGGCCGAACCCGGCCACGGTCACGCCGCTGCCAGCCCCGCCCGTTCCGGCCGTGGTGAGGGGCGCGACACCGAAGCGGGCCGGCAAGGGTTGCGCCAGCCGCAGCAGGGCCAGATCGATGGTGCGTGTCCGCTCCTGCACCGCATTGGCGCGGAATTGCGGATGCCGGACGATGGCCGCAGGCTCCAGCATCACCGCCTCGCCCTGTTCGCGGTAGTGAACCCGGAACTTCGCGCCGCCCGGCAGGCAGTGCGCCGCCGTGAGCACCACGTCCGGTGCCACCACGATGCCGGTGCAGATGCCGCCCCGGTCATGCAGCACCATCACGGCGGCATCGTCGAGCGGCCCGCCCGCCTGCCCGCCGACAATCGCCCCTGCCGGCCCGGCGCCCACTGCCGCTGAGGCCGCCACGCCTGCCAGCAGGGGCAGCACCGTCCGTTTCACGCGGGTCGTCCGCCTCACAAGGGAACCATCCATGAGCCCCATCCTGATCGTGCCTCCAGCGGCAGAGCCCGTGACGCTCGCCGAGGCGAAGCTCTACCTCAGAACCGCCAGCCCTGACGAGGATGATCTGATCCTCGCGCTGATCCGCGCTGCCCGCCATCTGGTCGAGGCCGCGGGTAACCGGCTGCTGGTCAGCCAGACCTGGCGGCTGCTCTGCGATGCCTGGCCGCCCGGTGGCATGCTGCGCCTGCCGCTGGGCCCGGTGATGGCGGTGGCTGCGGCGCGCGTCAGGGCCACCCAAGGTCCCGCCATGGTGGTCGATGAGGGCGCACTCCGGCTTGAGCCGGGCTCCGATCCGCCGCTGCTGCGCCTCGCCGGCCCGCTCCCCGCTCCGCAATGGCCGCATGCCGGCATCGAGATCGACCTGGTGGCCGGTTATGGCGCGCCCGCCGACGTGCCCGAACCCCTCCGGCAGGCAATGCTCATGCTGGTGGCCCGCTGGTTCGAGAACCGGGGCGATGCCGCCAGTCAAGGCGATGCGCGCCTGCCTGCCGATGTGCTGGCCCTGCTGGCCCCCTTTCGCCGCGCGAGGTTGTGACATGGCCCATCCGCCCGCAAAGCCGATCGGGGCGCTTGGCCGCCGCCTTGTGCTCGAACAGCCCGTCGCCACGCCCGATGGCGCTGGCGGCATGGTCATCGCCTTCGCGCCTCTCGCCACTGTCTGGGCCGAGGTGCGCTGGCTCTCCGGTGACGAGCGCTTCGTGGCTGGCCGGCCCGAGCAGGCCGCCCGCCATGCCATCACGCTGCGCTGGCGCGGCGATGTCACCGCCGGCATGCGCTTCGTCGGCGATGGTGCCGTGTTCGGCATCGTCTCGGCAGGTGACCCGACCGGAGAGCGCCGCAGGCTGGTCTGCCAGTGCGAGGAGATTTCGCCATGATCGATGCTGTCATCGCTGTTCGCCGCGCCCTTCAGGCTGCCTTGCTGGCCGACGCGCCGTTGCTCGGCCTTCTCGGTGGCCCGCGCGTCCATGACGAGGCTCCCCGCGCCGCTGCCGGACCGTATGTCGTTTACGGCGATGTCGAGGCCCGCGACTGGTCCACCGGCACGGATCTGGGCTGCGAGCAGACCATCCGGCTCGTGGTCTGGGCTGGCAAGGGCTCCGAAAGCGGGGCCGCGCTGGTGATCGCGGGCCGGATCGGCACCGTGCTGCACGATGCCGCGCTGTCCGTGAGCGGGCACCGCCTCGTGCAGGTGCGCGTCACAGGGCTCGATCTTGGCCGCGAGACCCGCACGGGGCTGTCCCGCGCCACCGTCATCCTGCGCTGCGTCACCGAAGCCGCCTGACCATCGCTCCACCCCTGTTCTTCACCCGCCAACAAGGACCACTCGCATGTCAGCACAACGTGGCAGGGACCTCCTGCTGCGCGTCGAAAGCGCGCCCTCTGTTTTCACCACCATTGGCGGTCTCCGTGCCCGCCAGATCGCCTTCAATGCCGAGGCGGTCGACATCACGCACGCCGAGTCCACCGGCCGCTGGCGCGAGTTGCTGGCTGGGGCCGGCATGCGCCGCGCCGCCCTGTCCGGGGCCGGCGTGTTCAAGGACGATGCCTCCCATGCCCTCGTCCGGCAGCTCTTCTTCGATGGCGAGATCCGCTCCTGGCAGATCGTCATCCCCGATTTCGGCGTTGTTGAGGGCGCGTTCCAGTTGTCCTCGCTGGAGTATCGCGGCGAGCACGCGGCGGAAGTGACCTTCGAGCTGTCGCTCGATTCCGCCGGCGCGCTGACCTTCGCGGCCCTGTGAGGCGACCATGGCCAACATCCATCGCGGCGAGGTGCCGCTCACCATCGGCGGCCGGCAACTCACCCTCAAGCTGACGCTCGGCGGCCTGGCCGAACTGGAACACGCGCTCGGTGCCGGCGATCTCGCCGGTCTCGGCGAGCGGCTGGCGGCAGGCCGCATCTCGGCCCGCGACATCATCGGCATCCTGTCGATCGGCCTGAAAGGCGCCGGCCACCGCCTTGCCGACGACGAGATCGCCGCCTTGCCGGTGGATGAGGGGCTTGGCCCGGTGATCGCGGCGATCGCGGCGCTGTTCAGCCACACCTTCGGGGAGGCGGAGGCGGCACCTGCCGCGCGCCCTCCTGTGCCGTAGCCGCCGGCCCGGCAGTCGTTGCGCCGCGCCAGGCTTTCCCCTGGCGTGAGGCCATCGCCTTCGGCATCGGCAGGCTGCGGCTCGCCCCGGACCTGTTCTGGTCACTGACACCCGCCGAGTTGCTGCTCATGGCCGAGGCTGGCCGCCCCACAGCGTCAGCCCTCGACCGGGCGGCCCTGGATGGTCTGATCGCGCGCCATGATCGGCCGGTGCCCTGAGCAGACCCGCCGGCGTCAGATGCGCTGCGTGCGCACCACGGCAAAGCCCTTGCCGGCCATGCAGGCGACCAGCGCGCGGTTGCCCATCTCGGTGGCCAGTTCCTCCTGCCGGCGTGCCAGCAGCGGGCTGGCGACCTTGAGCTGCTCCACCGTGCAGGCCTCGCGGGCCTGCCGGAAGGCCGCGGCTTGCGCTGGCGGATAATCGAACACGAACCGCGTGGTGCTCGCCGGCTGCTGACACCCCGCCAGAGCTGCCGTGCCAGCCAACAGCCCCAGGAGACGGATCATGGAAGACTTCATCGACAGTCCGGATCAGCGCCTGCCGCTGGCCTCGCAGGCAAACTTGCTCCGCGAATTGCGGGCCAGCGCGGCCAGCTTTGGACAGGCCCTGTCGAGCACGTTCGCAAAAGGCGTGATCGAGGGCAAGAAGTTCGAGGACGTGCTGCGCAACATCGGCCTCAAACTCTCCGAAACCCTGCTCAAGGCCGCCTTCAAGCCGGTCGAACTGGGCATCTCGAACCTGCTCAACGAGGGCTTCCGTTCGATTGCCGGTCAGGCTGGGGCGCTGGGCTCACTGTTTGGGGGGGCTCCGGGTGCGCCCATGGCGCTGCTGGGTTCCGTGCAGCCCTTTGCCGATGGCGGCGTCGTCGGCCAGCCCACCTATTTCGGCATGGGCCGGAACCTCGGCCTGATGGGCGAGGCCGGTGCCGAGGCGATCCTGCCGCTGGCGCGCGGGCCCGATGGCAAGCTCGGGGTCAGCGCCGGTGGCGGCCATGCCAGGCCGGTGAGCGTCACGGTCCATGTCAGCACGCCCGATGCCGACAGTTTCCGCCGCTCCGAAGGGCAGATCTCCGCCGCCGTCGCCCGCGCTGTCTCGCGCGGCAGACGGAACCTGTAGCGCCGCCATTTGCAGCGCTGTCGCTTGTCCGCCCTCTCCGGGCCAGCCCGAAGGAGACCCCATGTCCCTGTCCGATTTCCATGAAGTGCGCTTCCCGCTCGACATCTCGCGCGGGGCACGCGGCGGGCCGACGCGCCGCACCGACATCGTCACGCTGGCCTCGGGGCGTGAGCA
>JALORF010000071.1 GCA_025459195.1 Beijerinckiaceae bacterium
AGGTCTGGCCGGGCCAGGATGCCGTCGGTCGCTTGCGCCTCCAGCCGCTGGAGATCGCGCTTGCGCACATCGGCGACGATGCCGGCGGCCTCATCGGGCGACAAGCCCAGTGTTTCCAGCGTGATCCGGCCGAAATACAGCGCGCTCTCGAAGGTCTCGCGCACGAAACGGTCAGCCCCCACCCCCATCAGTTCGATGGCGTGGACCCGGTCGAACACCCTGACATGCACCCGCGCCTGCGGGAATTCCTGCTTCACGATGCCGGTGATGCGCCGGGCGGCCTCGCGGTCATCGACACAGACCGCGATCAGCCGGGCCTTGCCCGCACCCGCCGCCCGCAGCACATCGAGCCGTGTGCCGTCGCCATAGTAGATCTTGAAGCCGAAGCGGGCGGCGGACTTGATCCGTTCCACATCCTTGTCGATCACCGTCACGTCGATGCGCTGCGTCAGCATGGTCTGGGTCACGACCTGCCCGAAGCGCCCGAAGCCGATGATCACCACCGAGCCGCCCGCGCCGGCGAAGTCCTCGTCCATGGTGGCGGCGGCGGCAGGGTGGCGGGCCAGCATCGCGTCGATCAGCTTGGCGACAACCGGGCCGATCAGCATGGTCAGGGCGGCCAGCGCGGTGGCGATGGCGGCATGGTCCGGGCTCAGCAAGGCCAGCGAGCCGGCCAGCGGCAGCAGCACGAAGGAGAATTCGCCCGCCGGCGACAGCAGCGCGCCGGCCCGGATCGCTTCGGCCGTGGAGGAGCACGAGGCGCGGAGGATGCCGGCGGCCACCGCGATCTTGAGCAGCACCAGCCCCGGTGCCGCCAGCGCCAGCAGCAGCCAGTTCGCCATCACCAGCTTGAGATCGATCGACATGCCGACCGCCATGAAGAACAGGCCGAGCAGCACGCCCCTGAACGGCTCGATGTCGGCCTCCAGCTCATGGCGGAAGTTGGATTCGGCCAGCAGCACGCCGGCGAGAAACGCGCCCAGCGCCATCGACAATCCGACATGCTCCATCAGCACCGCGCTGCCGAGCACCACCAGCAGCGCCGCCGCCGTCATCACTTCGCGCGCGCCGGCCTTGGCCAGCAGGCGGAAGGCGGGGTTCAGCACATAGCGGCCCGCCAGAACCACCGCCGCAATCGCCGCCAGTGCCAGCCCGACGGCCAGAGCCGCCTTGCCGGCATCCCCGCCGCCCGAGGCACTCGCCGCCAGCGGCAACAGGGCAAGGATCGGCGCAATCGCCATGTCCTGGAACAGCAGGATCGAGAAGGTGCGCCGCCCGTAGTGTTCGTCCTGATCGCCGCGCTCCTCGAGCAGTTGCAGCGCGATGGCCGTGGCCGACAGGCCCATGGCGATGCCAACCGCCAGCGCCCCCTGCCAGCTCAGCCCGAGCAGCATGGCGATGCCGCCGACCAGCAGGGCGGTCAGCCCGAGCTGGGCCGAGCCCGCGCCGAAAATGTCCTTGCGCATCGCGATCAGCCGCGAGGGCTGCAATTCCAGCCCGACGATGAACAGCAGCAGCACCACGCCGATTTCGGCAATGCCCCGGATCGAGTCCGCATCGCTGATCACCTTCAGCACCGAGGGGCCAATCACCACGCCCGCAGCGAGATAACCCAGCACAGCCGACAGCCCGAAGCGCCGGAACAGCGGCACAGCCACGACCGCCCCCGCACAGAAGGTCAGGATCGGCGGCAGGAAACTGGCATGGGAGGCATCGGCCATGGCGCGGGAATCCGGAGGTTCGCGTGGGCAGGCCCGCCAACCATATGCCGAGCACCGCCCCGAGATAGGACGTCATGCGGCTTTGTGCGAGTCTTTCATGTGGAAATGGACAGGCCAAGCCCGGCCAGCCGCGCCCGCAGCGCCTCCGGCCCGGCATGGACATGGCCGATCAGGCCTGCCGCAATCGCACCGTCCACGTTCTCGGCCCTGTCATCGGTGAACAGTGCTTCGCCGGGTTCGAAGCCCAGCAGCGCGAGCGCGCGGCGGAACACCTCCGGTTCGGGCTTCTGTGTGCCGAACTGCGCCGACATGGTGATGCGCTCGCCGAAGATCGGCCTGAGCTCCGGAAAGAGCGCATCGATGCACTCTGCCGTCAGGTGGCCATTGTTGCTGAGGATGGCGACGGTGGCCCGTTCGCCAATGGCCCTGGCCAGCGCCAGCATGTCCGGCCAGGGCGTCATCGCCGCCCGGCGGTTCTCGATCCATTGCCTGCGGCTCAGCGACAGCCCCAGCCGCGAGCCGAACCGTGCCAGATAGCTGGCGGCATCGATCTCGCCCCGGTCGGCCCTGTCCTCCAGGTCCGCGTCCCAGACATCCTCAACGCGGGCATCACCGGCGAGGCCCGCCAGCCGCGCCAGAGCGGTGACGCGGCCCGGCCAGTCATAGTGGCAAAGCACGTCATCCATGTCGAACAGCACGAGCCGGGGAACAGGCATGGCCTGTTTTCGGTGCAAGGCGCGCCGAAGGCAAGGGGGAGGTTGTCTGCCGGAAAGTCGCCTTGCTCCTGTCGAGCGCAGCGTCGTCTCCGTCGGCCTCATCCTTCGACGGGCTCATCCTACGACGGGCTCGGGATGAGGATGTCGGGCACTTCTCCTCCCAAGCAGGCAAAAGCGATCACGGGGATCAGCATGTCGGTCCGCATGTCTGAAGCAACCGGATTCTTGACAATGCCCCCGTTGCGCCGAAAGAAGGGGCATGAGTGCAAACCCGCCCCTCCGCATCCTGTTGTGCGCGCCGCGTGGCTTCTGTGCCGGTGTCGTGCGCGCCATCGATGCGGTCGAGCAGGCGCTGAAGCTGCATGGCGCGCCGGTCTATGTGCGCCACGAGATCGTCCACAACAAGTATGTGGTCGACGGCCTGAAGAAGAAGGGTGCGATCTTCATCAAGGAACTCGATCAGGTCGAGGACACCTCGCGTCCGGTGATCTTCTCGGCCCATGGCGTGCCGAAATCGGTGCCGGCGGAAGCGGCCAGCCGCAACCTGAAGGCCATCGACGCGACCTGCCCGCTGGTCACCAAGGTCCACCGCGAGGCGGAGATCCACCATCGTCGCGGCCGTCACCTGATCATGGTCGGCCATGCCGGCCACCCCGAAGTGGTGGGCACCATGGGCCAGTTGCCCGAAGGCGCGATCACGCTGGTCGAGACGGTGGCGGATGTCGCAGCCTTGCAGCCCGCCGATCCGGAGGCGCTGGCCTATGTGACGCAGACCACCTTGTCGGTCGATGACACCGCCGGGATCGTGGCCGCCCTGCTGGCGCGGTTCCCGGCCATGGTGGCTCCGCACAAGGAGGACATCTGCTACGCCACTACCAACCGGCAGGAAGCGGTCAAGGCCGTGGCCCCGCGTGTCGATGCCATGATCGTGGTCGGCTCGCCCAATTCGTCGAACTCCCAGCGCCTGCGCGAGGTCGGCGAGCGGGCTGGCTGCCGGCTGGCGCGCCTCGTGCTGCGCGCCGAGGACATCGACTGGGTCGAGTTTGCCGGCATCGGCTCGCTCGCCATCACGGCGGGTGCCTCCGCGCCCGAAGTGCTGGTCGAGGAGATCATCGACGCTTTTGCGGCACGCTTTGCCATCGAGGTCGAGACGGTTTCTACCGCCGACGAGAGTGTCTTCTTCCCGCTGCCGCGCGAGCTCAGACCGCAGGCGATGGCCTGAGCCATGGCCGTCTATACCGATGTTTCCGATGACGACCTCGCCAGTTTCGTGGCGCGCTATGACATCGGCGAGCCGATTGCCTTCAAGGGCATCGCGGAGGGTGTCTCCAACTCCAACTTTTTCCTTCAGACCACGCAGGATCGTTACATCCTGACGGTCTATGAGGCCCGCGCCCCGCGCGAGGACCTGCCCTTCTTCATCGGCCTGATGGACCATCTCGCCGGCCACGGCTTTGCCTGTCCGCGCCCGATCCGGATGCGCGACGGCGAGGCGCTGGCCGACATTGCCGGCAAGCCGGCGGCCCTTGTCAGCTATCTGGACGGGTTGTCGGTGAAGAAGCCCACCGCCGCCCATTGCCGCGCCGCAGGCCGGGCCATGGCCGACCTGCACCGGGCCGGCGCCGGCTTTGCCATGCTGCGGCCCAACCCGCTGTCCGTTGCCGGCTGGCGTCCGCTGGCAGAGGCCAGCGGCGAGCGGGCCGAGCGCATTTCGCCGGGCCTGAGCCGCCGCATCGCCGACGAGGTGGCTTTCCATGAGGCGCATTGGCCGAAGGGGCTGCCCGAAGGCGTGATCCATGCCGACATGTTCCCGGACAATGTGTTCTTCATGATGGGCCGCTGTTCCGGCGTCATCGACTTCTACTTCGCCGCGCATGATGCGCTGGCCTACGATCTCGCGATTGCGCTCAATGCCTGGTGCTTCGAGGCCGATGCCTCGTTCAACATGACCAAGGGCCAGGCCCTGCTGGCCGGCTATGAGGAGGTCAGGCCGCTCGATGCCACTGAGGTCGCGGCGCTGCCGGTGCTGGCCCGGGGGGCTGCGCTGCGCTTCCTGCTGACCCGCACCCTCGACCTGCTCGATGTGCCGGCGGGCGCACTGGTCAAGCCGCACGACCCGATGCCCTATGACCGCCGCCTCGCCTTCCATCGCAAGATCACGCACGCTGCCGAATACGGGTTGGTGCGATGAGTGGCGACAAGGTTGTGGTTTTCACCGATGGGGCCTGCTCTGGCAATCCGGGGCCCGGTGGCTGGGGCGCGATCCTCACCTTCAGGGGCACCGAGAAGGAGCTCAAGGGCGGGGAAGCCCATACCACCAACAACCGCATGGAACTGATGGCCGCGATCAGTGCGCTGGAAGCCATGAAGAGGCCCTGCGTCGTCGAGCTTCACACCGACAGCCAATACGTCAAGAACGGCATCACGAGCTGGATTCACACCTGGAAGCGCAATGGCTGGCGCACGGCCGACAAGAAGCCGGTGAAGAACGAGGACCTGTGGCGGCGGCTCGACGAGGCGCTGGCCATCCACAAGGTCGACTGGCGCTGGGTCAAGGGCCATGCCGGCCATGACATGAACGAGCGCGCCGACGCGTTGGCCCGCGCTGGTCTCAAGGGCGAATAGGCCTGCCGCTCACCGTCGCGGCCTTTTCAGGTCGCCAAGCCGGCGCATTATCCGTCCAGCGGCAGTGATCCACGCGCCAATCTGCAGACGTAGGAAGTCTTCGTGCAGGCGCTTGTGGCAGGTCCATCCTCCCGGCGCAGGCGACGAGACCGGGAGCCAGGGCGCGGCTCAAGGCCAGGGTGACATCCCGCGCCCGCATGTCCATCTGCCAGGAGGCGAGGATGTCTGAGGCCCAGTCCGTTCCACCCGTGGAGTTTCGCGTGGCTGCCATCCTTGGCGGTGAGGCTTTCGACCGCAAGGACGAGTGGGAGCGTTTCCGCTCGCAGGACGAGGCGCGGCGCTACATGGACCTGCTGGCCAGGCTGGGCCTGGGCTGCGTGCTCTACAGCCTGAGCCTCCAGGCCGGTGTGCCGATGATGGAATCGCTCAGCGAGATCGCCCGCATCAACCTGTAAGGGTCGCGGCATCAGCCAGCCAGGCGGATGCGGTGGGCCAGACGCGGTTGGTGCCGGCATGCCGGTCCGGCGTGGACGAGCCAATGGCGCCAGGTTCGCTTGTGCGGTCGCCATGATCTGGCGCATGCTCGTGGCGAAAAACCATCGCCACCGTTTCGCGGCATGCCCTACCGGCGCCTGTCGCTCCTGAGCGTCCGGGACAGCGCTCCTGCGGGTCTGGCCTCGCTCTGCCGGGTCTGGTTGCGGCCGGCGGCCTTGGCGGCGTAGAGCGCGGTATCTGCCTGCCGGAGGGCCTCGTCGATGCTTGTGCCCCGTGGCCAGGCAGCCAGCCCGAAGCTGCAGGTCAGGGCGATCGGGCCGATCGGGCTTGGCACCGGGCTGATGCTGATGCGCACGCGCGCCTGCTCGATCAGGGTCATCGCGTCTGCCAGCGGCAAGGGCAGCATGCAGACGAACTCGTCGCCGCCCAGCCGCCCTGCGACGCCATCGGCCTGGCCGGCCGCATCGATCAGCACAGCACCGGCCTGCTGGATGGCCGCATCGCCGACCATGTGTCCATAGCGATCATTGACCTGCTTGAAGCAATCGATGTCCATCGCCACCAGCGTGCGCTGGCGATGCTTGTCGGTCCATTCCTCGGCAGCGGCGAAAAAGCCGCGCCGGTTGAGCGCGCCCGTCAGAGGGTCCGCATGGGCAAGGCCGCGCAGCACGTCGCCTTCATGGCGCTGGCGGAAGATTTCGTTGCGCAGTTGCTGCTGCTCGCGCTCCAGCACGATGTTGGCCTGCTTCAGCGCCGTGATGTCGGCCATGTGCAGCAGCGCGCCATCGAACAGCGGCGTGATCTGGAAGCGCAGGTAGACCGGCAGATCGGTCGTGTTGACGAGAATCTCGATCGTGTCCTTCCGGCGCTCGACAATGCTCGCCAGGACCGCAGCCCACAGGCTCTCGCTGGACAGCACCGGCCCGGCAGAGCGCAGCAAATGACCTTCCATGTCGCCCAAAGGCCGGTTGAGCAGCACTGCGGCTGCCGGATTGGCCGAAATGATCTGGGCATCGAAGGGCACGCCATCATTCTGGCGGCAGGTGCGCAGCGCGATGATGCCATCGGGCAAAACGTTGACCAGCGATCTCAGAAAATCCTGCTCGAAGGCGCGCGGCCGGTTGTAGACAATGAAGGCCGTGGTCCCGCTTTCCATGCGGACCGGCATCACGAGCCTTTCCCAGGTGTGGACAAGGTTGGCCTTGATGGCGCGATGCACCGTGAACAGCGCCTTCTTCTCCGCTGCGGCGCGCGCATAGGTTTCCTCGAAGAAGGCTTTCAGCGGCCCTTCGAAGTCGGCAGTCGACTTGCCCGTCATGTCGAAGTCGGCAATCGCGGCGATGCCGACGCCGTAATACGCGTAGGAGTAGGAGCCCGCGCCGGTCGGCTCCAGCCGCATCAGGAAGGGTGCATAGGCTTGCAGCGTCCGGATGTCGAAATCCGCCAGCGCCGGCAAGCCGCCGCCATGGCAGGCCGACTGATACAGGGCATACAGCGCACCGATATCCGGCGACTGGGCGCGCTCGGCAAAATCGTTGTCATGGACTTCACAAAAAAGGCGATGAGGCATGGCAAGTCCGCACGAGCATGGAACCGGCCAGCATTGGCACCGCGACCATCAACATCAGCTTAATGCGATCAACGAAATGGCCCGCGACCGCCTGCGATTATGCGTCGCCCGGCAGGGCGGTCAGAGCATCTTGCGGTATTGCACGAAGCCGCTGCGCTCGGCGATGCGGTCATAGAGCTGCATCGCCTCGTGGTTGGTCTCGTGCGTCAACCAGTAGACCCGCGAACAGCCATCCATACGGGCCTGATTGTAGACCGCTTCGATCAGGGCGCGGCCGGCCCCGCGCCCGCGCGCGTCAGGATCGACGAACAGGTCCTGAAGGTAGCAGTAGTCGCCGGCAGTCCAGCAGCTGGGATGCCGGATCCAGTGGACCATGCCGACAGCCCGCTCGCCGTCCCAGGCGAGGAAGCCGCCCATCATGCCGTCCGCCGCGCTCAGGCGCTGGAAGGTCAGGTCCGAAACCCCTTCGGCAAGATTGGCCTTGTAGAAGGCGAGGTAGCCCTGCCAGAGCGGCTCCCAGGCATCGCGCTGGGTGGCATCGAGGGGCCTGATCAGCACGCCCATGCGCGCTCCTTCCGTCTTGCGCGGGCGCGCCATCCCTGCCTGGTCCTTCCGAACCCCGGCAGGGATGGTGCAGCCTGTCCCGGTTTCAGGGTCCGGCTGATGCCCCGCTCAGTGACCGGTCAGGTCCTTGAGCAGCGCCTCGGCGCCGGACACATCGGCCTTGCCGGGCGCATCCTCGACATTGAGCGTGGTGACCACGCCGTCCTTGACCACCATGGCGAAGCGCTGAAGGCGCGTGCCGAGCCCGAAGCCCGAGCCATCCAGCGTCAGGCCGATGGCGTTGGCGAAATCGGCATTGCCATCGGAGAGGAACTCGATCTTGTCCGCGCCGCCGCTATCCTTGGCCCAGGCGTTCATCACGAACACGTCGTTGACGGCAACGACCGCGATCGCGTCGATGCCCTTGGCCTTGATCTCGTCGGCCTTGGCCAGGAAACCGGGCAGATGGTTGCGGTGGCAGGTGGGCGTGAACGCGCCGGGCACGGCGAACAGCACGACATTGCGACCCTTGAAGATGTCTTCGGTCGTCTTGGCCGCAGGGCCATCACTGGTCATCACGCGGAAGGTGCTCTGGGGCAGCCGGTCGCCGATCTTGATTGTCATGGGAACATCTCCGGGTCTGGAAGCGGCGCGTTTGGTCGCGCGGGGAAAGGAGCGGGGCAGGGCTGATGCCAGGCAACGCCACGCCCGGCCCCTGCGCAGGCACTTAGGGCTTGGGTGCCGGAATGTCGAGGTCGAAGCGGATTTCGCTCGAGTGCGGCGCGGCAGACATGGTCAGCACCACCGGCAGCAGCCCCGCCGCGTTCTTCGGCCTGTCCTCGATGGGCAGCCGCATCGTCACCTTGTCGCCGTCGCTGGCCAGTGTGGTGGGGGTGCCGAACAGCCAGCCATCCGGCCCTTCGAGAAAGACATCGTGCAGTGCCGCGCCAGCGGGCACGGCGATGACCAGATCGACGGCCTTGATGCCCTTGTCCGGCACATAGCTGGCCGAAACGAGCCCAGGCTTGTTGTCGAGCTTGCCCGGCTCCTTGGAGCGCGGCACCTGCGCGCGGAAGGCGTCCAGTTCGGCGGCGAGCGGCTGCTCGGCTGCCTCGGGCAATTTCAGCGTCAACTCCGCCTTGGCCGGAATGCAGATGCGGTCGCACACGGCATAGTCCAGCTTCAGCGTGGCGGTGACAGGCTTGCCGGTGTCGGCGGCGCGCATCACGGCCGGAAAGATCACCCTCTCCTTGTAGCCGATGGTGGTGACGCCGGCATCGACATAGCGTTTCGGCGCGGGCCAGCGCAGCGAGATCGAGCCGACATTCTCCGATGATGTCCAGTCGAAGACCGGCGGCACGCCGGCATCGCCGGGCATGCGCCAATAGGTCTTGAAGCCGTCCTTCATGCGGATCTCGATGCCGATCCGGTAGGCCCCGTCGGCATTGCGGCCACCGGCAATGAGCCGGACCGCCGAATGGGTCGCCTCGGACCATGCCGACGCGCCATCGCCTTGCTGGGCCCCGAGCGGGGTCGCAAGCACGAGCAGCAGCGCGCAGGTGGCAGCTTTCAAACGCATGAAGTCTCTGGATAGCGGCATTTCGTGACAATTGCGAGGCCTGCCTTCGCCGCCCACGAGCTGTTGAACGGGTTCAGCGAGCACAAGTCAGCCATCGCAGCGGTCTGAAAAACCGCTTTCCACGCCAAGGAAGGGTGTTCTAGCATGGCGGAATGAAGATCGCGGACGGTGCCAGATCCTCCGGGCGCAGCTATCTCGATGGCCAGTGCCTGATTGCCATGCCCGGCATGCGCGACGAACGCTTCCAGCGTTCGGTGGTCTACATGTGTGCCCATTCCGATGAGGGGGCCATGGGCCTGATCATCAATCGCCGCGCGCCGGATGTGCATCTCTCCGAGTTGCTGATGCAGCTTGGCATCGTCGACAGCGAGCGCGCCATCCGCGTGCGCCCCAGCGATGACGAGGTGCAGGTGCTGCGCGGCGGGCCGGTCGAGACCGGTCGCGGCTTCGTGCTGCACAGCGCCGACTATTTCGCCGATGCCTCGACCCTGCCCATCGATCACGGCGTCTGCCTCACCCACACCGTCGATGTGCTGAAGGCCATCGCCTTCGGGGAAGGGCCGCGCAAGGCAGTGCTGGCGCTTGGCTATGCCGGCTGGGGCGCAGGCCAGCTCGAAAGCGAGATCAAGGCCAATGGCTGGCTGCACTGCGAGGCCGACCCGGCCCTGCTGTTCGACGGTGCCACCGACACCAAATATCAGCGCGCCCTGTCCAAGCTCGGCATCGATCAGGGGCGTTTCTCCAGCGTGGCAGGACGGGCCTGAAGCCCCGCGGCTGAACACCCGTTTCGAAGGCCTGGGCCTGATCCTGCCCACGTGAGCCTCGCACGTCAGTCCCGGTCTGCGTTCAGGTCTGCGTTCAGGCGGCCTTCTCGACCGCGCCCACCAGCCTGCGGGCCTCCAGCGCGGTCATCGGCTCACCGAAGGCATAGCCTTGCGCATATTGCGCGCCGATCTGGAACAGTTCGATCGCGTCCGACTCGCTTTCCACGCCCTCGGCCACCACGTCCATGCCGAGATCGGCCGCCAGCGACATGATCGAGCGCAGGATCACCGGCTGCTTGCCTTTGGCCATCTGGCGCACGAAGCTCTGGTCGATCTTGATCGTGTCGAAGGGAAAGCGCTCAAGATAGGCCAAGGATGAATAGCCGGTGCCGAAATCGTCGAGCGACAGCCCGGCACCCAGCGCCCGGATCCTTGTCAGCATCTGGGCGGCGAATTCGGGGTTCTCCATCACCAGGCTTTCGGTCAGTTCCAGCTTCAGGGTCTGGGGCAGCACGCGGTTGCGGGCCAGCGCGGTCTTGACGTCATGCAGCAGGTCATGCCGCAGCAACTGCCGGCTGGAGATGTTGACGCTGGCGAAAATCGGCGGGTCGACATCGAGCGCCGCCTGCCAGGCCGCCAGTTCCTGCGCGGTGCGCTCCAGCACGAAAGCGCCCAGTTCGACGATCAGGCCCGTCTCCTCGGCCACGGGGATGAAGGCCTGCGGGCCAATGCGGCCCTCGCGCGGGTGATCCCAGCGCAACAGCGCCTCGAAGCCGGCGATGGTCCGGTCCTCCAGCCTGACGATGGGCTGGAAATAGACCTTCATCTCGCTGCGTTCGATGGCCCGTCTCAGATCGCTTTCCAGCGCCAGCCTGTCGCTCTGGTTGGTGCGCATGGTGGCGCGGAACACCTCGATCCTGTCCCCGCCCTGGCGCTTGGCCTGCACCATCGCCAGTTCGGCATTCTTCAGCACGTCATCGCGCTTGGTCGAGACCGCGCCGTCATAGAAGGCGATGCCGATCGAGGCAGTCAGAAAAATTTCGCGCTCGGCATAGGTGATCGGCGTGTTGACGGTGCGGCGGATCAGGTCCGTGAGCTGCACCAGCCGCTCCTGCTCGCGTTCCGACAGGATGATCATGGCGAACTCGTCGCTGGAAACCCTTGCCAGCGTATCCTGCGCCCTCAGCAGGCGGCCCAGCCGGCGCGCGATGGTGAGCAGGATCGAATCGCCGGCGGACATGCCAACCGATTCGTTGACCTCCTTGAAGCGGTCCATGTCGATGGTGATCACGGTCGGGCGGATGCCCTCATCGAGCCGCGCCAGCCCCAACGCCGCCTCCAGCCTGTCCTGGAACAATTGCCGGTTCGGCAGCCCGGTCAGGTTGTCATGCACCGCATCGTGCATCAGCCGCTCCTGGGCCATGCGCTCGTCGGTGACATCGGAGATGGTGCCGACCACGCGGATCACCTCGCCATCCGAGCCCATGATCGGCCGTGCCTTGACCTGGTGCCAGTGGTAAGGGCCGCTGGCTGCACGCAGCCGCACGTCGAGATTGACCTTGCCGCGCCGGTGCTCGATCAGCCCGGCCAGTGTCATCCGCCAGCTATCGCGGTCGGCAGGATGCAGGTGGTCGAGCCAGCGCCCGGCCTGCCCCTCCAGTGTGCCGCGCGCCAGCCCCAGCGAGCTTTCGAGTTCAGGCGAGACATGCACCTTGTCGGCCGACACATCCCAGTCGAACACCACATCGCCGGAGCCCATCAGCGCCAGCGCCTTGCGCTCTGAATCGGTGATCACGCCCGAGGCCATGCCTCCGCCAGCGATCGCATGCTGGAGCACGGTGAAGCCGATCAGGATCACGATCAGCACAAGCCCGCCGATCAGCGCCGGCGGCACAAGATCGCGTGTGAGTTGCCCCGACACGGTGAAGCCCGCCGCCACCACCCAGACGCTGAGCAGAAACCAGGTCGGGATCAGCATGATCGCCCGGTCATAGCCATGGCTGGCCAGATGCAGCACCAGCACGAAACCGACCGCCGCCACCGCCGCGATCGACATCCGCGCCACGCCCGAGGCGATGGGCGGATCGAACACCGCCAGCGCGATCAGCCCGGCAAGGCCGATCAGCCACGCGGCGGTGATGTGGCCGTAGCGCACATGCCAGCGGGCGAGGTTGAGATAGGCGAACAGGAAGACCAGCAGCGTTGCCGCCAGCACAGCCTCCGCACCGGCCCGGTAGATCCGCTCGGCCGAGGGCGAGAGCGGAAAGATGCGCTGGAAGAAGCCGAAATCGAGCCCTGCATAGGCCAGCACCGCCCAGGCCAGCGCCGCCGAGGCGGGAAAGATCACCGCGCCCTTGACCACGAAGGTCACGGTCAGGAACAGCGCCACCAGCCCGGCAATGCCCATGATGATGCCCTTGTAGAGCGTCAGGCCGTTGAGCTTCTCGCGGTAGGCATCGGGCTCCCACAGGTAAAGCTGCGGCAATCGGGCCGATTGCAGTTCGGCCACGAAGGTGATGGTCGCCCCCGGATCGAGCGTGATCAGGAACACGTCCGCCTCGTTGCTGTCCTCGCGCTCGGGCCTGAGCCCCTGGCTCGCGGTCACGGCCTCGATGCGCGAGGAACCCAGATCGGGCCAGATCACGCCCGAGCCGATCAGCCGGTGGAAGGGGGCGACCAGCAGCCGGTCGATCTGCTCGTCGGAATCGTTCTTGAGCGCGAACACGATCCATTCGGGCCGGGAACCAGCCTCGCGCGCCCTGACCGCGATGCGCCTGACGATGCCGTCCGCCCCCGGTGCGGTCGAAATCTGGATCACGTCGCCATCGGAGCGGTTGCGCGTGACGATGTTGGTGAGATCGAGCGCCGGCACATCGACCGGCACGCGCACGGCCTCCACCGCGCTTGCGGCATTGGCCAATGCCACCAGCGCCATCAGGCTGAGCACGATGTGCTTGAGGAAGCTCAAGAGATGCACGTTGTTGCGGCAATCCGGTGGTGCTGGACGACAGATGCCCTGCTTAGGCCAAGTTCTGTCCAACTGCTAGCCAGCCCTGATGGCAAGGGCAAGGCAACCTGGCCCGCTCCGGGCCGCGGCGCGTGGATAACCACAGGCTCCGGGCTAGCCTTCGGCACGGACAGCAGACGCCATGTCACCGGCGCAGATCGGCGGCCAGCAGGGCATAGAGCAGGTGGTCCTCCCAGCGCCCGGCGATGCACAGGTACTGGCGTGCAAACCCCTCGCGCTGGAAGCCGACCCGTTCGAGCAGGGTGCGCGAGCGCTGGTTGGTCGGCAGGCAGGCGGCCTCGATGCGCCTGAGGTGCAGATCCTCGAAAGCGTGCCGCGCCACGGCCTTGACCGCGCGGGTCATGTAGCCCTGGCCGGCATAGGGCTCGCCCACCCAGTAGCCCATGGTGCAGGCCTGCGCCACGCCGCGCCGGACCAGCCCCAGCGTCAGGCCGCCGACCATGGCCTGATCCTGCGTGCGGAAGATCAGGAAGGCGTAGGCCTCGTCCGCATCGCCTTCGGCGCTGGCGCGCTTGACCCGCTGGCGGAAGGCGCGGCGGGTGAGGTCATCCTCGCCCCAGAGCGGCTCCCATGGCTCGAGGAAGGCCCGGCTGCGGCTGCGCAGGGCGGCCCACTCCTCGAAATCATCGCCCAGCGGCTGGCGCAGCATCACCCCGTCGCCACGGATCACGGTGCGCGGTGTCGTGTCGGCGGTGAAGCGGAACAGGGCCATGGGGGATGGGCAAGGGGGTCAGGATGAGGATGAGGGTCAGGTTCAGGATTGG
>JALORF010000072.1 GCA_025459195.1 Beijerinckiaceae bacterium
CGCCCTCCGGTTCCGCTTCGCTCCACCTGCGGCCGGCACTGGCGGAAAACGCACTCATGCACTAACAATCACACCGGACCACTCAGTGGGGGCCGGTCAGGCGGCGACTTCACAGCCATATCAGCAACAAGTCGCCGACAACGCTGCAGATGCTGTCGAAAGGTTAGCAGCCCTCACGCCGGTCCAGAAATAGGGAGCGGCTCGTAAAGGCAAAGGATCATTAGCCTGAACGTTGCCAATCAGGGGTGGAGATCGGTTGGCTTAGGGGGCCATCCGCTCCAGCTTATTGTCCCGGACACGAGCGCCAATTTGGTTAAGGCTAGGCCGCCGCAACCCCGCATAGGGTGAGACGACTGCTCTCTGGGCGCGGGCGGCTTCAGGGCTAGGCCGCCCCGATCTTCAGCATCCGGAGCAGCCACTCGGCCAACAGCAGACCCAGCGGCAGGCCCGAGCTTCCGATGCCGACGAGTACCGCCACGAAGGCATCGCGTTCGATCGGCGTGGATGTGGCCAGCAGCCACAGGATGCCGGCCAGCAGCGGCACGGCTAGGTAGCGCAACCATGGAAAGTTCAGCATCAAGGCGGCGAACACCACGCGCGCCAGCATGCCAACCGAAAATGCGGACCAAGAGGGCTCGAGGCTCTTGACGGCAGCGAGGACCTCGACAACTTCCATTGCGCATCTCCAAGATTTCGACTGCGCTATGTGCATGACACATTCATGTCGGAGCCGCAAGGCGGGGCGTCCGTCCAAGGCGGACATGGTGATATATTTCTTGCTTCCGACGGTGCTAAGGCCTATTCGCTTGGCCAGAGGACTCGTTCCAGCTAGCTATTGGGAGCCCCGAAGCCATTGAGCGCCAAGTCTGAAGCCGATACCCGGCCGGCCTACACTAAAGAGACATTCCCGTGGGAACCGGACTTGCGGCCCGGCCAAAGCAGGCCGCTGACGACGGCGGAAAAGGAACTGTATCAGCAGATGATCGCCCTAAGGGATAGCCGCTTTCTGCCCGATTTTGCCGAAACGGAACCGGGGGCGTGGCTCTATGCGATCATGGAAACCTGGCGCACCGAGGCCGGTCGCGACGGCCGCAAGGGCCATGTGAAGGATGAAGACATCGCCGAGCGACTGCGCGTGCTGGCCGGCGAGGGGCGTTACGATCGCAACCGGTTCCAGCTCGAATTCGGCAAGGGCAAGATCATCCGCGACTACAAGAAGGAAAATGGCAAGTGGGTTGATCACCGCTACCAGAAGCCGGTCAACCGGAACACGGCGACCAAGGTTATCGAGCTGGCGTTGACCTATTGGAATTTGCGTTCCAAGGAGGCGTCGGCAAATCCTGATGGTCCTCGGTGGAAATACTGCTCCAGTTTTCCGCTTCTTTCTAAGAAAGATATCAAAGATATTGCTTGGATTTCTGGAGATTTAATGTTCCAAGATATGAACGATGAGGTATATTGTCGTCCAGCTGTTGGGCATGGACCAAAGTTATTGCTACGGGAACTTGGAGAGCGCGGTTACAGCATAGCTCACGTCGCTCGGGATGCGGAAGTTGTTGTTCTCAATGACCCGGATTCTCAAATAAAAGTATTTGCCGATTTGTTGAGTAGGATTTTGAATACAGGACTTGCCCCTCGTTTGGGCACTGTTAATATTTGGACTCTCCAGCACCCAGATAGCTTCATTACCTACGAAGCAACCGAATCCGTTCGTGAAGAAGATGTGAGAATTTCGCGGGCTCGTCGCATTGAGCATTTAAGGTATTTACTTCGGACGTTGCAATGGACGCAGACGAATTTGGTAATTAATGAAAAAAAATTGGATTCTGATTTTCCTGTCGTTCCTCTTGATCGTTGCTTTATTGCAATTTACAAAGCAGAATCTGAGATTGTTAAAAATAGTAGTGTCTTCCGCAAAATTGAAAGGGAGGAATGGCTCAGTTTCGGCATTAGTGCGACTTCAGAAAAGTATGTCGATATTTATGCATATAGCTCAATTCTTCCTATGAAGCGCTATATATTCCCATTAGAAATGCAAGCGCAGAAGACTCCTTATATAATGGTTGAAGAAGTCTTTAAGGACCTAGAGTTTGAGAAAATGATTCAATGTGCGGAAGAGCGAGTGGCGAACGCGGCTGCAAATCGATCGAAAAATGGTGATGTCGTCAAGGGCATGGTTCAGCTTCCAGAAAGATATTGCTTATATACTGTTGAAGAATTTATCACTGAGAAAATTCCGTAAGTATAAGAGGAGAAATCTATGGCGACCATCTTCGCCTGGCCTGCCGATCTCAAGATGCGTGACCCCGGGCTTGCGTTGACGGTGATTGTGCCGGCCCATGCCTGCAACCTCAGCTGCAGCTTCTGTGCCATCCGGCAGCGCAAGGAGATCGATGCCACCCGGTTGCGGCCGGAAGATTATGTCTATTTCCTGGATGACATCGTGGCCTCGCAGCCGACGGCGATGATCAGCATCCAGGGCTATGAGCCGCTGCTGCCCGAGGCCTGGTCCTACACCGCGGCCATTCTTGGCCGTGCGCGGGAACTGGGCGTCAGCCGCAGCCTTGTCACCAACGGCATCACGCTGGCCGAACGCGCCGCCGAGCTTGCCGCGCTGTCGCCCACCGGCATCACGGTCAGCATCGACAGCGCCGATCATGCCGCCCACGACAAGCTGCGTGGCAAGGTGGGCGCCCTCGCCGCCACGCTTGAGGGGTTGCGCGCGCTGGTGGCGCATGAGGACATGGCACGGCGCATTTCGATCAGCTCCGTGCTGATGCCGCGCAAGCGCCACCTGCTGGATGGAATTCCGGCGCTGATGGCCGAGCTTGGCGTTACCCACTGGTGCGTGAGCCCGCTGCTCAGGATCGGCCATGGCCAGCTGGGCGGCGCCGTCGCGCCCAGCCGGGTTGTGATCGACGATGTCCTTCATCTGCACGAACTGGCAAAGTCGGTCGGGGTCGAGGTGGTGCTAGATGACGAGCTGTCGTGCCTCGAAGCGCGCTCGGAAGACTATGACCAGTTCCTGATCCGCCGCTTCGACCGGCCAGACGGGCTGGTGCGGCTGACGCCTAGCGGCGCGTTGTCCGTTGGGCGTGCCATCCTGCGCGATGTCGATGTCAGCACGCCGGTATGGGATCCGAGCCTGTCGCCACGGCGGTTCCTGCGCGACGCGCAGGCGCACTTCCGGGCGGCGGCCTGATGCGGCGGCTGGCGATCGGCGGCCTGACGCTGCTGCTGGCGGCGGCCGCGCTGTTCCTTTGGCAGCGCGAGCGTTCACCCGCGCCTGTGCAAGGCCCGGTGCAGGCCAAGGCCCGGATCGCCACGCTGCCGCTGCGCGCCTTTGCACTCAACCTTGATCCCGCCACCATGGCCGATACCGAAAGCCGCAAAGTGGCAACGGCGCTCTATACCGGCCTGATTGCCGTGGATCAGGATGGCACCGTGCGCCCGCGCCTGGCCAGCAAGTGGCAGCGCCAGGATGATCGCACGTGGGTGTTCACCCTGAAAACGGGCGTCAGCTTCAGCAATGGCAAGGCGGTTGATGCGGCAGCGGTTGTTGCGTCCCTGTGCGCCGCGATGCAGCCGGGCCATTTGCAGGCCTGGTCACTGGCCAGCATCGAACGCGATGCCGCCGGCAAAGGCAAGGTGAGCTGCACAGGGCTTGCCGCGCCGGACGCGCAGACCGTTGTCGTGCGCGAAACCCGGCCGACTCCCTGGCTGTTTGATGCGCTGGCCGGCATTGGCGGCTGGATTGTCGATGTGAACGCGCCGCCCGGCGCCTACGGCGTGCGTGCCGGCACCGGGCCCTATGTGGTTGCGGCGGTGCGCGCCGATGATGCCGTGGAACTGAAGGCTCGAACCGGCGGCGCCATTGCGCCCGAGCTTGCCGGGATCCACTTCCGTCATGTTCCTGATCCGGCGGCGGCGGCGCAGTTGTTCAACACAGGTGCGCTTGACCTGCTGGAAATCGACTCGCCGCAACTGGCCGGCCAGCTGTTGAAGAACGGCCAGCCGATCCGAAATGATGCCCGGCTGGATCGACACAAGCTTGATCGGGTGCGGGTGGTTTCCTTCAACCAGGTCGCCTTAGCTGCAAAGGGTATCTCACCGGCTGAGTTCCCGGCGTTCAAGGCCGCCTATGCTGCGGAACTGAACAGGGCGCAGATGCAAACCCGCTTCGGCATCGTCGAACCGATGACAACAGCCTTTCCGCCAGCCGCTTCCGCGGGCCTCGCAACGGCTGCACCCGCGCGGCCTGCCGGGCCGCCGGCCACGCTTACTCTGCTGGTTGAAAATGATCCTTTCTCCGATCTGGTCGGGTCCATGCTGCCAACAAGCCTCGGCCCAGTGCAGATCCGGTATCAGGCCATCGACAAGGGCCTGCTGATCGCACGCCTGCTCAAGAGGGATTACGATATGGCTGTGCTGCGCCTCGAATCGACGCACAGCACGCCTGAATTCTGGGCCGCATTCTTCACGCCCGGCAATGGCTATGCAGTGTTCGGAACCGAGATCGCGGGCTTGGCAAACAGGGACCTGACAAGCCCGGCTGGCCTGCAAGCGGCCGCGAGCCTGATCGACACGCAGGGCAATTGGATCGGCCTGTTCCGCGAGACCGGCAATGATCTGGTTGCGAAGCGCCTGACCGGCCTGCGGCTGACTCAAGCCGGGCAATGGAGCCTTGAAGCCCTTGAGTACACGCCTTGAGGCTAGCAAGGGAAGCCGGGCTGGCGCTGGCATCCGCCTTCGGTTCTTATGCGCTGGCCTTCTGGTTGATGCAGATCCTGCCGGATTCAGCCATCGCTACACTGGGCTTTGGCGCGGCGGATGCCGAGGTAAGAGCGGGGCTGATCCAGGATCGATCGCTGTGGGCTGGTGTCGGCGGGCTTCTGCAGGGCGATCTGGGCACCACTCTGGATGGCACGCCAGTGACGGCGGAGCTTGGCGGCGCGCTGCTGGCCAGTCTGCCCCGGCTTGCAGCCGCCATTGCCTTGGTCCTTGCCACCATCGGCACGGTCTGTGCAGCGCCGCGTCCGGCCCTTGCTTTCATTGCTCGTGCGTCAGGCTTCCTGCTGTTCGTGCCGCCCTTTGTGTTCCCGTTTTTCGGGCTGGCGCTGCTGCTGCAGTTCAGTGCGATCGATACACCTTTGCAGGCCGTGTTGACAATTGCTTGTCTGGCGCTGCCGCCGGCCGCGCTGGTGGCTGCACAAGCCGCAGGCATCATGGCGCGGTATCTGGAGTCCGCGTTCGCGATCAGCGTGCGGGCGCGGGGTGCATCCCTAGCGCGGCAAAGGTGGCTGCTGCTGCCGGCCGTGGGCCTTGAACTGCTGTCCACTCTGGAAAAGCTGCTGATCGGGTTGCTGACGTCGCTGCTGTTTGTCGAGCCCATCCTTGGCCAATCCGGCTTTGGCGCGTTGCTGCTTCGGGCGATCCGCAGATCGGATCTCGATCTTTGCTTGGCAATCGTCCTGTTCCTCGCTCTGCTCGTCAATACCGGACGACTTGTCGGCAACGCTGCGCGGGAGCGGCTTGGTGGGTCCACATGGTAAGGGCAGCAACACTGGCTGCAGCCCTGATGATCGGGCTGACCCTTGCGGTGGCACCGCTGAACCCTGCGACGCTGCATCAGCCATGGGAGGCGCCACGCTTAAACCTGTTGCTGGGGGCAGACGAATTCGGGCGGAATGCACTGCTTGTGCTGATGGTCGCCAGCGGTCGTTCGCTAGCCAGCGGCGGGCTGCTGGCCAGCCTTGCGATACTAGTCGCTCTGGTGTTTGCAGCTGCAATGGTGCGCGTTCGCGGCACCGCGGCCACCTTGATCACCCAAGCCCTTGTGGTGGTGGAATCGATACCCGTCTTTGTCTGGATCCTGATCATCTTCGTTGCCACCAGAGAGCGCCTGACCTCTGGCATCACCATCCTGTTCCTGATTGCCGTCACACCGTTTGCAGCCAATATCCTGCGCGGGGAATTCCTGCGGCTGCTGGATCAGCCCTTCATCCACGTCGCCCGCATGGCAGGCATGAGCTGGTCACGCATAATGCTGCGGCATGTGCTGCCCAACGCCAGCAGTGTCGCGCTGCCGCTGTTCGCCCAGTTGCTCGGTCTTGGGCTGGCAATACCGGGGGCGATCGGCATTCTGGGCTTCACCAATCGTACCGATCTTGATCTTGGCGTGATGCTGTTCCGCGGCAAGGAAAATGTTGTCGATCACCCCTTGCTGCTGATCAGCACGATTGGCGGCATATTGCTGATTTATGCCTGCATCCTGCAGGTCACGCGTCGAGAGAATTGGTCACCAGAGGTGACGCAGACGCGCGCAGGTTGAGCCACGCATCCACCAGTGCCGATGCCGCCCGGCTTTCCGGCGCGTGCAGCACGCTAGCTGCGGGCCCACTTTCCACGATGCGCCCTTCCTCAAGCACGATCACCCGTTCACAGATCGCCGCCACCAGATCAAGATCATGCGAGACGAGGAGCAACGCAAGGTTGGGCTGGGCCTGCCGGGCATTGGCCAGTGACACTGCAAACCTGGTGCGGGATTCGTGGTCAAGCGCCGTCGTCGGTTCATCTAGCACAACAAGCTGTGGTCGCGAGATGAGCGCACGCATCAGGGCGACCCGCTGCAGTTGGCCACCGGATATCTGGTGCGGGCGCCGCCCGCCAACATCGGACGGCAAGTCCATCATCCGCAGCCATTGCTGCTGAATGGCTGGCCAATCGGCAAGGCTCGGCTTTGGCACAACTTCGGCCAGGCTGTCCTCAATGTGCATCAACGGATCCAACGAGGCCCCATAGTCCTGAAACACCATTTGCAATCGGCATTGGCCGGGCTTGACAACGGCTGCAGACCATTCGACGTCGCCCGAATCCGGCCTGGACAGGCCAGCAATGATGGCGGCCAGACTGGATTTCCCGGCACCAGAGCGACCGATCACCCCCAGTGCTTCACCGAACCGCACGTCCAGATCGATATCGTTCAGGATGGTGCGGGCAGCCCGCCCTTGTCCCAATCTCCGCCTGACTTGCTTTAGCCGCAACAACGGCGTGCCGGTGCCCAACGCCCGTGCCGCTGGTTTCGGCATCGAAGGGGCAGGATCGGCGGCCGTCAAACGGCCGGCACTGAGTGCATAGACGCGGTCTGCCAGCGCGTTCACCAGGTCGGCATCGTGGCTGATCAGCAGCACCGCCGTGCCTTCCGCGGCGCGCAGGCTCTTGAGCTGCTGTACGAACGCCATGCGGTTCAGCGGGTCGAGGCCGGTGGTGGGTTCATCGACGATCAGCAGCGCTGGCCGCTGCACCATGGTCAGGGCCAGCAGAAAGCGCTGCCTTTCACCACCTGACAGATCCCGCTTTGGAAAGCGATCGAGAATGCCCGGCACATCCCCAAGGCCAACGCGTCCCAGTGCGGCGCGCGTCCTGGCCTGCACCTCGGCGTCGGTCAGATGGCCGTGGCGCAGGGCCTCACGGAACTGCGCAAGGCAGGTTCGTGCCGGATCGACGGCCGCAGCGGGATCCTGAAACATCAGGGCAATGCGGCGGCCGCGGACCTGATCCAGCTTGTCAGCCGGCGCCGACAGCAGGTCTGTGCCATCAAACAACACCCGGCCGTCCACATGCAGGCCGTGTTCAGCGGCCAGGCCCATGATGCCCAGCGCAGTCAGGGATTTTCCGGCACCACTCTGGCCGACAAGGCCAACGATCTCGCCGGCCCCGATGGTCAGGCCGGCAAGGTCAACCAGCACCCGACCGGCATCAGTTGTTACGATTTGCAGCCGTTCGATCGCCAGCAGTGGATCCAAAGCCCTGGCCCCTGTTCAAGAAATCCATGGCTGCTTTGCCAACCTGCGGCCGGCAATACAACCGGGCCGTGACCTCATTGGGCCTGAATGTTCGCAGTGCCGCGCACCACGCGCGCCAGCGGCAGGATCGACACGCCGGCGTCTCCCATCGCGCCCTGCACCGGCGCCGCCATCGCGAACCAACTGGTGCCGCCCTCGTTTCCGGCGGCAACCTTCAGGCGCACCATCTTGCTGTCGTCGTCGAGCGTGCCCGATTTGGCGACCATCGCCGCGCTGGTCTGGCCAAGGGCTGCCAGCGTGCCGCGCTCCTTCAGGGCGGCGGCCGCCGCCTCTCGGATCAGCGCCTGACCGGCGGGCGTGGAGAAGCTTGCGCTCAGATCGATCTGTTCACGCGGCGGGAACTGCCAGCCACTGCCCGTGCGATAGCGGGCAACCAGGCGTGGCAGGCGGCCCAGCGGCCGGCGCCCGGCCACGCCGTTCGCCAGCGCCTCGACAAAGGCTGCCATACGTGCCGGCGAGGCCGAAATCAGGCCGAAGGCCACCGCGTAGCGCGCATCCGATTTTGCCGGCACGCCAAAGCCCCAGGCCACAAGCTGGGCCCGAACCTCGGCCTCCGGATATTCTTCCAGTGCCGCCAGCACGGCGAGGCTGAGCGACTCCCCCCACACAGTGGCGGCGGTGATGGGGCGCGCAGCGCAATCGGTGACGCCCGGATCGCCGCCCGCATTGTGATAAGGCGGATGCGCCTTGTTGCAGAACGGCCCGGTCCGGCCCTTGGCGGCCAGGAAGGCCAGCGCCGGCAGCTTGCTGATGCTGCCGGTTTCCCGCGCGCGATCCAGCAGATTGTCGTGGGATGATTCATACAAGGCCTGGATCGTGCCATCGCGGCCGGTGAAACCTAGCACCGCCACTTCGGCCCCAGCTGGGTCACGCGTCCAGTGGCGGCGCTGTCTGCCGCTGGCCAGTTCGGCCCGGGCAGAAGTGATACTGGTGGTGAAAGGCCTCTCCATGGCCAGCGCGGGGGCCTCCACGGCCTCCAAAGGGCCTAGCTGGACCATCTCGCGGTCCAGTCGCACGAGCATGCTAGGTGCGGTCGTGGGCAAGCCAACCGGGTGCGCTGCTGCGCAGGCGGTTCCCGCTGGCCGCACCAGCAGCGGCATCGCCATCAGATCGGCATGGGCGGCCGCCTGGCGCGGGTCATCGGCGAAGGCCTCTTCTAGCGCGTGGAGGGCGCGATTGCGCCGGGCCAGCGCGACCTTCAACTGCTGTTGGGAGGGCGGCGCGCAGGTGAACTGCAGGATGCGCTTGGGCGCGGCTGCCAATAGCAGCTGCTCGGCCAAGGTGAGATCTGCAGCGGGTTTGCCAAATGCCGCGCGCGCCGCCGCCTCCACGCCGAACAGCGGGCGGCCGTTGGCATAGCCGAAGAACAGATGATCGGCGATGAAACGCTCGCGTCCGTCGTCATCGCCGATGAAATGGACATGGATGGCAGTTGCCCGGAGCATTTCGCCGATCTTGCGGGCATAGCTCATGGAACGTGCCTGGGTGACGGCGCGCACCGCCTGCATGGCGAGCGTGCTGCCGCCCCCGCAGCGCTTGGCGCCGAGCCGGCTGCAGACGAAGCCCATGGCCGAACGCGCGAGGTTGGTGCCGAGGATCCCTTCCCCTTCCAGTTCCACAAGCCCCTTCATCAGGTCCGTCGGCACCGCGCCGGGCAGCGGGACGGTCACCATCGGCTGGCTGGCGCCATCGCCGCTGCGCAGGCGCGGCGCATCCGGTCGCGGCATCAGCCCCAGCATTTCGCGCTGCCCACCCTTCACGGCAACGGGCTGCATCCGTCCGGCGGTCTGCGCGAGGCCGGGCCAGAAATGATGCTCGATGGCCAGTACCCCACCCGCCATCGCCGCCACGGTGCCCGCCGTCGCCACCAGCGCCATCCTGGTTGCGCCCGGCCGCGGCCACGCCATCGCCGGCAGGCGGATGCGCGGCACCTGCCAGACCGGGGTGTTGGGCCGGCCCCCGGCAACCGGCCGCAGCAAGGGCACGCCGGTGAGCCGCATGGCGGCCCAATCCAGCCTGACGGCCAGTTCGTCGATCGTCTCGGTGATGAACAGGCTCATTCGGCGTGCTCCATGGGGCTGCGATGTTGATGGGCCCATTTCCGGGCGATGGTGGTGAGGCAGCGCCGCAGCCAGCGGCGCGTAAGAGTGAAGCGATGGCGGCCGCCGATCACGCCGCCGTACTGGATGTGGCCGCGCCTCGCCTGTTCGAAGAAGGGCGCGGCGCCGGCCCAATCATGCTGATCGAATTCGGCGCGAAGGCCCCGCAGCGGGCCACGGCCAACCGGCTGGAGGCTGCGCAGGATGGCGGTGAAATCCGAAGAGTTGGCTGCGGCTTCGAAGGCCGCCGTCGCAAGCGCGGCATCCGCTTTTTCCAGCCCCAGGCCCAGCGCCAGATCGCCGCCCGGGTCTACATCCGGTTCCGGCGAGCGCGGGCGCTGGCCAGCCATCATGCCCAGCCCAACGATGAAGAGGATGTCGACGAGCGGCGCGATCAGCACAGCAGGATAATATAGACCGACATTGTTGGGTTCGCGTTGCGCCAGCTTACGATGCTGCTCAAAGAGGTCGACGATGGCCACGTCCTCACTGGGAGGCGGCGGCCGCGTGAACGGTACCGCCGTCAGATCGAGCTCGGTCACCAGCGCCAGCGCGCGGGCCAGCCCGACATTCATCGTCGCATCCAGGCACAGACCTCCAGAGCCGGTGTCGGCTTGCAAACGTTTCAACGTCGCGGTGATGCCAGCCCCGTCAATACCAGCCAGGGCCACATTCACCGCCAGCACAGAGGCGGAAAGCTGGCCAACGATCTGGCCATGGCTGGCGGCCTTATAGCCGGCAAGGGCGGTGCGTGACGTCTGCGTGGCATTGGTCGCGGCATCCGCCGCGGCATCCAGTTCGGCGGCAGCGGCGTTGGCGATGTCGGCCGCTTCGATGCGCCACCGCGTGATCGGGCCGCTGCCGGGCCCGGTGGAAGCAGGGCAGGTAGCGCGGTAGCCGGTCGCGACGCTGGGCGCGCTTTCGATTGCGGCAGCCGACCGGCTGCTGTCCCCGGCCCGGCGCAAGGCGGCAGCCGCGCGGCGCAGGGCGGAGCTGCGGCTTTCAAGCGCGAGCTGCGCCGGCGCCAACTGCTCCTCGAGCATGGAGGCGCCCTGCAGATCAGGAAAGGCCGCAACCAGACCCGCGCCCGTGGTGAGGATGTTGCCACTGGTCAGAATCGTGAACAGGGCCACGATGGCATAGAGCGGCTGGCTGCGATTGCGAATGCCCTGCCAGAGCTTGGCCTGCACAAACACGAGAAAGGCCGCCAGTCCCCAGGCGGCCGGCGTCGACAAACCCAAGGCATGCCAGGCCTTCGAGCCGAGGAAGATGAGCGCGCCGCCGCCCGAGAAGGCCAGCAACGGGCCCAGCGGCACCGAGGCAATGAAGCCGGCGAACTTGGCATAGGCTTGGTGAAATTTGTCCTTCATGATCGCTACGACTCCCCTGTCAGCGGCGGATCGGGCGGAGGAGGCGGCAGACGGTGATGAGCGTCCCCCCTTCGACGACGAGGTAGCTGTTCAGCTTCCCCTCGATGGCCCGCCAGACGTCGCGGGTGCACGCCTTCTTCGCGGCGCGGCGGCCGGCGTGGTCGAGGACCAGAGCGTAGCGGCCGTTGTGGAGCGCGATTTCGCGGCCAAAGTCCCAAATCATATCAACGATATACTTGATCAATCCATGTGCGTTGGCGCGCTGTTCGGCGTGCGCGCAGATGCGGATTTCCATCGCTTCGAACATCATGAATCTCCCCAGTTCGGCTGAGTGTTGAGATACAACGACTGTTCATGCAGCGTCAATCGGGATTGTCATGTGAAGTACGCAATGCGTTAAGTTAGATTGAAAAGATAAATGGTGATCCGCGCGGCCTCTCCCGGATCTTGATCTTCGAGCGTGGCTCCGCCGTCGTGGAAATGGTGTCCGGTCGATCAAAATGTCGTGCAGATCAGCGCAGATCGTCACCAGTGCCGTGCGCCGGTCGCCGGATGCGAGGCCATATATGGTTCGGTAGCCATTCCGGTCCGTAGCCGGCCGGAAGATGCTGGCCCGAGCGATCGGCGTCAGCGCCGCTGCAGCCAGATGCGCAGCTGGTGGCGTTTGGGCAGCTGCAGCTTGGCAGGACAGCTGCTTTCCTGAGATTGCCATTGGGGCACCCTGGATCTACTGCCATCTGCCCTCCACGGCGCCGTCAACTATGGCTGTTAGGCATTGCCTGCTTGGTTCAAGTTCAGTCCCTGAAATCTCACCTGAAATTCCCTGTTATCGCAATGCGATTTCCCTGTTCTGGATTCGGCGCTTTTCGTGGGAATATTCTATTTCTCAGTGACATGCGCGCGAATTCGGCCTCGGAAGCCGCAGCGAAATGCGTTGATAACAGGGAAAACAGGGAAATTTGCCCCTGAGCCTGGTTCGCGGCAGACTTCTTCCACCGCCACCAATTGCTGAATGTGATCGCCCCCCCTCAGTCTACCGAGGGCGCCCGCCGTTGATGGTTCGAGCCATCGCCCCACATGCCTGATTGATCGCC
This sequence comes from Beijerinckiaceae bacterium, assembly GCA_025459195.1. Classification (GTDB taxonomy): domain Bacteria; phylum Pseudomonadota; class Alphaproteobacteria; order Rhizobiales; family Beijerinckiaceae; genus Allobosea. Next base: position 12,429 of record JALORF010000072.1, read on the forward strand.
GTGGCCCGCCAGGGCCTACGCATTGGTGCGGACTGACCGGCGGCCCCGCGCCTACTATCCTTTGCCAATGGCAACGCGGGGGATCTGGCGCAGCGCGGGCGTGGTGGCGGCCTGGCTGCTGCTCTGCGGGGTGAAGGGCTGGCCAGCGCCGCCACCCGATCTGATGCCGCGCCATGGCCGCAGCCAACCTTTTGGAGCCAGCAGTGTGTTGCTGCTGACAGAGGCTGATCATGCCCGCCCCGTGGCGTTTGGCAGCCGGCCGGCAACCGTGCCCAGCGGCGAGGGCTGGCGCCTGCTGCTGCGCTGGCGCGCGGGCGGTTATGATCTTCTGGATCCCAAGGCGCCGGCGGCCCCGCCAGGCGGGCGGCTGGCGCTGCGCCCCCTGCCCAGCCGCCCCACATTGTTCATCGTGCAGACGCTTTGGGAGGAGGATGCCGCCTACAGCTATCGGCTGGCCCTTCGCTTGCCCGATGGCAGCTTCGTCTATTTTCACGACGATGCCGAATGCGAAGCGGTGCCGCCGGCCGCGCTGGCCCGCATCCTGCCCGATGCGCGTGACCGAGCCGCCTGCCGCGCCCGCCATTGGCGGCAGGTGGAAGCGCTGGTGGCCGCCTTTGCCGATAGCGGCCCGCAACCCTTCGGTGTGGCCGCCGTGGTGCCGCCGGCATGAGGCGGGCACTGGCGATCATCATGCTTTGGCTTGGCCTGGCCGCCGCGCGGAGCCCGGTGGAATTGATGCCCATGTCGGGCCGCAGCCAGGCCTTTGGCCACTCTGCCCCGGTGCTGCGGACCCGGGCCGGCGAAGAGGGCCGCCAGCCCCTCGGGCGCCGGCCGCTGCTGGACCGTAGTGGCAGTTTCACCTGGCAACTGGACTGGGTGGGCAGTGCCTATGCCATCCGCTTCGAGGGGCCGGGCACAACGCCCGATGGCAGCCTGGCGCTGCACCCGATTGGCGGTGGTGGCCGCCTCTATGCCGGCCAGTTGGTGGAGGCCGGGGCCGAGGCGCCACGCTTCGACTATTTCCTGCTGTGGCGCCTGTCTCGCCGCGAATTCGTTGGCTACATGCGCCTGGGCGATACGGAGTGCGACGCGCTGTCGCCCGCCGCCCTTGCCGCGGCGGGGATTGCGCCGGAAGATGCGGCTGATTGCGTCGTGCGCAGCTGGCCGCAGGCAAAGGCGTTGCTGCGGGCCTTTGCGGCCACCAATCCGGCGCCGCTGGGCACCATCCGCAAGCCTCACCATCCCCGGCCGCCGCGCGCAGATCCGCCCCCGGTGCCTTGACCGGCGGCATGCCCGCCCCGACAAGCGCGTCATGAACGGCACGCAGCACAGCAATGGCCCAG
>JALORF010000073.1 GCA_025459195.1 Beijerinckiaceae bacterium
CCCTCGCGCAAGGCGAAGCGACGGAACAGGATCGGATAGTATTGCTCCATCACCTCGACAGGCGCCGTCTTGGAAATGCCGATGGTCGAGCAGCCATTGCTCAGCCCGTCATGCAGAATGTTGCCGCCATAACCGCCGCCGGAGATCTGATACATCACATAGGCCGCGCCCTTAGCCGGGTCGAAACCGCCGAGCGCGAAATTGCCCGATGAACCCGCCGGTGCCGCCGTGACCTTGTGCGGGATGGCCTTGGCCAGCGCCAGGAACACGGCCTCCGCTATGCGCTGCGAAACCTCGGCGGCACACCCCGAAACCGGGCGCGGATAGCGCGCGTCGAGGAACGTGCCTTCGGGCCTGACGATCCGGAGCGGCTCGAACGCCCCGGCATTGAGCGGCGTATCGGGGAAGATGTGGCGGATGGCGAGATAAACCGCCGAACAGGTGGTGGCGAGCACGGAATTCATCGGACCCCGACAGGGCGGAGAGGAACCGGTGAAATCGAATCCAAGTTCAGTGCCTTGCACCGTGAGCTTCAAGGCAATCCTGAGCGGCTCGTTGACCACCCCGTCTGAATCGACGAACGCCTCGGAGGTGTAGACACCGTCAGGGATTGTTGCGATCTCGGCGCGCATCAGGTCCGCAGCTTTGAGCCTGATCTCGGCAATTGCGGCCTTGATCGTGTCGGCACCGTGCCGCGCGATCAACTCGTTCAGGCGGCTTGCGCCGACCTTCAGGGCCGCCGCCTGTGCCTTGATGTCGCCAATGCGCTGATCAGCGATGCGGATGTTGGAGGTGATGATCGAATAGATTTCCCGGTCCATCACGCCACGCTTGAACAGCTTGACGGGCGGCAGCCGCAGCCCCTCCTGTTCGACCTCGGTTGCCTTGGCGGAGAATCCGCCGGGCACCATGCCGCCGATATCCGGCCAGTGGCCTGTATTCTGCAGCCAGCAGAACAACGAGCCATCGACATGGAACGGCAGCGCAAAGCGCACATCCATCAGGTGCGTGCCGCCCAGATAAGGGTCGTTCACGATGTAGATGTCATCGGGCTCGGGCGGTGCCACCTGCCCTTCCCGGATCAGCCGCGTCAGTTCCGCTGTCGAGTACTGCATCGTGCCGACAAACACCGGCAGGCCGAATTCGCCCTGTGCGATCAGCGCGCCCGTGTCCTTGTCATACAGGCCCGACGAGCGGTCATCGGCTTCTGCGATCACCGGCGAGAAGGCCGCGCGCGTGAAGGCGATGTCCATCTCGTTGCAGACCTGTGTCAGCCCCGCCTGGATGACGGCCACCGTGATCGGATCGAGCGCGCTGCCGGTCATGCCGCTGCCCCCGCCACGATCCTGAGATTGCCGATCGGATCGACCCGCGCGGTCCAGCCCGGCTCGATGATGGTGGTGGCATCCACCTGCTGGATCACGGCAGGTCCCGCGAACGCTGCGCCAAGTGGCAGCATCTCGCGCTGATAGACCGGCACGTCATGCCAGGCACCATCGGCAAAGAGCGGGCGTCGGCTGACGATGGCCGCTTCCGCAGAGCCCTTGCGGCCGGCATCATCGATCAGGCTGGCCAACGGCAACCGGCGACGCTTGCCGATGACTGAGGTGACGAGATTGACCAGCACCGCCCGGATCTCCGGCAACGCCACCTGGAAGCGCTGGAAATAGGCCACTTCGAACAGCGCCTGCAACGCTTCGCGGCTGACATCGCGGCTGGGCAGGGCCACGCGGATCAGATGGGTCTGCCCGCGAAACTGCATGTCGGCCCCGTGCAGCACCACTGTCTCGATGATCTCGGCCTGTTCCTCGCCATTGATCGCCAGTCCCTGCCCGGTCTGGGTGGCGAGGATGCGCGCCACCTCATCCATGTCGGCGCTGTCGAGCGGCACGTTCAGCGTCTGCACGAAGTCCTGCCGGAGGTCCGCAACGAGGCAGCCCAGCGCATTGGTCAATCCGGGACGCGCCGGCACCAATACTTCGGCAAGGCCAAGCTCACGTGCCAGCGCAACCGCATGCAGCGGCCCTGCCCCACCGAACGCGAACAGCACGAAATCACGCGGATCATGCCCGCGCGACAGCGATACCATCCGGATCGCGCCTGCCATGTGGGTATTGCCAAGCCTGAGCACGGCAGCCGCCGCAGCCTCGATGCCGATCCCGAGCGGGCGTGCCAGCGTCTCATCAACCAGCGCGCGCACATGCTCGACCGTGACAGGGTGCCTCACCGCCAGCAGCTTGCCCGGATCGAGCCGCCCCAGCACAAGGTTGGCGTCGGTGATGGTGACGGTGCGGCCCCCGCGACCATAGCAGATCGGGCCGGGCTCGGAGCCAGCGGAGTCGGGGCCAACGGTCAGCACTCCGGCTGCGTTGAGCCTCGCAATCGAGCCGCCTCCTGCGCCCACGGTGCGCACATCGACCATCGGCACATGGATCGGCAGGCCATAGGCAATCGTGAGTTCAGCGGACACTTCCGGAACACCGCCATGGATCAGCGCCACATCGGTCGAAGTGCCCCCCATGTCATAGGTGATGGCGTTGGCCAGGTCCGATTGCTGCAAGGTGGCAGCGGCGGCCATCACGCCCGATGCCGGGCCGGACATCACCGTCTTGGCCGCATCGCGCGCCACGAGACGGGCCGACACCGTGCCGCCATTGCCGTTCATCACCAGAAGGTCGTGGGCGAAGCCCTGCACTTCGAGTTCGCCCTGCAGCCGCCGCACATAACGGTCGAGGATCGGCTGCACGGCAGCATTGACGCTGGCCGTCGTGCCGCGCTCGTATTCGCGATATTCCGACAGCAGCGCATGGCCCATCGTGATGTAGTCATTGGGCCAGATCGCGCCGGCAAGCTCGGCGGCCCGCCGTTCATGGGCCGGGTTGGCATAGGCATGAAGGAAATGGATCACGAGGCTTTCGCAGCCGGCATCCAGCAGGGTTTGCGCGGCGCGGCGCACTGCCTCCTCGTCCAGCGCGGTCAGCACCTGCCCGCGCGCATCCATCCGCTCTGGCACCTCGATGCGCAGTTCGCGCGGCACGAGCGGCTCGAAGGTGCCGAACAGGCCATAGGGCTTTGGCCGTGTCCGCCGGCCCAGTTCCAGCGTGTCGCGGAAGCCCATGGTGGTGATCAGCCCGACCCGCGCCAGCTTGCGCTCCAGCACGGCATTGGTGGTGGCTGTCGTGCCATGGATGATCAGGTCGAGATCAGCGGGCGAAACGCCAGTCGCTTCGATGGCCGCGATCACGCCATGCGCCTGATTGGCCGCCGTGGTGGGGATCTTCGCGAGCCGAATGGTTCCGGCCTCGCCCGCCGCTGCCTCATAGAGCAGAAGGTCGGTGAATGTGCCCCCCACATCGATGCCAGCAACCCGGCGCAATCGGCAGCCCCTTCATTCGCAGGAGGTCATTTGTGCACGAATGAGTTGGGTGAGCAAGGCACGATCTGATGCTGCAACGTAGGATTTAAAACTATGACTATATTCCTATATCAGCATCCGAAATCAGGATGATATCCATGCCAGTCCACCACTACTCAGACGAGATCAGGCTGATCCGTGATCCAAAACTTCAAGTGCGCCGCATCCGCCAAGAGCTTCAAACTCATGGGGCATGGGAGAACCAACCCCGGGCTCCCGCGGGACAAGAAGATGGCGGTCAATGGACCTCTTCCGGTGCAAGGAGCGCGTCCGACAAGTATGCAGGTCGATTGACGTTAAGTAGCATCGGACGGGCTGCATTCTGCGAAGCTCAGTATCAACGGGACATCAATGAGTGCCGCCGTGTCCGCATCAGCGGGTGTTATGCTCAAGCGATGCAGCCAAAAGTGGCGTGCGAGAAGGGCCGTCCCATTCCGCCACTTTTCTATTGAGGTGAACCATGAAAATCGCAGAGCGGGAACTTTCAGTCACCATCAGCGGCACACGGCATGCCGTCATGGTTCGTGTCTTCGCACCTGTCCCATCACAGTCCGATTTCGCATGCACATACGAGATAAACTGGCCAGATGGTGTGGAACATCGAGAAAGTCATGGCATTGACAGCATGCAAGCGCTCCAACTGACTCTCCAGCAGATTGGAGTCAGCCTTTATTCGAGCGACTATCATGAACGGCGGCAATTGGTCTGGGAGCAGCCCGGTCAGGGATACGGGTTTCCGTTGCCAAGCAACGCAAGGGACCTGCTTGTCGGTCAGGATGCCCGCTTCTTTTGAGGCCTTCACACTGTCAGATACGCTTCCCTGATCTCGTCGTTCGCTTCCAGTTCGGCCATCGTGCCGGCATAGCGGATCGCGCCTTTTTCGATGACATAGGCGCGGTCCGAGACGGCGGCGGCGAAGTGCAGGTTCTGCTCGCACAGCAGCACGGCCAGCCCCTCGGCCTTCATGGCGATCACCGCCTCGGCCATTTGCTCGACGATGACCGGCGCCAGCCCTTCCGAGGGCTCATCGAGCAGCACCATGTCCGGGTTGCCCATCAGCGTGCGGGCAATCGTCAGCATCTGCTGCTCGCCGCCCGACATGGCTGACGCACGGCGGCCCTCCATCTCGGCCAGATTGGGAAAGACCTTGTAGAGCTTGTCCAGCGTCCAGGGTGCGCGCCCGCTCCGCGCCGGCCGGAGGCCCACCGCGAGGTTCTCGTGCACGGTCAGATCAGTGAAGATGCGCCGCTCTTCGGGCACATAGCCCAGACCGAGCCGGGCAATACGGAAGGTTTCCAGCCGGCGAATGTCATGGCCGTCGAAGCGAAGCGTCTCAGCGCTGGCTTCGACCATGCCGATGATGGCCTTCAGCGTCGTGGTCTTGCCCGCGCCATTGCGGCCCATCAGCGCCACGACCTCGCCGCGCCGCGCTTCCAGCGACACGCCGAACAGCACCTTGGCCTGCCCGTAGGCGGCGCTCAGCCCGCTGACCGTGAGCAGCGCCTCCGTCATGCCCGCCCTCGCAGGCCATTACGGTCCTCAGCCTGAGCCCGTCGAAGGACGAGGTTTGAGAAGCGAGGGGGCGGCGACCAGGCCTTCGACGGCTCATTCTTCCACCACTCATCCTTCGACAGGCTCAGGATGAGGATGAGAGGCGAAAGTGCAGGCCGGTTCGCCATCATGCCCGCCCTCTTCTTGCCCGCATGGCCGCTTCCACGCCCATGTCGCCAAGATAGACCTGCTTGACGCGGGCATTGGCCCGCACCTCATCCGGCTTGCCGGAGGCGATGATCTCGCCGCGCACCAGAACGAGGATCGTATCGGCATGGGCGAAGACAGCATCCATGTCATGCTCGGTGAACAAGACGCCGATCTGCCGCTGACGGGCGATCGAGGCGGTCAATTCCATCAGTTGGGCGCGTTCCTTCGGGGCCATCCCCGCCGTCGGCTCATCCATCAGCAGCAGCTTCGGCTGCGAGGCCAGCGCAACGGCCAGCTCCACGCGCTTGACGTCGCCATAGGCCAGCTCGCGCACCGGCCTGTCAGCATCGCCGCGCATGCCGACCAGATCGAGCAGGTCGAGCGCTTCAAGGCGATACAGCGTCTCGGCCCGGCTGCGGAACGAAAAGACGCGGCCATGCCAGGAGATCAGGGCCATCTGCACGTTCTCGGCCACGCTCATCGACACGAAGGTCTGCGCGATCTGGAACGTCCGCCCGACACCCCTGCGCCAGATGGCGCGCGGCGCAAGGCCCGCCACGTTCTCGCCCGCCAGCATGACCTGCCCTGAATCAGGCCGGAGTTGCCCCCCGACCATGTTGAACGTGGTCGACTTGCCAGCCCCATTGGGCCCGATGATGGCCAGAAGCTCGCCGGCCTGAAGCGAGAACGCCACATCGCGCGCCGCCACCACGCCGCCAAAGCGCTTGTTGAGACCGGATACCGCCAGCAACGTCATCACACGCCTCCTGCCGGGAGGGTGACTGACCGCTTGCGGTCGACCAGGGCGCTGGTCGCTCCGGCAATGCCGCGTGGAAAGACCAGCACCATCATGATGATCGACAGGCCGAGGAACAGCCGCCAGAAATCCGTGAGCGGCATGAAGAAGTCCTTGACCGAATGGAAGGCCGCCGCGCCAACCACCGGGCCAATCACGGTCTGGATGCCGCCAACCAGCACCATGACAAGGAAATCCACCGACATGGGGATCGAAATCATGGTCGGATCGATGGACCCTTTTGAAAACGAGTAGAGCCCGCCGGCCAGCCCCGCCGCTGCGCCAGACAGGGTGAAGGCGAACCAGCGGATGCGGCCCACATCGATCCCGATCGCATCCGCCCGGATGGCACTGTCCCGCGCCGCGCGCAAGCCATAGCCGAACGGCGCGTAAATCGCGTGGCGCAGCGCAATGATGGCTGCCAGCGTCATGGCCAGAACCAGATAGTAATAGACCTGCCGGCTGGACGCCCAGGCCGACGGCCAGACCCCGACGACGCCATTGTCTCCGCCCGTGAAAGCCACCCACTGGAAACACACAGCATAGACGATCTGCGCAAAGGCCAGCGTCAGCATGGCAAGGTAGATGCCGGACAGCCTGACGATGAAGAACCCGAAGAGCGCGGCAAAGCCGCCCGCTACCAGCGGGGCCAGCAACAGCGCAGGCTCCATCGCCATGCCGCCGCGCGTCACCAGAAGGCCGGCCGCATAGGCTCCCAGCCCGAAATAGGCCGCATGGCCGAACGAGACAATGCCGCCGACACCGATCAGGAACTGCAGGCTGAAGGCAGCCAGCGCCAGCACCAGCACCTCGATGCCGACCTTGACCATGTAGTTGTCGCCGACAATCGGCAGCGCCAGCAGCACGGCGATCGCAATGCCCGCGATGATCGTATCGACGCGGCCGAAGCGCTTCAGCGACAGGATGCCTTCCGGCAGGATGGCGCGACCCGCCGCCGCATCGGGTTTGCCGAACAAACCCCACGGCTTGACCACGAGCACAACCGCCATCAGCAGGAAAACCAGCACCAGCGTGATCTTGGGGAAGATCAGGATGCCAAAGGCCTGCAACTGGCCGATGATCAGCGCGGCCACAAAGGCACCGGGCACCGAGCCCATGCCGCCGATCACCGTGACGACAAACACTTCGGTGATGATCGAGATGTCCATCTGCGTGTTGACCGCCACGCGCGGGATCTGCAGCGCCCCGCCAAGCCCGGCGAGGAACGCGCCGAGAAACAGCGTGCCGGTGAACAGCCAAGCCTGGTTGACGCCGAGCGCACCGACCATCTCGCGATCTTGCGTTGCAGCGCGGATCAGGACGCCGAAACGGGTTTTCTGCATCAGCAGCCAGAGCAGCCCCAGGACCACAAGCCCCATGCCGATCAGGAACAGTTCATAAGCCGGAAAGCGCTGGTCGAAGATGAAGACGCCATGGCGGAGCGAAGGCGCGCGTGGCCCCGGAATTTCGACCGCGCCCCACAGCTTGATCACAAGGTCCTGCACGATCAGCACGACGCCGAACGTCGCCAGAAGCTGGAACAGCTCCGGCACATGGTAGATGCGCCGCAGCAGGACGATCTCCATCACCGCCCCGATCACGCCGACGATCAGCGCCGACAGCAGCACGCCAAGCAGGAACATCGGCAGCGAACGATCGACCTCCAGCAGCATTGGCACGATGGTCACGGCCAGATAGGCGCCGAGCATGTAGAGCGAGCCGTGGGCAAAATTCACGATCCGCGTCACGCCGAACACGATCGTCAGTCCCGACGCGATGATGAACAGCGACGAGGCGCTGGCAAGCCCCGACAGCGACTGGATGACAATGAAGGCGGGATCCATCAGACTTGCCGCCCTCGGGCGCCTTCACCCGGGCCTTGGGCCGGGATCATTCTGAGCACAGGGGTGACGGTCCAGATCGACGATAACCGAGCGCGTGATCCCGGCTCAAGGCCGGGATGAAGGCGCATCTTGAAACGGCAACTCACCCTTTGCGCACCGCGCGAACCTCGGCCTCGCTGAACATGTAATTCGCGCCATCGACGAAGCGCCAGTTCTTCATGGCCCCGACCTTGCCCTTGAGCGTTGTCTCGCCGACCCAGGCCCCCATCGTCGCCTGCTTGTCGATGCCGCGCATCGTCACCGGGCCGGAGATGGTTTCGAATTTCATGTCATCGAAGGTCTTGAGCAGCACCTCTGTGTCCAGCGAACCGGCTTTGGCGATCAGGTCGCGGCACATGTAGGCGAAGACATACCCGAGGAATGATCCCAGACGCGGAGTATCGTTGAACTTGGCCCGGTAGGCGCTCACGAAGGCCACATGGGCCGGATCGGTGATCTGCTCCCATGGATAGCCTGTGATGATCCAGCCTTCAGGTGTCTCCTCTCCGAGCGGGATCAGGTATTCGGGCTCACCTGTCAGCAGGCTGACCACGGTGCGGCGCTCGAACAGGCCGCGCGTGTTGCCCTCGCGCACGAACTGCGTCAGGTCGGCACCGAAAGTGACATTGAAGATGCCATCAGGCCGGGCCTGTGCCAGAGCGCCGACAGTTGCGCCGGCATCGATCCGGCCCAGAGCCGGGAACTGCTCGGCGACCACCTCGAAGCCCGGCGTGGCTTCGGCCATCAACCGCTTGAAGTTGGCAGCAGCGGACTGTCCATACTCGTAGTTCGGCGCAACAATGCCCCAGCGCTTGATGCCGCGCGCCTTGACGGCGTCGACCAGCATCTTGGTCTGCATGAAGGTCGAAGGACGCAGGCGGTAGGTGTAGCGGTTGCCTTGCGCCATGGTCAGCGCATCGGTCAGCGGCTCGGTGGCCATGAACATGATCTTGCGCTGGTTGGCAAAATCGGACACGGCCAGCCCGACATTCGACAGGAAGGTGCCGGCGATGAATGATACATTCTCGCGCGTCACCAGTTCCTCGGCGACGCGCACCGCATCGCCAGGCGTCGAGCCGTCATCGCGAAACACGAACTCCAGCGGCCGGCCCATGGCCCCGCCCTTGGCGTTGATCTCGTCCTGCGCCATCTGGATCGCGTTGCGATACGGCAACGCGAACGCAGCCATGCGGCTGTAGGAGTTGATCTCGCCGATGCGGATCGGCGCGCCGGCGGCAGGCGTCTGCGCCCCGGCAGAAAACGGCATCAGCAGCCCGGCAGCTCCGAGGCCCCCGACGACAGAACGGCGTGTCGTGTTCATCACCATCGGACAATTCTCCCCCAAAGCCACGGCAAGGCTGTGAAGAGGATGATACCGGCGCGGGCTGCGGCTGCAAGCACAAAGCGCGGGCAGACCCGATGCCCTTGTCGTCGCAGACTACTTCTCGACGAAGGCCTTCTCGATGACATAGTGGCCCGCCTTCGACGACGAGCCTTCTGCGAAGCCACGCTCTTTCATCAGCGTCACGCAATCCTTCAGCATGGCCTCCGAGCCGCAGATCATCACCCGGTCAAGCGCAGGATCGAGCGGCGCAAGGCCCGCCTTGGCCGGGATCGAGCCATCCTCGAGGCCGGTGGTGACGCGCCCGACATGCTCGAATGCCTCGCGTGTGACGGTCGGATAATAGACCAGCTTGCCGGCCACGATCTCGGCCATGTACTCGTCGCCATGCAGCCCCCCAACGATGTGGCGGCTGTAATCCGTCTCCGGCACAGTGCGGCAACCATGGATCGCCACGACCTTCTCGTAGCGTTCGTAGACCGTGAAATCCCGAATGATGCTGGCAAAGGGGGCAAAGCCGGTGCCTGTGGAAACCAGATAGAGGTTGCGGCCCGGCAGCAGGCTGTCCTGAACCAGCGTGCCGGTGGGCTTGCGCCCGATCAGGATCGTGTCTCCCAGCTTGATGCCTTGCAGACGCGAGGTCAGCGGCCCGTCCGGCACCTTGATCGAGAAGAACTCAAGCCCGTCATCATGGTTGGGGCTGGCCATCGAATAGGCACGCAGCAGAGGCCTTCCATCGACCATCAGGCCGATCATCGCGAACTGGCCGTTCTCGAAGCGGAAAGCCGGATCGCGCGTGGTTCGGAACGAGAACAGCCGGTCCGTCCAGTGATGGACATGGGTGACAGTCTCTTCGAAGAAAGCGGCCATTCCGGAACTCCAGCGCGATGACCGCTGCTTAGTGGACGAATGATGGGTCAGCAAGCATGACCTGGATCAAGGCGAGATTTCCGTGTTCGGGCCGGTGGCCTTGGTCGGATTGTCGGAGATCTTCACAGCAGGTCGCCCGTTGGCCGAGACGACCTTGCACACGACCGAGATCGGATCGAGCGAGCGTTCTGGCGCAAGCCCCCGGAAATCATTGGTCAGCAGCGTGCCCCAGCCGAAGCCGAAGCGCACCTTGCCCCGGAAATGCGCATGGATGGCTTCGATCGCATCGACATCGAGCCCGTCCGAGAAGATGATCTGCCGTGTCATCGGGTCGACCCCGCGCCCCTTCCACCAGGCGATGGCCTCGTCGCCCCCCACGATCGGGTCCTTGGAATCGATCCGGATGCCCGTCCACGCATCCATCCAGCGTGGTGCCCGCGCGAGGAACCCGCTGGTGCCATAGGTGTCGGGCAGGATGATGCGCAGGTTGCCTTCATAATCCTGCTGCCAGTCGGCGAGCACCTGATAGGGTGCATTCGCCAGTTCGGCATCGTTCTCGGCCAGCGCCGAATAGACCATCGGCAACTCGTGCGCGTTGGTGCCGATGGCTTCGACTTCGCGGCGCATGGCGATGAGGCAATTGGAGGTGCCGAGGAAGTTCTTGCCAAGACCCTCGATCATGGCCTGCACACACCAGTCCTGCCATAGAAAGCCGTGCCGCCGCCGCGTGCCGAAATCGGCGATGCGCAGGTCTTCGAGCTTCTGCAGACGGGTGATCTTCTCCCAGACCCGTGTCATGCCGCGCGCATACAGCACCTGCAATTCGAACCGCCCCATGCCCCGCAGCACCGCCCGCGAGCGCAGTTCGTTGATGATCGCCAGCGCCGGAATTTCCCACATCGTGGTTTCGACCCAGGGCCCGTCGAAGGTCAGTTCATATTGTCCGTCGCGCAATTCGAGATGGTATTCGGGCAGGCGCAGCGCCTCATACCACTCCATGAAATCGGGCGAGAACATCTGCCGGCGGCCATAGAACATGTTGCCGCGCAGCCATGTGCTTTCCCCGCGCGACAGCCTGAGCGAACGCACATGGTCGAGCTGTTCCTTCAGTTCGCCCACGTCGATGATCTCGGCCAGCCTGATCCGCGTCGTGCGGTTGATCAGCGAGAACCGCGCCGTCGTGCTGCGCTGACGCCGGAAGATCGTCTGCGCCATCAGGATCTTGTAGAAATCCGTGTCGAGCAGCGACCGGACGATCGGATCGATCTTCCAGGTGTGGTTGTAGACGCGTGCGGCAAGATCAGTCATGGACGTCCGGGTTCAGTCAGCTTCACCCGAATGGACCACGAATTGCGGCGCATGGCGAGTGGGTTGCGGTCATTGGGTCGCAGCGAGCAATGCAGGGGTCGTGCGCCGTGATGCTGGATTGCTTCGCTGCGCTCGCAGCGAGGAAGACCGCCTACCCGAAAGCCCCGGCATACATCTCGCGCAGCACGTTCTTCTGCACCTTGCCCATGGTGTTGCGCGGCAGATCATCGACGATGAACACGCGCTTGGGCTGCTTGAAGCGGGCCAGCCGCCCGTCCAGTGCTTCCATCACGGATGCTTCGTCGAGCGCGGCTCCTTTTGCAGCCACCACAACCGCTGTCACGGCCTCGCCGAAATCCTTGTGGGCAAGCCCGATCACCGCGCTTTCGACCACGCCCGGCAAGGCATCGATCTCGCTCTCGACCTCTTTCGGATAGACATTGTAGCCACCGGTGATGATCAGGTCCTTGCCGCGTCCGACGATGTGGACATAGCCGTTCGCATCGATCTTGCCGAGGTCTCCGGTGATGAAGTAACCGTCGGGCCTGAACTCGGACGCGGTCTTCTCCGGGTTGCGCCAATAGCCCTTGAACACATTCGGGCCCTTCACCTCGATCATGCCAATCTCGCCAACCGGCAGCATCGCGCCGGTTTCTGGCTCGGTGATGCGGGCAGCAACGCCCGGCAGCGGAGGCCCGACCGTGCCAGCCACCCGGTCCCCCTCATAGGGGTTGGAGGTGTTCATGTTGGTTTCGGTCATGCCATAGCGTTCGAGAATGGCGTGGCCCGTGCGCCGGCGCCAGTCGCGGTGGGTGTCGGCCAGCAGCGGTGCCGAGCCTGACACGAACAGCCGCATGTGCGCGGTCGCCTCCCGTGTCAGGCCGGCATGGTCGAGCAGCCGGACATAGAAGGTCGGCACGCCCATCATCGTGGTGGCGCGCGGCATCAGCCGCATCACCTCGTTGGCGTCGAACTTCGGCAGGAACAGCATCGATGCGCCTGCCAGCAGCACGACATTGGTGCCGACAAACAGGCCGTGCGTATGAAAGATCGGCAGTGCATGCAGCAACACATCGGTGCGGTCAAAGCGCCAGAAATCCACCAGCGTCAGCGCGTTCGAGGCCAGGTTGTCATGGCTGAGCATCGCGCCCTTGGAGCGGCCGGTGGTGCCGGATGTATACAGGATCGCGGCCAGATCATCGGGTCCGCGCGCCACATCGGTGAAGCGGTCCGCCATGCCGGCCGCCTTGTCCATCAGGCTGCCTGCGCCGTCGGCATCAAGTGTCTCGACCGCAGCACCGCGGGCAATGGCCGTGATGCCTGCTTGCCGCGATGGATCACAGACGATCAGGGACGGCTCGGCATCCGCAATGAAGTAATCCAGTTCTGCCAGCGTGTACGCCGCGTTCAGCGGCAGGAACACGGCTCCGGCCCGCACGCAGGCCAGATAGAGCATCAGCGCATTGGCGCTTTTCTCGACCTGCACCGCAACCCTGTCGCCAGGCACGACGCCCGCAGCAACCAGCACACCGGCCAGGCGCGCTGACACCGCATCCAGATCGCCATAGCTCAGAACCTTGCCGTCCGGGTGGATGATGAACGGGCTTTGCGCGGCCGGCATGCGAGCACGAACAAGGTCGAAAAGATGGTTGGACATGGGCAGTCTCGTCGCTCGATGATCCTGGGCCGTTGGCGATGCAGGCGGCCTTGCTGGCCGCGATGCAGGCCGCGCAGTCAAACCCGGTTGGCGTGCAAAACACAACCGGCAAAGCGCTGACACGATCGGTTGACCGTCAACCGGGCTGGATTGCCTGCAAAATCACTTGCAAAACCTTGGCACAATGCGCCTGATGAGGCGGAAAGCCCGGCGTCAGTCCGGGCAGTCCATCGGAGAGGAAACATGATGTCCCGACGCACGCTGGCGCTGCTTGTCGCAGCCGGCTCCGCAGCCGTTTTCGGCGCGATTCTTGGCCCCTCGCAGGCCATTGCCCAGGCTTGGCCGAACAAACCGATCACCTTCATCGTGCCCTTTGCCGCCGGTGGCGGCACGGATGCGTTCGCGCGGCCCCTTGCAGCGCAACTTGAAGCGCAACTCGGCCAGCGCATCGTCATCGACAACCGCGCCGGGGCCGGCGGCACAACCGGTGCCTCTGCGGCAGCCAAAGCCGCGCCCGATGGTTACACCTTCTTTGTCGGCGCAGCCCACCACGCCATCGCGCCGGCTCTCTATCCGAGGCTCGACTACAACATCGAGACCGATCTGGTGCCAATCGGCATGGTGGCATCGCCTCCACAGGTCATCGCGGTTCACCCGACCAAGGTGGCGGCCAGGACGCTGGCTGAATTCATCGCCGACCTCAAGGCCAACCCCGGCAAGCTGAATTATGGTTCTGCCGGCAATGGCACCACCCATCATCTGACAGGCGAATTGTTCAAGCTCCAGACCGGCACCAACATCGTGCATGTGCCCTATCGCGGCGCGGGACCGGCGCTGGCCGACCTCGTGGCAGGGCAGATCGACGTGATGTTTGACGGGCTGGGCTCATCCGCCGGCCAGATCCAGGGCGGCGCGCTCCGTGGCCTCGCCGTGGCGGCCGCCAAGCGTTCGCCGGCCATTCCCGATGTGCCGACAACCGCGGAAGCAGGGCTTCCAGGCTTCGAGGTCGCGACCTGGTATGCCCTGTGGGCACCCAAGGGCACGCCGCCTGAAGCGACCGAGCGCATGGCGCGAGAACTGCGCACCGCCCTCGCCTCACAGCCGATCAAGGACGCCTGGGCCCGCAACGGCTCCGACATCCCGACGCTGATGGGTGCCGAGTTCGCGGGCTTCCTCAAGTCTGAAATCGCGCGCTGGGGCAAGGTGGTCAGCGAGGCCAAGGTCGGCCTGTAACCGCCCTGCCACCGGCCGTTGATCAACACCACGAGAGCAGGGGCAACCTCAGGCTGTCCCTGCCGCAACGGGAGCATCGGCCATGTCGCATGGGGCCATCATCTGGAGCGAGCTCAACACACGCGATCCAGCCGGCGCGATGGCATTCTACACGGCAACGCTGGGCTGGACCTTCCATGACGTCCCGCTTGCGGGTCACACATATTGGCTGGCGCGGATGGAGGATGCGCCGGTGATGGCTGGCATTTTCGATCTGCGCAGACCGGAGTTCGACGGCATCGGCGATCATTGGCTCACCTATGTCGGCGTCGATGATGTCGATCGCCGCGTTGCCGAAGCCCTGGCGCTGGGAGCGACGCTCATCCGTCCGATCTTCGATGTGCCGGGCACAGGTCGGATCGCGATCATCCGGGCGCCGGGCGGGGCCGTTGTCGGCTGGATGACGTCAAAGGAGGACTGAGCGCGGCATGATGATCGGTCAAGCGATCAGACATGGTGCCGCTGGCCAAAGCCCTGCGTTTCATGACCCCAGTCGGCCCCGTTTCTGTCAGCACGAGCCTTGACCAAGGCCTGACAGCCTCAAAGGAGCGCATCGCTGGCATGGCCAGAGCCCTCCCCTGATGCTGGCCAACCAGCCGGACGCATGGACATCGGGACCTGCCGCAAACTGGGCACGAGATCCGTTCGCCAGGAGCGCCTGCGCCACGCAGCGGCACCGCGCCGGGACCAATCGGACAAGGCCCTGCTCGCCGGCCACTCCACCAACAGCTTTGTCCGCTCTGGAGGGATCGACAAGCCGGGCCCGTTGGGTTCGGCCGACTGCCTTGTTGCGGCTTCGATGTGCGCAAGGACCCGCAGCATCGATGTGGCGCTGCCAAGCTGACATCCGGCCCCTTCGACGCAAAAGGGCGGCTCTCGCGAGCCGCCCTTTCTTTGTATCTGGTGACGCCGGAGCGATCAGAACCGGGGCGGTGGCATATCGCCCGGCCCACCGGGAGCGCCCAGGCCCGGGATCACGAGATTGTCGAGCTGACGACGCACATCGGCCGGATCTGCCTGCGGCAGCGTATCCTTGTAGTGCTCGACCAGTTGCGGCGTGAAGTAGACCACGAACACCATGAAAATCTGCAGCAGAATGAACGGGATCACGCCCTTGTAGAGCACCGTGGTCTCGACACCCTCGATGCGCTTGCCGGTGATCTTGTCGTCATAGGCCAGCCTCGGCGCCACACTGCGCAGATAGAACAGCGCGAACCCGAAAGGTGGCGTCAGGAAGCTGGTCTGCATGTTCATGGCCATCAGCACGCCGAACCAGACGATGTCGATGCCGAGCGCCGTCGCCGGTGCCACCAGCAGCGGCATCAGGATGAAGGCGATCTCGAAGAAGTCGATGAAGCAGCCCAGCACGAAGACCACGAGGTTGGTGAAGATGATGAAGCCGACAGCACCGCCAGGCAGCGACAGCATCAGTTCCTTCACCCAGACATGGCCGTTGATGCCATAGAAGGTGAGCGCGAAGACGCGGGCCCCGATCAGAATGAAGATCACGAAGGCCGAGAGCTTCAGGGTCGATTCGCACGCTTGCTTGGTGAGCGTGAAGGTCAGGCGACCATTCATGGCAGCCAGAGCCAACGCCCCGATTGCCCCCATCGCGCCACCCTCGGTGGGCGTGGCAAGGCCGATGAAGATGGTGCCGAGCACGAGGAAGATCAGCGCCAGGGGCGGCACGAGCACCATGATGACGCGGGTGGCCAGATAAGAAAGCCATTTCAGTTCGAAGCGCTTGTTGGCAATGGCCACCAGGAGCGCGAACGCAACCGCAACGGACGAGCCATAGACCTCGGGTGCCTGCTCGACGATCGGCGCAAACGCATAGGTCGCTGCAATCCCGACAAGGATCGACAGACCGATCATCACGAACAGCGAAGTCACGCCAGCGCCCAGCGTCCGGGCTTCAGGCGGCAAGGGAGGAGCGGCATTCGGACGGATCAGCGTCAGCACGAACACGTAAAGCGCATAGAGCGCCGTCAGCATCAGGCCTGGAATGATCGCGCCCTGATAGAAATCACCCACCGACTTGCCGAGCACGTCGGCCAGCACGATCAGCACCAGCGAGGGCGGAATGATCTGGGCCAGCGTGCCCGATGCCATGATCGCACCAGTGGCAAGCTGGCGGTCATAGCCGTAGCGCAGCATGATCGGCAGCGAGATCAAACCCATGGAGATCACGGCCGCGGCCACCACACCGGTGGTTGCCGCCATCAGCGCGCCGACGAAAATCACCGCATAGGCAAGGCCGCCGCGCACTGTTCCGAACAACTGTCCGATCGTGTCGAGCAGATCTTCCGCCATGCGCGAGCGTTCAAGGATCAACCCCATGAAGGTGAAGAACGGAATTGCCAGAAGCGTCTCGTTCGACATGATGCCGAACACGCGTTCCGGCAGCGCCTGCAGGAAGTTGGGCGTGAACAGGCCCAGTTCGATGCCGATGAAGCCGAAGATCAGCCCGCAGGCCGACAGCGTGAAAGCCACCGGGTAGCCCAGCAGCAGGAAGAAGATGAGCGAGCCGAACATGATCGGCGCAAGATAGTGGATGAAAAACTCGAGCATGGAACGCGAAGCCCCCAGTCTAATGTGATGACGAGCCGGGGCTCAGTGCTTGATGCCGGCGGAGGCGGGATCGACAATGTCCGCAAGGGCCGGATGGATAGGCACATGCTCTTGCATCATGTCGTCCTTTTCATCGAGATCGCCACGGATGATGGCAACGCGCTTGATGAGTTGGGAGACGCCCTGCAGCGTCAGCAGGAAGAAGCCGAGCAGCACCATGCCCTTCGCTGGCCAGATGATCAGGCCGCCGGCATTGGTCGACCACTCCTGCGTCCGCCACGATTCCATGAAGAACGGGTATGAATAATACAGGTGGACCAGCGCGAACGGAAAGAAGAACACGATCAATCCGAAGACCTCGATCCGGTCACGGACATGTTTTGACAGGCGCGAAGAGACCACGTCGACGCGGACATGCTCGTTGGTTTTCATCGTCCAGGAAGCGCCAATCATGAAGACGATGCCGAACAGATACCATTGCAGTTCAAGCATGCCGTTGGACGCGATGTTCAGCATTTTTCGCGAAATCGCGTTGCCGGCGGACACCACGACCGCTGCCAGCACAAGCCAGGCCACGATCCGCCCGAGCCGGCCATTGATGAAATCGATCACGCGCGAAATTGAAAGCAGCGCACCCATGGAACAACGTCTCCGTCCGTTCGTTTCTTCTTGGTCTTCGTCTATCTGGCCGTCAGCCTTTGACCGTCCGGCGCAGTGAGCAACCCGTGCTCGGGGCAGCGCCAACGGCACGGCTCGGGTGTATCATTGGAGGGCGGACCCCCTGCTTGTAGCACCGGTGGTTGCTGATGCAACAACCTGGCCCTCAAGAAGAACTGGCCGCCGCGCGAAGGCTGCGCGGCGGCCAGCGGTCTCAATCCCGGGCGACGTGATCAGGCGCGGCTGCGCGCACGGATCATGAAGCTGTCGAACGAGAAGTCAGCGATCTGGTTGTAGAGGTAGAAGTCGTTGCGGAAGGCAACGGCGGCGTCATAGAGCTTCTTGAACTCGGCGTTGCGGCCACTGATTTCCGCATACAGTTCCTGCGAAGCCTTGAAGGCAGCGTCCATCACGTCCTGCGGGAAGGCGCGCAGCTGCGTGCCGGTCGAGAGCAGGCGCTTGAGAGCGGCCGGGTTGCGGGCGTCGTACTTGGCAGTCATCTCGGTGTTGGCGAAAGCCGAAGCACCGCGCAGGATCGCCTGGTAGTTCTTGGGCAGTTCGTTCCACTTGGCCGAGTTGATGCAGGTGTGGAGCACTGCGCCACCTTCCCACCAGCCCGGATAGTAGAAGAAGCGGGCAACCTTGTTGAAGCCGAGCTTCTCGTCATCATAGGCGCCGACCCATTCGGCCGCATCGATCGTGCCGCGCTCGAGAGCGGGATAGATGTCGCCGCCGGCGATCTGCTGGGCAACAACGCCGAGCCTGGCGATGACCGCGCCGCCCGAGCCGCCGATGCGCATCTTCACGCCCTTCATGTCTTCGACGTTGCGGATTTCCTTCCGCCACCAGCCGCCCATCTGGCAGCCCGTGTTGCCGCCTTCGAAAGCGACGATGTTGTGCTTGGCGAGGAATTCGTTGATCAGCTTCTCGCCGCCGCCATCGATCATCCAGGCATCCTGGGCGCGCTTCGACATCAGGAACGGAACAGCCGTGGTCAGACCGAAGGCCGGGTCCTTGCCCCAGTTGTAATAGACGGCCGTGTTGGACATTTCGACCGTGCCGGCCGAAACCGCATCCACCGACTGCAGGCCACCGACGATTTCACCGGCACCGAAGGCCTGGATCTCGAAACGACCATCGGTCATTTCCTTGACGTACTTGGCAATGGTTTCCGACGCGCCGTAAATGGTATCGAGCGACTTCGGGAAGCCCGAGGTCAGGCGCCACTTGAGGGTGGGCATCGACTGGGCGATGGCCGGCATGGCCACTGCGGTAGCGGCGCCGGCAACAGCCGCGCCCTTCAGAAATTGACGACGCTTCATGCGAGCGGTTCCTCTTTTATGATAAGCCGCCATGACGGGCGGTTATGCGCGGCATGTAAATCGCGCATGGCATGCACTCGTCAAGATGCCACACGAAAAATTGTCGAATTTTCGTGTTTCGCTGCCGAGATTCCCGTCATGCTGCCTTCTCCGCCTGCAGACCACGGGATGTCAGGCCAGAAAGCGCCCAAAAACAAGGCAATGCCCGCTGGCGCTGCCATTGCCGGAGCGTGTCTGCCGGAGAAGCTCGTTGCCTCTGGACCCTGACCTGCTCTACTGGGCCGGAGCAGGGCAACGTGGCACGACCGGGAGATGAGCATGGACAGCACCAGAGCGACCGAGCCGCCAGCCAGAATCGCGCTGGTCACCGGTGCCAGTGCCGGAATCGGCCGCGCCGTGGCCATCAGCTTCCTCAAGGCCGGCTATGGCGTGGTGCTGGCCGCCCGCCGCAGCGATGCGCTCGATGAGACGGTTCGGCTGTCAGGCATGCCGGCTGACCGTGCCCTCGCCCACCCCTGCGACATCACCGATCCGGCAGCCGTTGCGGCGCTGTTTGCGGCCTGCAAGGCGCGCTTCGGACGGCTCGACGTGCTGTTCAACAATGCCGGCGTCGGCTCGCCCGGCTCCGTTGCGCTCGAGGATCTCAGCTTTGCCCAGTGGCAAGCCTGCGTCGACACCAACCTGACCGGCCCTTTCCTGTGCACCCAGGAGGCCTTTCGCCTGATGAAGATCCAGCAGCCGCGCGGCGGACGGATCATCAACAACGGCTCGGTCTCGGCCCATGCGCCCCGCCCGAACTCGGCCCCCTATGCCGCCACCAAGCATGCCATCACCGGCCTGACCCGCGCCACTTCGCTTGATGGCCGCCAGCATGACATCGCCTGCGGGCAGATCGACATCGGCAACGCCCTGACGGAGATGGCGGTGGCCATGACCAAAGGCGTGCCACAGGCGGATGGCTCGGTGAAGATCGAGCCGGTGATGGATGTGCAGCATGTCGCCGATGCGGTGCTGCACATGGCCAGCCTGCCGCTCTCGGCCAATGTGCTGTTCATGACCGTCATGGCCACCGCCATGCCCTTCGTCGGGCGCGGCTGAGGTCATTCCTAGGTCACCGGCAGATCACGGAAGCAGGCCGCACTGGGCCGGCCGATGATGCGCTGGTGCCAGGCCTCGACATGCGGCCTCGGCTCACGCGTGATCGGCATGTTCAGCCAGCGGTGGACGGTCGGCCCAAGCGCCAGATCGCCAATGCCGAAGCTGGCACCCCCGAGATAGTCCTGGGCCGCAAGGTGCCGGTCCAGCATGGCCAGCAGCGGCTCGGTCTTCGCACGCGACGCCTCGATCGCGGCAGGGTCGCGCTTGTCCGGGGCCGTCCGCACCAGCCCTGAGAAGGCAGGCGCATAGGCCGGATAGAAAGCCGTGGTCTGCCAGTCCATCCAGATATCGGACCGGGCGCGCAGGGCCGGATCACGCGGCCACAAACCACCCTCGCCATAACGCGCCGCGAGATAGCGCACGATGGCGTTCGACTCCCACAGGACAACGCCATCATCATCCAGCACCGGCACGAGGCCGTTCGGATTCATGGCCAGATAGTCCGGCGTCTTGACTATCCCGAAGGCCATGCCGGCATCGTGCCGGGTGTAGGCCAGCCCGAGTTCTTCAGCCGCCCAGACCACCTTCTGGACATTGATTGAATTCATCCGGCCCCAGATCGTGCGGGTCATGGCGCTGCATCCTCCATCATCGGGCTGGCCGGCTTGTCGTCCGATCCGGCCACCTGCTTTGGGCTAGCGCACCTGATGCTGCGTGGGAAGAGACGGCAGGCTGTCTCGAGGACTTTCCGGGGTCTGGATTTTCAGGGCCAGCGTTTTCCGGAGCCATGACTCTGGTGCCAGCACAGCCCAGTTGCGCTAAGCGTGCGCGTGGCCGCGCTGGCCGCAAACCGGGGACTGTGATGTTCTTCTACCTCTCCAAGCTGATCTGGCTGCTGATCGCGCCGGTGAACCTGCTGCTGCTGTTCATCCTTGCCGGTGTCCTGCTCGGCTTCACGCGCTTTGCCCGGTCTGGCCGCGTGCTTGCGCTGCTGGCGATGGCCGGGTTGCTGTTCGCCGGTTTTGGCCCTGCCAGCACGATGCTGGCGCGTCCGCTCGAAGACCGCTTCCCGCGTCCGGCCAACCTCGATGGCATCACCGGCATCATCGTGCTGGGTGGTGCCATCGGGCTCAACCGCGGCGAGGTCACCTTCAACGCGGCGGCCAGCCGCATGACCACGTCCGCGGAACTGGCGCTGCGTCTGCCACAGACAAGGCTGGCCTTCACCGGCGGCAGTGCCGGCCTGCTTGGGCAGGGCGGGCCGACCGAAGCCGATGCGGCCCGCGCCTTCTACCTGTCACTTGGCATCGCGGCAGAACGGCTGATCCTCGAAGACCGCGCCCGCAACACCGTCGAGAATGCGCGGTTTCTGAAGCCGCTCCTGGCCCAGAAACCGGGCGAGCGCTGGCTGCTGATCACCTCGGCCTGGCACATGCCCCGTTCGGTCGGCGTGTTCCGCCAGGCGGGCATTGCCGTGGTGCCCTACCCCGTCGATTTCGTCAGCAGCGGCACGACGCGCGATCTGTTTGGCGTCAACCGTGACCTGTCACGCGCGCTTCAGGAAACGGACCAGATGGCCAAGGAATGGGTCGGCCTGCTGGGCTACTGGCTGGCTGGCCACACCGATGCCCTGCTGCCCTCGCCCTGAGGCGTCGGCGGGGAGACGGGCTTCGCGAACCTGGCCCGTCAGGCGCTCTCGCCAGAGTCCTGCCCCGCCGCGACGTCAGGCTCGCCGGATGGCAACCCGAGGCGATAGACGCCCTTGAAGCTGTCCGGATCCACGCGCCGGCCCTTGCGCAGGATGACCAGCCGGCCCTGATGCGCCAGCCGCACGGCCGCCTTGCGGACGGGCGGCATCAACGGGCCCCAGCCATCAGGATGCGCGCCGCCAAGCGCCCGCGCCGCCTCCGAGGGACAGATCGTCTTGCCTGGCCCGCGCGCCGCAACGAGCCGCAGGATCGCGTCCTCGACCGGATCATCGGTCGCGCCCTCGCCTGTCATGACAGGGCACTCCCCGTGGCCAGCGCGTCATCAGCGCTGCGTCCGAACTGCCGGTTCCACATCACCACCATGACACCCACCGTGAACAGGCCAAGCGCCAGCGGACTGATGAACCAGCCAAGATAAGCGAGCACGAAGAAGAACGCCCTCTGCCCGCGGTTGAAGTGCCGCCCCGCCGCCACGTTCATGGAAAGACATTCCTCCAGCGCCCGGCGTGCCTCGGGGCTTTGATCCGGTGAGGCCGCAGGCAGGGCACCAAGCAGGATGGCGCTGTAATTGAACAGCCGGTAGCTCCAGGCGAACTTGAAGAAGGCATAGGCGAAGATCACCACCAGCCCCACCACCTTGATCTCCCAGCTCAGCCGGGTGGTGATCCCCGCCAGCGGAAAGTCGGAGCGCACCTGCATGATCTGGTCGGTTGCCCCCAGCAGCGTCACCGCGCCACCGACAGCGATCAGCGATGTCGAGGCGAAGAACGCCGTGCCGTTCTGCAAACCGTTCATCACCTGCGTGTCGATGATGCGGTTGTCGCGCAGCATGGCCTGTTCGAGCCAGCGCCGGCGCCGGACATTCATGCGCGCGTTGAGGCTGCGCTCAGCATGGGGACCACGCTCGACAGCCACATGATAGCCCAGCCAGGCAGCCACAAAGCCGATCAGGGCTACAAAATCCCAGACGCCGAATCCGTGCATCGGTCATCCTCCCGGCCACCACCATGGCCTGCAAACCGGCAGGCGGGCAACCGGGCGCGCTCATCACGCTGACCGGTGGGCGCTGGCGCGTGCTGGCGAACATCCTTGGCAGCGGCCCGTTGACCTCAGCACGCCAAGGCGGCAGTGTCCGCCCGCTCGCGAGGACAGATCCATGCCGCAGACCATCACCAAAGGCTACAAGGCCCTTCTGGCCGAGGCGGAAGCCGAAATCACCACACTGGATGTCGCTCAGGCGTCGGCGCTGCACGGCAAGGATGATGTCGTGTTCATCGACCTGCGCGATCCACGTGAACTGGATCGCGAAGGGCGCATGCCGGATGCGTTCCATTGCCCGCGCGGCATGCTCGAATTCTGGATCGATCCGGAAAGCCCCTATGCCAAACCGGTCTTCCAGCAGGACAAGACCTTCGTATTTTTCTGCGCTGGCGGATGGCGCTCGGCGCTCGCGGCCAAGGCGGCGAAGGACATGGGCCTCAAACCCGTCGCTCACATCGCCGGCGGCTTCGGCGCGTGGAAGTCTGCTGGCGCGCCGGTCGATCCGGCCGCGCCCGGCGCCTGAGCCACCGATGAACGAGCCCACATCGTGACATGGTTCCTGACAGGCACGGCGCTCGGCCTCTGGCTGTTCCGCAAATTCATCATGCGGCAACTCGCGCCCTACCTGCCCGACAAGACCAGCCGCCACCGCGTGCTGACCTTCATCATCGTGGCCTTCGCGATCACGGCGCTGGTGCGCCTCCTGGCCCGGTTCGTCACCGGCTGAGCGCAGCATTCAACCGGGCGGACGGCGGCGAACGGCCCCCACAGTTGGTGCAGGTGCCTCGCCACGGGTCTGCACGCCGGGCACCGGCCCCGCCCTATGGCGCGCAGCATCTGATGTGACGGCTTGAGGCGAAGGCACGGCCAGCTTTTGCGAGGCTCCGGCGCGCATGTATCGCGCGATCTCCTGCTGGTAAGCCACGGGCAGATTCCAGCTTTCGGCGCTGGCCAGCACCGCTTCGAGATAACCCGGCTTCGGCGAGCCCGGCT
>JALORF010000209.1 GCA_025459195.1 Beijerinckiaceae bacterium
TGTTTGCTGGTGAGGACCCCACGGATGGCTACAAAGAGATACTTGCTAGATCATCGGTTCTGATATGGACCACAACACCTTGGACGATACCAGGAAACAGAGCTGTATCGTTCAATCACAAGATTGAGTATGGGCTTTACGTCGTTGAAGATGTCCAGAATCCATATGGTCCTAAGGTCGGTGATAGTTTCATTATTGCTAGTAATCTTATTGGCACAGTTGCAGCGCAAGCAAAGTTGACCTTGACTCCAAAGGGCGAAGTCTCACCTGAGATTCTCGCAGGCCTCATCTGCGCCCATCCGCTCGCCAGCCTGGGGTATGATTTTGATGTCCCGCTTCTCGATGGCGATCATGTCACCGATGATGCCGGCACCGGCTTCGTGCACACCGCGCCCGGCCATGGCCGCGAGGATTTCGACATCTGGATGCGGGCGGACACGCAAGCCAGGCTGCGCGCCAGCGGCATCCCGACCGAAATCCCCTACACGGTCGCCGCTGACGGCACCTACACCAAGGATGCGCCCGGCTTCGAAGGCCGCTCGGTCATCACCGACAAGGGCGAGAAGGGCGATGCCAATGAAGCCGTCATCAAGGCGTTGATCGAGGCCGGCCACCTGTTCGCGCGCGGCCGCCTCAAGCACCAGTATCCGCATTCCTGGCGCTCCAAGAAGCCGGTGATCTTCCGCAACACGCCGCAATGGTTCATCGCCATGGACAAGCCGTTCGCGGCGGCCCCCTCCCATCCTTCCCCGACGAGGGGAGAGGACGTTCAACCCGGTTCAGCGCTGCGCTCTGAACCCTCCCCCCTCGTGGGGGAGGGCAGGGAGGGGGCAACCCTGCGCGAGGCCTCGCTGGCCGGCATCCGCGCCACCCAGTGGGTGCCAGCCTCTGGCGAGAACCGCATCCGCGGCATGATCGAGGCCAAGCCCGACTGGGTGGTCTCGCGCCAGCGCGCCTGGGGCGTGCCGATCACCGTGTTCGTGGCGAAGCGCGACCTGCCGGCCCATGGCCTGCGCGAAGGCGGGATCCTGCGCGATGAGCGGGTCAATGCCGCCATCGCCACAGCGTTCGAGGCCGAAGGCGGCGATGCCTGGTTCGCCAGCGCCGATGGCAGCCGCTTCCTTGAACCCTTCGGGTTTGCCGCCGCCGATTTCGAGAAGGTCAATGACGTGCTCGATGTCTGGTTCGATTCAGGCTCGACCCACGCCTACGTGCTCGACGATGCCGCCCATTTCCCCGATCTGGCCGGCACCAAACGCAAGGTCGATGGCGGGCGCGACACGGTGATGTATCTTGAAGGTTCGGACCAGCACCGCGGCTGGTTCCATTCCAGCCTGATCGAAAGCTGCGGCACGCGCGGCCGACCGCCGTTCGACGTGGTGCTCACCCATGGCTTCACCATGGACGAGAAGGGCCAGAAGATGTCGAAATCGCTGGGCAATGTCGTGGCCCCGCAGAAGGTCATCGCCGAGTCCGGCGCGGACATCCTGCGCCTGTGGGTCGCCTCGGTCGATTATTCGGATGACCAGCGCATCGGTCCTGAAATCCTCAAGACGATGCAGGAAACCTACCGCAAGCTGCGCAATACTATCCGCTGGATGCTGGGCACTTTGGCCCATTTCAGCGAGACAGAGCGCGTCACCGACACAGCCTCGATGCCGGAACTGGAGCGGCTGATGCTGCACCGGCTGGCCGAACTGGGCGAAGCCATCCGCGCCGCCTATGCGGCTTACGACTACAAGAAAGTGGTGTCGCTGCTGTCGCAGTTCATGACGGCGGACCTCTCGGCCTTCTATTTCGATGTGCGCAAGGATGCCTTGTATTGCGACCCGGCCTCCAGCCATGTGCGCCGCTCGGCACTGACCACGGTCGATCACATCTTCCGCTGCGTGGCCATCTGGCTGGCTCCGATCCTGGTCTTCACCAGTGAGGAGGCCTGGCTCGATCGCTACCCGGACCAGAAGGACGGCGGCGGCTCGGTCCATCTGCAGACCTTCCCTGAATTGCCTGCCGGCTGGCGCGACGAGGCGCTCGATGCGCGCTGGGAAGCGATCCGCAAGGTCAGGCGCGTGGTCACCGGCGCTCTCGAGCTCCAGCGCGCTGCCAAGACCATTGGCTCGTCGCTAGAGGCCGCACCATCCGTGTTCGTCACCGATCCGGCCCTGATGGCAGCCCTCGCCGGCATCGATCTTGCCGAAATCAGCATCACCTCCGCGATCTCGGTCGCTGCCCATGACGGCCCCGCCGAGGCCTTCCGCATGCCCGACGTGCCGGGCGTGGCGGTCGTGGTCGGCATGGCACCCGGCATCAAGTGCGCCCGCTCGTGGCGCTATTTCGATCCGGCCACGGCTGACCCTGCCTATCCCGATGTCACCCCGCGTGATGCGGAGGCGCTGCGCGAACGCGATGCGAAGGCCGCATGAGCACGCCCGTGGAGTTGCCCCCCGCCGGCACGCCTGTCGCCAGCGCCGCCGCAGCCTCACCCACGCGGCTCGGCGCGGCACTGGCGGCCGGCATTTTCGTGGCCGACCAGATCAGCAAGCTCTGGATCCTGTTCTGGATTCGCCTTGAGGATACCGGCCCCTGGGTGCTGGCACCGTTTCTTGAGTTCGTGATGGTCTGGAACCGGGGCATTTCCTATGGCCTGTTCCAGCAGACCAGCGATCTGGGGCGCTGGGCGCTTGTCGCGCTCTCCATCGCCGCCTCGGTCTGGCTGTCGCTCTGGCTCAGGCGCGCCAGCCGTCGCAGTGAGGCTGTGGCGCTCGGGCTGATCATCGGCGGCGCGCTCGGCAATGTCATCGACCGGATCGCCTATGGGGCAGTCGCCGATTTCGTGCACCTGCACTGGGGCGATTGGAGCTGGTATGTCTTCAACATCGCTGACGCCGCCATTGTTGTCGGCGTCATCGCTCTGATGTATGACGCTGTCTTTGAGGAACGCGCGGTAAGGAAGGGCTGACAGGCCCGATCTGGTCCGCGCCCATCATCCGGTGCCGCAAGTCTGCCGCTTTTCCGGTGCAGGCAACGGTCCCGGACCGATCATCTGGTCGCGTGGCCGCATCGCATGATCCGGCAGGACAACGACAAAAAGGGGTTGCCCATCATGGTCAAGGCTGTTCGCAAGGGTCTGGCGGCACTCGCCCTTGGTCTGGTTTTCGCGCCAGCCCTGATCATTCCCGCCGCGCAGGCGCAGAGCGGTGATCCGCTGCTTTCGAACGTGCTGTCGACGCTCGGCATCACGGCGCCCGACAAGCCCGACATCAACTATCGCGACCGGCCGCCGCTGGTGGTGCCGCCCCGCTCGACCCTGCCGCCACCGCAGGAAGGGCGTCGCAACGCCGCAAACTGGCCGAATGATCCCGACAGCGCCGAGAACCGCCGGGCACGGGCGGCGGCTTCTGCTGCCGAGATGGAGACCCGCATCCGCCGCAATGACACCGGCTCGCGCATCGACGGTGCCGACATGAACCGGCGCGGAGGCCGCGCTGTGGCAGCCAATCCCGCCCGTTCCGGCAGCGAAGCCTACCAGTTCATCGACGTGATGGCTCAGGACGCCCGCCGCGCTTCGCAAACGGCAGAGGTGCCCGTCGGCACCGAGCCGCCCCGCCGCTTCCTGACCGAACCGCCGCCAGGCCTTCGCGCTTCGACAGCGCGCGTCAGGGCAACGACCGAGGTTGTGGAGCGCGACGAGGACCGCAACACCGCACGCACTTTCATCGATCAGCAGATCGCGCGCTGATTGCGGCCAGTTCCGGGCATTGTGCCGCACTCGTCATTTTGCCATCGAAGCACGATCTGCCA
>JALORF010000074.1 GCA_025459195.1 Beijerinckiaceae bacterium
TTTGCCGGTTTCCGCGCGTGGTGGCTGATGACGCTGGTGGCGCTGGTGATCATCACCACCGCCGTGGCCCGCGGGCAGGCCCGCACTGACCGTCCGCTCGTGCGCTTTGCCAGAGCGGGAGTGGCCCAGACAGGAATGGCCCCAGCAGGACCATCGTCCGGCGAGTCGGCGCGGCCGACGATGACGACCCGCTCACGCGGCGGCGAGTCCTGACCTGGCTTTGTCGATCACGGTTCGGAGAACCGGATCGGCCGCCAGCACCCCATGTCAGGCCGCCACGGGGTGGGCCAACGTCCGCCCCTCGATCACGGCATGGCAGGCAACACCATTGATCGGCAAGGGGTTCTCCGCCTTGCAGCGCTCGTTGGCGAGCGGGCAGCGCGGATGGAAGGTGCAGCCCGAGGGCGGAGTGATCGGGTTGGGGATTTCGCCCGCGACCGGGATGCGCGCCCGCCCGCTCATGGCGAGATCCGGCACCGCATCGAGCAGCATGCGGGTATAAGGATGCCTTGGATGGGTGAACATCTCCTTGGCGTCCGAGACCTCGACCAGCCGTCCCAGATACATCACGCCGATGCGCGTCGCCATGTGGCGCACCACGGCAAGATTGTGGGAGATGAACAGGTAGGTCAGCCCGAACTTTTCCTGAAGATCACGCATCAGGTTGAGGATCTGCGCCTGCACGGACACGTCCAGCGCCGATGTCGGCTCGTCGCAGACGATGAAATCGGCGTTCGACGCGAGCGAGCGGGCAATCGCCACGCGCTGGCGCTGGCCGCCCGAGAATTCATGCGGGAACTTCTTGCCATCATCAGGGTGCAGGCCGACAAGCGTCAGCAATTCGCCGACGCGGGCCACGATGTTGGCTTCGCCCTCGACGACATTGAAGGCGCGGATCGGCTCGGCGATGATCCGGTCGACCCGCCAGCGCGGGTTGAGCGAGGCGTAAGGGTCCTGGAAGATCATCTGCATCTTGCGGCGCAGTTTGGCACGCTGCGCCCGCTGGCCGGGGTCGGTCATCGAGATGTCATCGATGCTGACCTCGCCGCCCGTCGGGTTCAGCAGGCCCACGACCATGCGCGCGACAGTGGACTTGCCGGACCCTGACTCGCCCACCAGCGCGAAGGTCTCGCCTTTCCTGATGTCGAAGGAGACGCCGTCAACGGCCTTGAGGAACTGGCGCGGGGCACCTTCCAGAACCCGGTTGAGCCACGGCTTGGAGACGTCAAAGGTCTTCTTGAGGTCCGTGACCTCGACATACGGGCGCGGGCTCATCGGGCCACCTCGGCAGTCTTGATCGATTCGTTCTCGTAAAGGTGGCAGGCAACCTGCCGACCCTGGACGGGGAGCGGCAGCGGTTGGTCGACATGGCACCGCGCGAAGACCTCGCCACAGCGGGGATTGAAGGCGCAACCGCGCGGGATGGACGACAGGCGCGGCATCGAGCCGGGGATCTGGACCAGCCGGTCGGTCGCCGCTTCCAGCGTCGGGATCGCGCCCATCAGGCCCTTGGCATAAGGGTGCATCGGACGCTGCACCACGTCGCGCACGGGTCCGATCTCGGCCACACGGCCAGCATACATCACGGCCACGCGGTCAGCGGTTTCCGCGATCACGCCCATGTCGTGGGTGACCAGCATCACGGCCATGCCGCGCTCGCGCCCGAGCTTCTTGATGAGGCTGATGATCTGCGCCTGCACCGAGACATCGAGTGCGGTGGTCGGCTCGTCGGCCACGATGAAATCGGGTTCCGCGCACAAGGCCAGCGCGATCACGACACGCTGGCGCATGCCGCCGGAGAACTCGTGCGGATAACCATCGATGCGCTTCTCGGGGGCGGGGATGCCGACCTCGGTGAGAAGCTCGACGGCTCTGTCGCGTGCCTGTCGTTCGTTCATCGGCAGATGCGTGCGGATGGTCTCGACCAGTTGCTCGCCGACGCGGAACAGCGGGTTGAGCGAGGTCAGCGGATCCTGGAAGATCATTGCCACCTTGCGGCCGCGGACCTTGCGCATCTCTTCGGGCGGAAGATTGTCGATGCGCCGGCCGTTGAGCAGGATTTCGCCACCGGAAATGCGGCCCGGCGGCTCGATCAGCCCGATGATGGCAGCGCCGGTGACGGACTTGCCGGCTCCCGATTCGCCCACCACACCGAGGACCTCGCCCTTGTGGATGTCGAACGAGACGCCATCGATGGCGCGCAGGGTCGCCCGCCTCGTGACGAACTCCACCTGCAGATTGCGCACGGAAATCACTGGGTCGCTCATGATGTCACGATCCGCCTGGTCAGGAAAACACGCATGTCCGGACTCATCTCAGTTTGGGGTTGAGCGCATCGCGCAGCCAGTCGCCCAGCAGGTTGATGGCCAGCGCCAGGATCACCAGCATCATCGCCGGGAAGAACAGGATCCACCACTCGCCGGAGAGCAGGAATTTCTGGCCGGACCGGATCAACGTGCCCAGTGAGGGCTGGGTGATCGGCAGACCCACGCCAAGGAAGGACAAGGTCGCCTCTTCGATGATGGCGAGCGCAAGGTTGATGGTCGCGATCACCAGCACCGGACCCATGACATTGGGCAGCACATGCCGCGCCATGATCCCGAAACCCGAAATGCCCATCAGGCGGGCTGCATGGACATATTCCTTGTTGCGCTCCACCAGCGTGGAGGCGCGCACGGTGCGGGCATACTGGGCCCAGTTCGACAGGCCGATGGCGATGATGATGACGAAGACGGCGGTGGTCTCGTATTGCTGCGGCGGGATCAGCCCGCGCGCCACGCCGAAGATCAGCAGCGCAATCAGGATGGCCGGAAAGGAGAGCTGGATGTCGGCGACGCGCATGATCAGCATTTCGATCTTGCCGCCCAGATAGCCGGCCAGCAGCCCGAGCCCGATGCCCAGCACCATCGAGAAAATGACCGAGGCGACGCCGACCAGCAGCGAAAGCCGCGTGCCGTAAAACAGCGCCGAGAAGATATCGCGGCCCTGCTCGTCCGAGCCCATCACGAACAGCATGTTCGAGCCCGCGCCGCGCTCCATGGGATGTGCAAAGCCATCGAGCAGGTTCAGCGCCACCGGATCGAAGGCATCCTGCGGTGCCAGCACATCGGCCATCAGCGCCATCAGCACGATGATCAGCGTGACCGCTGCCGAGACGATGGCCACCGGAGAGGACTTGAACGACAGCCAGAGGTCGGAATCGCGCCAGAGGGCGACGCGCTCGGCGAAGCTCAGCTTCAGCCTTGGCGGCGTTGTCGATGGCCCATTGGTCCGTGGCGGAGGCTTGGTGGCGAGATCGCTCATGATGTCACCTTGCCGGCACGGTGATGCCGCCGCGCAGGCGCGGATCGACAAGGAAATACAGCACATCGACGATGAGATTGACGACCACGAAGACAAGGCCGACGAACATCAGATAGGCCGCCATCACAGGGATATCGACAACCTCGACCGAGCGCACGAACAGCGCGCCGAGACCAGGCCAGTTGAAGACAGTCTCCGTGACAATCGCGAAGGCGATGATCGAGCCAAGCTGAAGGCCCGTGATGGTGATCACCGGCACCATGGCGTTGCGCAGGGCGTGACGATAGTGGACCTTGCCATCCGAGAGGCCGCGCGCGCGCGCAAACTTGATGTATTCGGTGCGCATCACCTCGAGCATTTCAGCCCGCACCAGCCGCATGATCAGCGTGAGCTGGAAGAAGCCGAGCGTGATCACCGGCATGATCAGGGACTTGCGGCCCGATTCGGTCAGAAGCCCGGTCGTCCACCAGCCGAAGGCCACCACCTCGCCGCGACCGAACGAGGGCAACCAGCGCAGGTAGACCGAGAACAGAAAGATCAGGCCAACACCGATCAGGAAGGTCGGCAGGCTGACACCGATCAGGGACACGCTCATCACGATGTTGGCGATGACGCCCTTGCGGTTCAGCGCGGCATAGATCCCGAGGATCAACCCAAGGCCGAGCGCCACGATCGCCGAGATCACGGCCAGTTCGATGGTGGCAGGCAGGCGTTCGATCAGCAGATCGGCGACCGGGCGGCCCTGCCGGTAGGAAATGCCCAGATCGCCTTGCAGGGCGTTCCCGAGAAAGCGCGCGAATTGCAGCGGGAAGGGATCGTTGAGCCCGAGGGACTCGGACAACTCCTGCCGGTCCTTCAGCGTCGCATCCTGCCCGACGATCGAGGCCACAGGATCACCGACATAGCGGAACATCGAGAAGGCAATGAACGCGACCGCCAGCATCACCAACGTGGCCTGCGTCAGACTTCTCAGGATGTAAGCCAGCATGGGTGTCCGTTTCAGGTTCGGAAAGAACAAGGCCGGAATGGGCGCATCATGCCCATCCCGGCCAAGGGTTATGGCGTCAGATCACGAACCGCGCGCGTTGAGAAAACGCATCTTCGGTGTGTTCTCGACGTCGGTCGGAATGTTCCACTCGGAGCGCATCGCACCGGCGATGAACTGCATGTGGATCGGAGCATAGACGTCGTTGTCCTTGATCCACTTCCAGATGGCGGCAATCGTCGCATTGCGCTTGGCAGGGTCGATCTCCGAGCTCAGGCTGTCGATCTGGGCATCGAGCGCTGCGTTCGACAGGCCGGTGCCATTCCAGGTCCCGGCACTCGGGGTCTTGGTGCGGTACAGGTCATTGAACACATAGTGGCTGTCAAAGGTCGGGATGCCCCAGCCGAGCAGATAGAAGTCGTATTCGCCCCTCTGGATGGCCGGGAAATGAACGCGCAAGGATTGCGCCACCAGGGTTGTCTTGATCCCGATCTGGCCGAGCATGGACACGGCCGACTGGCAGATGCCCTCATCGTTCACATAGCGGTCGTTGGTGCAGTGCAGTGTCACCGAGAAGCCGTTGGGATACCCGGCATCAGCCAGCAGCTTGCGGGCCGCTGCGACGTCATATTTCGGCCAGGTATCCAGCTCCTTGGTGTAGCCGTTGATATAGGGCGTGGCGATGATGCCGAGCGGGGTGGACTGGCCGCGCATGGTGACACGCTGGATGGCCTCGCGATTGAGCGCGGTGTTCACCGCCTGACGCACCCGCACATCGGCAAACGGGTTCTTGCCCTTGACGTCGGAGGACCTCAGTTCCGGCAGGCCGACATTCATGCCCAGGAAGATCGGACGGTTCTCGGGGCCGGGATTGACGCGAATACCCGCCGAATTCTGGAGACGGGCGATATCCTGCACCGGCACATCCTGGAGGTAATCGATCTCGCCTGACAGAAGCGCGGCGACGCGGGTCGCAGCTTCCGCGATCGGACGGTAAACGATCTCGGTGATGCCGTGATTGGCTTCTCCGGCACCCCAATGACCGGGGAACACGCGCATCACGGTGCGCACGTCCGGCTCGCGGGTGACAAGCTGGAATGGACCGGTTCCGACGGCCTGACGGGTTGCGCCGTTCTCGACCTTCTCGCGCAGGTTCTGCGGCGTGGAGGCGTTGTTCGCTTCGGCCCACTCCTTGTCCATGATGAACAGGTTGGTCAGGTTGTTGACCAGCAGCGGGTTCGGGCCGCTTGTCTTGAAGTGCACCGTCAGGTCGTCGACCTTGATGATGTCGGTGACGCCGACCAGCAGCGACTTCATGTCGGCAGCGGGCATCAGCGCCCGCTTCATCGAAAACACGACGTCATCGGCCGTGAAGGCATTGCCGTTGTGGAACTTGACGTTCGGGCGGAGCTTGAACTCCCAGGTGGTCGGGTCGTTGGGCAGAACGCGCCAGGAGGTCGCCAGCGCCCCGGTCAGCTTGCCATCGAAAGAGCGGATGACAAGCGGCTCGTAGATGTTGTGCGCCAGAACATGGTTCGGGCCGGTGTTGCCGGAATGCGGGTCCAGCGTGGTGGCGTCCTGCGAGCGCGCCCAGCGCAGCGTCTTGGCATCGACCGCAACGGTCGTCAGGAACGTCGCAGCCATCAAGGTGCCTGCGACCGCGAGTGTCTTGAAGGGTTTCATGTGGTTTCAACCTCCCGATCCCGCTGCATGCGGGCTATCAAATGAACAAGCTAGAGCGCGCATGATGATCTGTCACGTAGGGCAACGGCCAAATGCGTCGATGCCCTGCCCGATTCATGAAAACCATGCCTGTTTTCTGTGCTGCCATCAGCGCAGCTTGGGATTGAGCGCATCGCGCAGCCAGTCGCCAAGCAGGTTGATGGCAAGCACCAGAATGGCGAGCGTCAGGCCCGGAAAGATCACCACCCACCATTCGCCGGAGAACAGGAACTCGTTGCCGAGCCTGATCAGCGTGCCGAGGGATGGCTCGGTCGGCGGCAGGCCGACACCCAGAAATGACAGGGTGGCTTCGGTGATGATGGCCAGCGCCATGTTGATCGTGGCGATGACCAGCACGGGACCGACCACATTCGGCAACACATGCCGGAACAGGATGGTGACGTTGCCAAGGCCGATCAGGCGCGCGGCCTGGACATATTCCTTGTTGCGCTCGACCATGGTGGAGCCGCGCACGGTGCGGGCATACTGGACCCAGAACGACAGGCCGATCGAAACGACCAGAACCCAGAACACCAGCACCTCGGACCGCGCCGTGCCGACCAGCGCCCGCATGGTGCCATCGATGAGAAGCGCGATCAGGATGGCGGGGAATGTGAGCTGCACGTCCGCCACGCGCATGATCACGCTGTCGACCGTGCCGCCAAGGTAGCCGGCGACGAGGCCCAGCGTGATCCCGATGCTGGCTGCGAGAAGCACGCCAAGGAAGCCGACGATCAGCGAGATCCGCATGCCGAACAGGATCGACGACAGCACGCAACGGCCCTGCTGGTCGGTGCCGAGCGGAAAGCGCCACTCTCCGTCCGCCGACCAGAAGGGCGGCTTGGAGCCATCGAGCAGGCTCAGTGATTCAAGATTGAACGGATCGTTCGGTGCGATCTGGTGGGCGAAAACCGCCGAAAGGATCAGGACCAGCGTGATCAGCGCCGCCAGCATCGTGATCCACGAGCGGGTGAAGGAATACCAGATGTCGGAATCAAGGACGCGTCCCATGACCGAGGGGCTGCCCTGCACCTGGCGGGTCGACAGTGTCGCCGAACGGGCATCTTCGGGGGTGATCTGCATGGCGATGTCCCTCAGGCGGCGCGGCCGGAAATCCGGATGCGCGGGTCGACCACCACATACAGAAGGTCAACAATCAGATTGATGAGGACGAACAGGCTGGCGACCAGCAGCAGATACGCCGACATGATCGGAATATCGACCGTCTGCACGGCCTGAAGGAACATCAGCCCCATGCCGGGCCACTGGAAAACGGTCTCGGTGATGATGGCGAAGGCGATGATCGAGCCCAGTTGCAGGCCGGTGATGGTGATCACGGGGATCAGCGTGTTCTTCAAGGCGTGGCCGTAATTGACCGCGCGCGGCTTGAGCCCGCGCGCCTTGGCGAACTTGATGTAGTCGGTGCGCAGCACCTCCATCATCTCCGAGCGCACCAGACGCATGATCAGCGTCATCTGGAAGAGCCCGAGCGTCACCGCCGGCAGGATCAGTGAGCGCCAGCCTTCCAGCGTGAGAAAGCTGGTGGTCCAGAAACCGAGATTGACCGTGCCTTGCCGTCCGAAGGATGGCAGCAGGCCGAAGGAGACGGAGAACACGAAAATCAGCAGGATGCCGATCAGGAAGGTCGGCAGCGAGATGCCGATCAGCGACACGGTCTGGAACAGGCGTGCCAGCAGGGATTGCGGCTTCAGCCCGGCATAAACCCCCATGGGGATGCCGGCAAACAGCGCGAACAGGGCGGAGGCGAAGGCCAGTTCCATGGTGGCGGGGAAGCGGTCACCGATCAGTGTCGCCACCGGCTGGCGGGTCTGGTAGCTCAGGCCGAAATCGAACCGAGCGGCCTTTCCGACGAAGCGCCCGAACTGCACGATGACCGGATCATCGAGGCCGAGATTCTTGCGGATCTGGAGCCGCTCCTCGAGCGTGGTGTCCTGGCTGACCATCTGCTGGGTCGGATCACCGACAAAGCGGAACAGCGAAAACGAGATCAGTGCGACCGTGAGCAGGACCAGGATGGCCTGTCCGATCCGGCGCAGGATGAAGGCGAGCATGAACGCGAACCCTTGACGAGAGGGGGAACGGCGGAGTGCCGCCGTTCCCATGATGTCAGCCGGTCATGCCGTGGCTGGACCCTGCCTGTGCAAGCACAGCCCATGCCACGGCGAAGCCGCGATCACTTCTTCTGGACCCAGTAGAACAGCGGCTGGTTGTCGGCGCGCTGGGTGAGTTCCACGCTCTTGGCGACGCCCCATGCCAGGGCCTGCTGGTGCAGCGGGATGTAGCCCACCTCGTTGTGCAGGATGGTGAAGGCTTCCAGGATCATCGCATCGCGCTTGGCGGTGTCGATCTCGACCAGCACCTGGGCGGTCAGCGCATCGACGCGGGCATTGGAGAAGCCCCCGTTGTTGAACTGGCCGCGTCCGCCCGAGCCATCGGCCGTGCGTGTGTGCATCAGGTCGATCAGCACGTTGTGCGCATCGCCGGTGCCAGGCGTCCAGCCAAGCAGGTAGAACGGCGTGTTGTAGATCGGCGAGTTGACCTTGGCGAAGAAGGCTGCACGCGGGACAGCCTGCAGGTTGATCTTGACGCCGATGCGGGCGAGCATCGCCGTGACAGCCTGACAGATCGGGCCGTCATTGACGTAGCGATCGTTCGGGCAGTCGAGATCGACCTCGAAGCGGATGTTGTCAGGCCCGGTGCGCGGATAGCCGGCCTCGTCCATCAGCCTGTTGGC
The DNA here is from genome assembly GCA_025459195.1 of Beijerinckiaceae bacterium. Taxonomy (GTDB): domain Bacteria; phylum Pseudomonadota; class Alphaproteobacteria; order Rhizobiales; family Beijerinckiaceae; genus Allobosea. The sequence goes on from JALORF010000074.1 coordinate 8,766, forward strand.
CGCAGCAAGGTCAAACGGATGACGCTTGATCTGGTCGATCTGCGGAAAGAACAGCGGCGAGATCAGCGACGCTGCCGGGACAGCCGCCCCGCGCATGACCTGACGGCGGATCGCCTCGATGTCGATGGCCTGGTAGAAGGCCTTGCGCACCCGCACGTCCTTGAACGGGTTCTTGCCCTTGACGGACGAAGCGGTGAGTTCAGGCCGCATCTGGTCGAAGGACAGGTAGATCGTGCGGACTTCCGGCCCTTCGAGGACGCGGGCATTGGCCGAGGCATTGATGCGCGGCACATCCTGCAGCGGCACGGGATCGATCACATCGACCTCGCCCGAGAGCAGGGCCGCGACGCGGGTCGGCGCCGAGGTGATCGGGGTGAAGATCACGCGGTCGAGGTTATGCTCGGGCTTGCCCCACCAGTTGGCGTTCTTCTCGAACACGGTGCGCACGCCAAGCTGATGCTCGGTGATGCGGAACGGGCCCGTGCCATTGGCATTGATCGTGGCAAAGCCCGGTGTCGTGGCCTGCGGAGCGGGCGGAATCTGGGCGTTGTTCGCCTCGGTCCACTCCTTGTCCATGATATACCAGGTGTCCCAGGCATAGTGCAGGATCGGGTTCGGGCTCTTGAGCTTCACATCGACCGTGAAGTCATCGACCTTGACGAATTCGGGGCCGCCGGACAGCCGGCTGGTGAGCTGGGAATTGTTGGCAACCACGCGCTGCGCGGAAAAAACCACGTCATCGGCATTGAAGTCGTTGCCATTGTGGAACTTGACGCCCTTGCGCAGGTAGAAGCGCCAGCGCAGGCCGTTGTCGAGAACCTCCCAGCGCTCGGCCAGGCCGGGGATGATCTTCAGGTCCTTGCCGCGCTTGGTCAGGCCTTCATAGACATTGCCCTGCAGGCCGAGGGTGGTGGTTTCGTTGATCCCGTAAGGATCGAGCGTGTTCAGGTTGCCCTGGAACGCCCAGCGCAAGGTCTGCTGGGCGCTGGCGGGCGCGGCACCGAAGCTGGCACCGGCCACCAGCGCGACGCCGGCGGCGAACGAAAGAAGCCGTCGCTTTGAAAGCATGATGGGTAGTCTCCCTGTTGGATGGAACCGGTCCCTCTGAAGAACCGCGCCCGGTCTGTTCTCGATCAGGCTTGCCATCAGTAAATAGACGAACCGCGCCCGCGTCCAGCGCTGAGGTGGGGCTTTGTTCACGCAGGTTTGCCGGCTGACTGCGAGGGGCTGGTTGGCCGAGCCTAGACCCCGAACTGGTTGCGCCAGGCGGCTGCATCTTCCAGCGCCACGTTCGAGCCGCACAGGACGAGGCCGACCCTGGCACCAGACGAAAGACTGGACCGCCGGCGCAAGGCCGCCGCAAGGACGCAGGCCGCGGCTGGCTCGACCAGCACGCGCTCATGTCTCAGCAGGAACACCAGTTCGGCCACGGCCTCGCTGTCAGGCACCACCACGATCTCGTCGAGAAATTCCAGCGCTGCGGCCATGGTGCGTTCGGTGGCGAAAGGCGCGCCAAGCGTGCGGGCAATCGAGGTTGGCCGGATCGGAACCGGCGCGCCGGCCGCCAGCGCCTCGGTCATCGTGGTTGCGCCTTCGGTCTCGACCCCGATGATGCGCAGGGCCGGATCGAGCGCCTTCATGGCCGCGCCGACGCCAGCTGCAAAGCCACCGCCACCAATCGAGATGAACAGGTGGGTCAGTCCCGGAGCCTGCTCGGCGAACTCAAGGCCAAGCGTGCCGTGGCCGGCGATGATCATCGGATCATCGTAGGAATGGACATTGGTCATGCCGCCGGCGGCATACGTGTCAGCCCTGGCAAAGGCCGCGATCGCATCCTCGCACAGCTCGACCGTGCCGCCGGCGGCCTCGGTCAGGGCGATGTTGAACGGGGCCACCGTCTTTGGCATCAGCACCAGCGCCCGCGCACCAAGCGCCCGCGCCACCTGGCTGACCGCAATGGCATGGTTGCCGCCGGAGACCGTCACCACGCCCCGCGCGCGCTCGTCCGGAGACATCGCCAGCAGTTTGTTAAAGCAGCCGCGCACCTTGAACGAGCCCGCCTGTTGCAGGCATTCGAGTTTCAGCACGGTCTCGGCCCCCAGCCGCTCCGAGATGGAGGGGCTGACATGGGCCGGCGTTACGCGGACACGGCCGGCGATGCGCAGGCGCGCGGCGCGAATATCGGCGAGAGACACATCGAACTGCATGGGATCAGGTCCGTGACAGGCGCAACCGGTCGGTCTAGGGCGCGCATCCAGCGGCGCAGGTGCGCTTGTGTCAAGCGGATCGTGGCGCTACGCCTTGGATCGTTCACGAGGATGATGGAATGGCTCTGACCCTGACGCCCACCGAGATGCTGGCCCGGCTTGTGGCCTTTCCGTCCGAATCGCAGCGCAGCAATCTCGACATCATCGCCTTCGTGCGGGACTATCTCGCGGGACATGGCGTCGCTTCGCAGATCGTGCCGAGCCCGGATGGGCAGAAGGCCAACCTGTTCGCCACCATCGGGCCGAAGGTTGATGGCGGCGTGGTCCTGTCCGGCCACACCGATGTGGTGCCTGTGGCCGGGCAGAACTGGTCCAGCGATCCGTGGACCCTCACCGAGCGGGATGGCCGGCTCTATGGTCGCGGCACCTGCGACATGAAGGGTTTCAACGCGCTTGGCCTTGCCCTCGTTCCCGAGATGATGGCGGCGGGGCTGAAGCGGCCGGTGCACATTGCCCTGTCCTATGACGAGGAAGTGGGCTGTTTCGGCGCGCCGATCATGATTGACGAGATGGTGCGGCAGGGCCTGAAACCCTCTGCCGTGATCGTCGGCGAGCCGTCCATGATGCAGGTCGTCACCGGCCACAAGGGCGGCACGCGCGTGATGACCACGGTGCGCGGGCACGCGGTGCATTCAAGCCGGATGGACCTGGGTGTTTCGGCGGTGATGGTCGCAGCCAAGCTGATCGGCTGGTTCGAGGACCAGATGGCGGCGCGTGCGGCCAGCGCAGACCCCGCTTCGCCCTTCATGCCGCCCTACGCGACCTTCCATTGCGGGACGATCGAAGGCGGCACCGCAGCCAACATCACGGCCGAGCATTGCCGCTTCATCGGCGAATGGCGTGCGATTCCACCCGAAGACCCGATGGACGACTATCAGCGCTATCTCGCCTATATCCGCGATGTGATCGAGCCCCCGCTCAAGCTCAAATCAGCCGAAGCCGGCGTTTCGGTGGAATTGCTCAGCTCCATTCCCCCGCTGACGCCCGAGACCGATGGCGAAGCCGAGCGCCTGGCCCGGCGGATCACCGGCGACAACGGCTCGCATGTGGTTGCCTACGGCACCGAGGGCGGGCAGTTCCAGGCTGTCGGCTGGTCAACGGTGATCTGCGGGCCAGGTGACATCGCGCAGGCTCACCAGCCCAACGAGTTCATTGCGGCAAGCCAGATGGCGGCGGGCGAAACCTTCGTGCGCCGGATCATCAGCGAACTGTCGCGTTGACAGGGCGTGCCTTGCGGCGCTTTCCTGTCGGCAAGCCGATCTGCCGACCCATCGCATAGTCCGGAGCCCAACCATGACCGTCCATCCCCGCATCGAGGCCATGTCCGGCGAGATCGCCGAATGGCGCCGTGATTTCCACCGCAATCCGGAACTGCTGTTCGATGTGCATCGCACCGCTGAGGTCGTGGCCGCCAAGCTGAGATCGTTCGGCTGCGACGACGTGGTGACCGGGATCGGCCAGACCGGCGTCGTCGCCGTGATCAAGGGCAAGCGCCAGGGCTCTGGCAAGGTGGTCGGCCTGCGCGCCGACATGGATGCGCTGCCCATCGAGGAGCAGACCAACCTGCCCTATCGCTCTACCGTGCCGGGCAAGATGCATGCCTGCGGCCATGACGGGCACACCGCCATGCTGCTGGGCGCCGCGCGCTACCTGAGCGAGACCCGCGATTTCGACGGCACTGCCATCCTGATCTTCCAGCCCGCCGAAGAGGGCGGCGGCGGTGGGCGCGAAATGGTCAAGGACGGCCTGATGGAGCGCTTCGGCGTTCAGGAGGTCTATGGCCTGCACAACATGCCCGGCCTTCCGGTCGGCTCGTTCGCCATCAGGCCAGGTGCGATGATGGCGGCGGCCGACCGCTTCCAGATCACGCTCGAAGGGCGCGGTGGCCATGCCGCCAAACCGAACGACACGATCGACCCGGTGGTGGCCAGCGCGCAGATCATCTCCGCATTGCAGACCATCGCCTCGCGCAACTGCGATCCGCTGGATTCGGTGGTGGTTTCGGTGACGGCGGTCAAGGCCGGGGAGGCCTACAACGTCATTCCGCAGACGGCGGAACTGAAGGGCACGGTGCGCACCCTGTCCAAGGACATGCGCCTGCTCGCTGAAAAGCGGCTGCGCGAGATCGTGACCGGCGTTGCCGGCGCGATGGGTTGCACGGCCGTGATCGACTATGAGCTTGGCTATCCGGTGACCTTCAACCATGCCGAGCAGACCAGCTTCGTGGCCAAGGTTGCCGGCTCGCTGGTCGGCAGTGGCAATGTCGATCTTGCCGTGCCGCCAACCATGGGGTCCGAGGATTTTTCGTTCATGCTCGAGGAGCGGCCCGGCTCCTACATCTTCATGGGCAACGGCGATTCGGCAGGGCTGCATCATCCCGCCTATGACTTCAACGACAAGGCCATCCCTGTCGGCGTGTCCTACTGGGCCAAAATCGTCGAAACCGCCATGCCGGCCTGACCGACGCCCAGGTGTCTGACATCGGGTGCATCGTCGCTGGCGCCGGCGTTGTCGGCCTTGCCGTTGCGCGCGCTCTGGCGCTGGCAGGTCATGAGGTGCTTGTGCTCGATGCCCGTGACGGGATCGGCACACAGACATCCTCGCGCAACAGCGAGGTCATC
>JALORF010000075.1 GCA_025459195.1 Beijerinckiaceae bacterium
GTGTTGATCAGGAAGTTGCAGTGCATCTCGCTGACCTGCGCTCCGCCCAGCTTCAGCCCCCGGCAGCCGGCAGCATCGATCAGTTTCCAGGCCGAGTGGCCAGGCGGGTTGCGGAAGGTGGAGCCTCCGGTCTTTTCACGGATCGGCTGCGCCGTTTCGCGATGCTGCTGCACGGCGGCCATCCGGGCCCGGATCACATCGGCCGGTTCGGGCTGGCCGCGGAACACCGCCCCGGTGAGAACCAGCCCCTCGGGCAAACGCGAGGTGCGGTAATCGAAACCGAGATCGGCATTCGGGATCGTCACGATCCGGCCATCGCGCAGCACGCCGCGCGCCTCGACCAGCACATCCCTGGTCTCGCCGCCATTGGCACCGGCATTCATGGTGATCGCCCCGCCGATCGTGCCCGGAATGCCGAAATAGAACTCGAGGCCGCCAAGCCCGGCCTCTGCCGCCGCCTCGGCCACGCGCTTGTCGAGGGCGGCAGCCCCTGCCGAAACGAGGTTGCCATTGACCGCGATCTGGCCGAAGCCGCGCGGCGCAAGCCGGATCACCACGCCGCGCACGCCGCCATCGCGCACGATCATGTTCGACCCGACGCCAAGTGGATGGACATCAATGCCTGCCGGCAAGGCCGCAAGGAACAGCGCGAGATCATCCTCGTCCGCCGGCGTGAACAGCACTTCGGCCGGCCCGCCGACACGAAACCAGGTCAGCGGTCCAAGCGGCTGCTGCGCCAGCAGACGCCCGCGCAGCTCTGGCATCAATGCGGCCAGGCGGCCGGCAAGATCGGAGGTTGGCGCATCGAAATCTGTCATGGCGTGCAGCTAACCTGTCGTCCGCCCGCGAGCAACCGCAACATGGCGGGCGGCAGCCAGATTGCGGCGCACAAGGCACCGGAATGCGCCAGAAATCGGACAGTTCGCTAAAATGCAACGCGTTTCCAGAACCGTCTGGCATGACTTTGCCGTCACAACGGCGTGCAATCGCCTGCTGTCCGATTGCCTCCGGAGCCGTTTATGTCGCGCATCGTTACCTCGACCAACAACCCGCTGCTCGCCAGCCAGTGGCATCTTGGCCAGATCTTCAAGGGCGACCCCAACCGCATCTGGTCCGAGTTCAGCGGCGCGGGCGTCAAGGTGGGCGTCTATGATGACGGCATCGACAAGAGCCATGTCGATCTGCGCAACCGCTATGACTCCAGCCGCGAACTGGTGATCAACGGCCAGAGGCTCGATGCGTCCACCGGCTCGGCCGTCCATGGCACCTCTGTCGCCGGCCTGATCGCGGCGGATGCCAACAACGGCGCGGGCGGCGTCGGCGTGGCTCACAGTGCGATGCTGACAGGCGTGAACATCTTCTCGGGCATCGGGGCCAGCAGCGGCTTCATCACCGCCATTCGCGCCATGAGCAGCTTCGACGTCACCAACAACTCATGGGGCTGGTCGTCGCGCTATGCCGACAGCGCCCATCAGGCCGGATCGTTCGGCAACCTGTTCGCGGCAGCCGTCAAGAACGCGGCCGATGCGGGGCGCGGCGGGCTTGGCACCATCGTGGTCAACGCTGCCGGCAACGAAGGCGGCGAAGGCCGTGATGCCAACATGTCCAACTTCAATGCCATGCGCCAGACCATCACGGTCGGGGCCATCGGCCAGGATGGCGACGTCTCGGGCTACTCGACGCGCGGCGCATCGGTTCTGGTCTCCGGTCCGTCCAATGGCGGCGGCGCCGGCATCGTCACCACCGATGTCAGCGGCTCGCGCGGTTATGCGAGCGGCGACTACACCTCCGGCTTTGGCGGCACCTCGGCGGCAAGCCCCATTGTCAGCGGCGTCGTGGCTGTCATGCTCAGCGCCAACAGCAAGCTGGGCTGGCGCGACGTGCAGGACATCCTGGCCATCACCGCCGACCACACCACGCCAGCTTCGCTGACCGGTGGCGCATCAGGCCGCATGCAGTCGGGCTGGACCATCAACAAGGCCGACAATGTCAACGGCGGTGGCCTGCACTATTCCAATGATGTCGGTTTTGGCCGCGTCGATGCCCTCGAAGCCGTGCGCTTCGCGGAAGTCTGGAGCCGCTTCGGCAATGCCCAGACCTCGGCGAACGAACAGGTCGCAACCGTTTCGGGCACCCTCAACCGCGCCATCGCCGACCTGAAGTCCACCGAATTCACGGTCAACATTGGCCGCGCCATCGAGGTCGAGAGCGTCTCGCTGACCCTGACGCTCAGCCACGGCAACATCAACGACCTGCGCGTTGAACTGATCTCGCCGGAAGGCACCCGCACGGTGGTGCTGAACGCGGCCCCCGGCAGCCAGTCGGTCAACGGCTTCACCTGGAGCTTCACCTCCGAAGCCCTGCGCGGCGAACTCGCCTCCGGCAACTGGCTGGTGCGCATCACCGACACCCGCGCCGGCGCAACGGGCTCGGTCGCCTCCTATCGGCTCGATGTCTATGGCGATGCCATCTCGGCCAACGACGTCTATCATTACACCGCCGAATTCGGCAAAATGCTGGCCCTGAATGCAGGGCGGGCCACATTGCGCGACAGCGATGGCGGCATCGACTGGATCAACGCCTCCGCCACGATCGACGCGACCATCATCAATCTCAATGCCGGCGCGCTCTCGACCATCCATGGCCGCTCACTGACCATCGCGGCGGGAACCGTGATCGAGAATGCCGTCACCGGCGATGGCAATGACATGATCACCGGCAATGACGTTGCCAACACGCTGCTGGGCATGCGCGGCAACGACACGCTCGAAGGCCGGGGCGGGGCCGACCGTCTCGAAGGCGGGGCCGGCATCGACACTGCCAGCTATCTGGCTTCCAATCTCGGCATCGACATCGACCTGACCCGCGCCTCGCAGACCGGCGGGCATGCCCAGGGCGATGTGCTGATCGGCATCGAGAATGTCACCGGCTCGGCCCATGCCGACCGGATCAGCGGCGACGGCAACGCCAACATGCTCGCCGGCGGCATCGGCAACGACACCATCAGCGGCGGCGGCGGCCATGACTACATCAGTGGCGGCGCGGGCAATGACAGCCTGACAGGCGGAGCGGGCAGCGACCGGCTCGATGGCAGCGATGGCATCGACACGGCCAGCTATGCCGCCAGCGGGCAGGCAGTCAGTGTCGATCTGCAGACCGGGCGCGGCACCGGCGGCGACGCCGGGGGCGACATCCTCAGCGGCATCGAGAACCTGATCGGCTCGGCCAACGCCGATGTGCTGCGCGGCAACAGCCTCGCCAACCGGCTGGAAGGCGGGCTCGGCAACGACGCCCTGCTCGGCTTCGATGGCATGGACACCCTTGTCGGCGGCACGGGCAACGACACGCTCGATGGCGGGCTCGGCAATGACATGCTGATCGGCGGGCTTGGCGATGACGTCTTCACCGGCGGCGCAGGCAATGACCGCTTCTGCTTCGATGTGCGCGGTGGCGGCAATGACCGTATCCTGGATTTCCAGGATGGCCGCGACCTGATCGACTTCCGCGGCCTTGGTCTCAACTTTGCCAGCCTCGCCATCACCACCACCGGCCAAGGCTACACTGTGTCAGGCGCCTTCGGCACGATCACCGTGTCAGGGGCGGAACGCGGACTGCTCAGCGCTGCCGACTTCGTCTTCGCCTGAGGCCAGGCTCAGCGTGGCGCAGCCTCGGGCCAGACGGCATCGGGGAAATGCCGAAGCAAGGCCTCGCGGTCCAGATGCGGGGACAACAGGGTCCGGACCGCATGCGCGACCTGCTTGTATTCCTCCTCGCAGCCATTGGCGCGCCAGGCCGGCATGTCGCTGCGGCTGACGAGCGCGCGGTAGCTGGCCGGATCGGAGCCCGCCGCGAGGCAGGCCACGTTGAACAGGCGCTGCAAGGGTGTGCTGTGCGCGCCACCATACTGCCGGCTGGTGATGGTCCGAGCCTCCAGTGACGGCAATTCGTTGAAGTTCTTCACGCCCGTGTCGACCAGATACGAATAGACGATGCCATTGATCAGCGCCGGCGCATCCTTGGAAAACAGCGCGAGGATGGCGAAGGACGCCATCGTGTCGGCAGCATCTTCCTCGCGGCTGAACAGGGGAAGGCCAAGGAACTCGACCAGTGCGTGAGCACCCTCGTGGTAGAGGACATCGGCGAACTGGCCGCGGATGGCATCCTCCTCGCCCACCCAGTCGGGCCGGCGCTCGCTCCTCGCGTTGTCGACCGCGTTCTGGAGATACTCGTAGCAAATCGTGACTGCGCCCTCAAAATACCACGCTCCGCCCCGGCCCGAGCAGTTCCGCGTCCTGATCACCAGTGGCCGGTTCAGCCGGAACGATGCGAAAAAGCGCCGCGCACCTTCGAAAATCGGGTCACCCTGGATGCGCCGGAAGATGGCCTGATGTGCCGGGTTGGTTGGCGGCTCGTGAACCAGGGTGACTTCTGCGGGCATGGCGCTGCGTTCCGGCCCGGCCGCCTTCGCAAGCGAAACTGGCAGCACCATGGCCATGGCCAGTGTCGTGAACACACACAGTGCCGCGACGAGCGCCATGTGCCAGCCAAGTCTGCCCTTGATTGATCCGGTCATGCCCATCATTTGCGCCTTGCCTCTTCAGCTTTACGCTGGTTGTGGCGCACCGGTTTGACGCCTTGATGTCGCGGGGTGGAGCAAGCTGCCCGGCCACTGGCCCGGCCTTTTGCCTCAGCCGCTGAGCTTCTCAAGTTCGCCGGGCAAGGCATAGGCCCATTGCGTGATGTCGCCGGCACCGAGCAGGACTACATAGTCGCCCTCGCCCGCGAGCCCTGCGACCAGCCCGGCGAGTGCATGCTTGCTGTCGAGTGCCTGCACGTTGCGGTGGCCGCTGGCCTTGATGCCGGCGACCAGATCATCGCGCGAGGCGCCCTCGATCGGCTGCTCGCCGGCCGCATAGACCGGTGCCACGATCACGGCATCGGCATCGTTGAAACAGGTGCAGAAATCCGCGAACAGCGAGTGAAGGCGCGTGAAGCGATGGGGCTGCACGATGGCGATCACCTGCTTGGTCGTGGAGGCGCGCGCGGCCTTGAGCACCGCCGCGATCTCGACCGGGTGATGGCCGTAATCATCGAAGATCTGCGCGCCGTTCCAGTCACCGGTCCGGGTGAAACGGCGCTTGACGCCGCCAAAGCCGCCGAGCGCCTCGCGGATCTTCTCCGGCGTCACGCCAAGCTCGTAGGCAACCGCAATTGCCGCCGTCGCATTCAGTGCGTTGTGATGGCCCGGCATGGGCAGCACGAGGTCGGTGATCGCGACCTCGGTGCCGCGCTTGCGGTCGCGGATCAGCACCGAGAAACGGCATTGCCCGCCCGCCAGATCGACATTGACCAGCCGCACATCGGCCTGCGGATTCTCGCCATAGGTGATGACGCGGCGATCCTCGATCTGGCCAACCAGCGTCTGCACGGTGGGATGGTCGATGCACATCACGGCAAAGCCATAGAACGGCAGGTTCTCGACGAACGAGCGGAAGGCGGCCTTGATCGCGTCGAAGGTCTTGAAATGGTCGAGATGCTCGGGGTCGATATTGGTGATGATCGCCACATCCGCCGGCAGCTTGAGGAAGGTGCCGTCGCTTTCGTCGGCCTCGACCACCATCCAGGCCCCGTCACCCATGCGGGCATTGGTGCCATAGGCGTTGATGATGCCGCCATTGATCACGGTCGGATCGAGCCCGCCCTTGTCGAGCAGGGTGGCCACCAGCGAGGTCGTCGTCGTCTTGCCATGCGTTCCGGCCACCGCCACGCATGATTTCAGCCGCATCAGTTCGGCCAGCATCTGCGAGCGGTGAACAACCGGCAGGCGCTTCTCGCGCGCCATCGCCAGCTCCGGATTGTCGCGCCGGATGGCGGTCGAGACCACAACTACCTCCGCCTGCGCGATGTTCTCGGCGGAATGGCCGATGAAGGTCCGGATGCCTTTGTCCGCCAGCCGCTTGACGTTGTAATTGTCCGAAGCATCCGAACCCTGCACCGTGTAGCCCAGATTGTGCAGCACTTCGGCGATGCCGGACATGCCGATGCCGCCGATGCCGATGAAGTGGATGGGTCCGGTCTGGGGTGGCATCTTCATCGAAGGGGTCCTTGAAGGCAGAAGGCTTTGGCGGGCAGAACGTGTCGTGAGGGCAGGCGGCTGGAAACGGGCGTTATGCCGGCTCAGCGCTATCATGCGCCGCGCGGCAAAGGTCAATCGTCGCGCAGGGCGCAGCGGCCGGGTCCACGCCTGCCAGAAAGATTCGGCGCATGGTCTCGGGATCACTCCTGACGGGCGATCTTCATCACCAGATCGGCCAGCCGCTCTGCCGCATCGGGCAGGCCGGCCGTCCGGGCCGCGGTGGCCTGTGCGGTCAGTCGATCCGGCTCGGCCAGCGCGAGGCTCAATTCGCTGGCAAGGCGCTTGGGTGTGAAATCCGGTTGCGCGATCACGGTCGCCGCGCCGATCGCAGCCAGCGTGCGGGCATTGGCCATCTGGTCCTGATCAAGCGCGCCGGGCAGCGGCACAAGAATGGACGGCCGGCCGATCACGCCCAGTTCCGCCACGGTGGAGGCTCCCGAACGGGCAATCACCAGTTGGGCTGCCGCCATCTGCTCGGGCAGGTTGTCGAAGAAGTGCGACACCTCGTGGCGCACGCCAAGCCGCTGATAGACCGACGTGACCCGCTGGTGGTCCTCGACACGGGCCTGCTGCACGATGGTGATGCGGGCCAGTTCCTCAGGCGTCAGGTGCTGCACGGCGGTGGGCACCACATCAGCCATCACGCGCGCGCCCTGACTGCCGCCAAAGACCAGTACACGCAGATGGCCCTCGGGACCCACTGGCCTGAAGGGCGCATTCGCCGCATAGGTCACCGCTGTCCGGACCGGATTGCCGACGTGTCGGCACTTGGCCAGCATGGCCTCACCGAGCCCGCCAACCTGCGCAAAGCCCGTGGCGATGCAGTCGACGCGGCCCGCGAGGAAGCGGTTGGCCCGCCCGACCACCGCATTCTGCTCGTGAACGATGGTGGCATATCCGGCCAGACTCGCGGCCAGAAGCGGCGGCACGGTGGGATAGCCGCCAAAGCCGACCACCACGTCAGGATCAAGCTCCTTCAGCACCGTGCGGGCCGCCAGCACGCCGCGCACGATGGCAAAGCCCGCCTTGATCTTGTTGCCAAGAGACCGGCCCGAAGGCGTGGCGGCCGGCACCGCGTGGATCGCCTCGGCGGGAAAGCCGCCGGTGAATTCGATGGCGCGCAGGTCTGTGACCAGCGAAACCACGACCCCGCGCCGTTGCAGCACATGGCTCAGCGCCTCCGCTGGAAACAGGTGCCCGCCCGTGCCACCTGCGGCAAGGACAACGTGGAGGCGCTCGCCACCCTGCCCTTCGGTGTCAGCATCTGTCGCGGGCTCAGCCATGGCGTGCATGTCCCGCGAACTGCTCCATCTCCTCGGCGCGCGGGCGCTTTCTCGACAGGGCGATCAGGAAGCCCATGCCGAGCGCCAGCGACCACAGCGACGAACCACCATAGGAAATGAACGGCAGTGTCATGCCTTTGGCTGGCATGAGGTGGACGTTCACCAGCATGTTGATGCAGGCCTGCACGCCGAACAGCATGGCAAGGCCCGTGACCGCGAAGCGGCGGAACACATCCTCCGAGGACAGCGCGACCCACAGGGCCCGCAGCACGATGGTGGCGAAGATGCCGATCAGCACGAGGCAGGCGACAACCCCGAATTCCTCTGCTGTCACGGCAAAGATGAAGTCGGTGTGGGCATCGGGCAGGATGCGCTTGACCGACCCCTCGCCCGGCCCCTTGCCGAGCAGTCCGCCCGCCGCAAAGCTCTCCAGCGCGGTATCGACCTGGAAACTGTCCCCCGAACTCTTGTCCATGAAGCGCTCGATCCGCTCACGCACATGCGGCACGAACTCGTAGGCCGCCACGATGCCCACCAGCCCCAACCCGCCAAGCCCCATCACCCAGAACCAGTGCAGGCCGGCAATGAAGAACAGCCCGCCCCAGACCAGCGTGACCAACATCGTCTGGCCGAAATCAGGCTGAAGGATGAGCGGGATCACCGTGATCGGCAGCAGCAGCATGGCCAGCAGCGTGCCCGGCACATCGGCGCGTTTCGAGCCTTCCGAAAAGGCCCAGGCCACCAGCACCACGAAGGCCGGCTTCAGGAACTCGGAGGGCTGCAGCGTCATCGGCCCCAGCGAGAGCCAGCGGCGGGCGCCCTTGACCTCGGCTCCGATGAACAGGCAGGCCACCACGCCGGCCAGCGCACCGATGAAGGTGACGAGTGCCAGACGCCTGACCCAGCGCGGCGACAGGAACGAGACAAACAGCAGGATGCCGACCGCCGGTAACAGGAAGATCGCCTGGCGGTTGACGAAATGGAAGGTCGCGAGGCCCAGCCGCTCGGCCACGGGCGGGCCACCCGCCATCAGCGCCACGACGCCGATCACCATCAGCCCGAACACGCTGAACAGCAGCGAGCGGTCCACCGTCCACCACCATTTGCCCAGGAGCGTCGGCTCGGCGCGCGATGACATGCTTCGGACTCCACTGACAGGCGAGAATGGGCAGAGAGAAACGCTTATGCGGATCAGGGCAGGCACAACGCCGCCATATCGGCAGCGCCGGCCGGTAACGCGCTCTTCACCATGTGCGCCAACGGTTAAGGGACCGTTGATGCAAGCGCCCACAGGGAGCATCGCCGGCAGCCCGCAGCACGAGGAAAGGGATCGGTCCACACCGCCCGGTCTTGCCCTCCCCCGCCGCTGCACCCCGGCCGGGGATGACATGCGGGGCGGCACCTGTCTCCACGCGCTGGTGCGAAGCCCCTTGCCGTGATGATGCTTCTGACATAAACATATCTTTATATGTTTTGAGGTTCCTCGCCCCATGGTCGCACCTGGTCGCCAATCCTTGCCTGCGCTTCTGGCCGGCCTTCGGGCTGCAGGCGAGGAAACGCGCCTGCGCATCCTGGCCCTGCTGGCGCGCGGCGAATTGTCGGTTTCCGACATGACCGACATCCTCGGCCAGTCGCAGCCCCGCATCTCGCGGCACCTCAAGCTGATGGCGGAAGCCGGCCTGATCGAGCGCCACCGCGAGGGCGCATGGGCCTTCTTCCGCATCGCGCAGGGCACATCGGGCGCACTGGCCCGCGCGCTGGCCGAAACCATCAGTGCCGATGACGGCACGGTCGCCGCCGATCAGGAGCGCCTGTCAGCCGTGCGGGCCCAGCGCTCGCAGGCCGCGCAGGCCTATTTTGCCCGCGTCGCCCGCGATTGGGACAGGGTGCGCTCGCTGCATGCGCCCGATGAGGCCGTGGAAGCCGCCGTGGCCGAGGTCATTGGCGCGGGGCCGATCGGCTCGCTGCTCGATCTGGGCACCGGCACGGGCCGGATGCTGCAACTGTTCGCACCCCGTGCCAGCCGCGCGGTCGGCGTCGATGCCAGCCACGCGATGCTGGCCGTGGCCCGCGCCAATCTCGAGCGTGCCGGCCTTGCCCGCGTCGAACTCAGGCAGGGTGACATCCATGCCCTGCCCTTTGGACGCAACGCCTTCGACATCGTGCTGGTGCATCAGGTGCTGCACTTTCTTGACGATCCGGCCCGCGCCCTGCGCGAAGCCTCGGCAGCGCTGGCTCCGGGCGGACGCATGATCGTCATCGATTTTGCCGCGCATGATCTCGAATTCCTGCGCACCGACCACGCCCATCGCCGCCTTGGCTTCACCTCCGAGCAAATGGCCGAGTGGTTCACCGAGGCCGGCCTTGCGGTGCAGCCGGCACGAACGGTCGGCCACGGCTCGGGCGATGCTGCCAAACTCACCGTCACGCTCTGGATTGCCGCAGACGCGCGCCAGCAAGGTGACTTTCCGCTCCGGCCCAACACCCAGCTTGAGGTTGCCTGACATGGCCCTGTCCTATCGCCCCAGCCGCCATTCGGCCCGCCGCCCGCAGGTCTCGTTCGAGTTCTTCCCGCCGAAGAACGCCGAGATGGAAACCGCGCTGTGGGAGGCCGTCCATCGTCTCGAAACCCTGCGTCCGAGCTTTGTCTCGGTCACATACGGCGCTGGTGGCTCGACGCGCGAGCGCACCCACGCCACCGTCAAGCGCATGGTGGAGGAAACCGGGCTGCGCCCGGCGGCCCACCTCACCTGCGTCTCCGCCTCGCGCGCCGAGGTCAACGAGGTGATCCAGTCCTATTGGGATGCCGGCGTGCGCCACATCGTGGCCTTGCGCGGCGACCCGGCAGGCGGGCTTGGCACGGCCTATGTGCCGCATCCCGATGGCTACCACCAGACCTCCGACCTTGTTGCAGGCATCAGGTCCATCGGCGATTTCGAGGTCACCGTCTCGGCCTATCCCGAAAAGCACCCCGAAGCGGCTTCGCTCGATGCGGACATCGATGCGCTGCAGATGAAGGTGGATGCCGGCGCCACCCGCGCCATCACCCAGTTCTTCTTCGACAACGACCTGTATTTCCGCTTTCTCGACAAGGTCCGCGCACGCGGCATCACCATCCCGATCCTGCCCGGCATCGTGCCGGTGCAGAACTTCAAGCAGACCGCCAATTTCGCCCGCAAGACCGGCGCCAGCGTGCCGCAATGGCTGGCCGACCGCTTCGAGGGCCTCGACGATGACGTGGCCACGCGCCGCCTTGTCGCTGCCGCCGTCTGCGCCGAGCAGGTGCTGGACCTGATCGACCGGGGCTGCACGGACCTGCACTTCTACACGATGAACAAGGCCGATCTGGTCTATGCCATCTGCCATCTGGTCGGCATCAAGCCCGCACCGGCAGCCGTGGCCGTGGCGGCGGAGTGATCATCAACGACGTCATTGCGAGCGGAGCGAAGCAATCCAGCCTCTGTGCGCTCCAAGGTTGGATGGCTTGGCTAAGCTCGCCATGACGATTGAACAGCGCTTCATGCGATTGAGGCGAATGACAGAACAAGGACGAGGCTGATGCCCAACACTCTTTTCCCCGCTGTTGACGGTGCCGCCATTGGCAAGGCGCTGCGTCAGGCCGCGTCCGGGCGCATCCTCATCATCGACGGGGCCATGGGCACCGAGATCCAGAACCTGAAGCTCTCGGAAAGCGACTTCCGGGGAGAGCGCTTCAAGGGCTGGAACCATGACCTCAAGGGCAACAACGACCTGCTCGTGCTGACCCAGCCCGATGCGATCCGCCAGATCCACCTCGATTACTTTCTGGCCGGTTCGGATATCGTCGAGACCAACACCTTCTCGTCGACCGCGATCGCGCAGGCCGACTACCACATGGAAGCGCTGGCCTATGAACTGAACGTCGAGGCCGCCCGGCTGGCCCGCGAGGCCGCCATCCTCGCCGAGAAGCAGGACGGCCGCCCGCGCTATGTTGCCGGAGCCATCGGGCCAACCAACCGCACGCTGTCGATCTCGCCGGACGTGAACAATCCCGGCTTCCGTGCCGTGACCTTCGATCAGGTGCGTGACAGCTATGCCGAGCAGGTGCGCGGGCTGGTCGATGGTGGCTCGCAGATCATCCTGATCGAGACGATCTTCGACACGCTCAACGCCAAGGCCGCCATCGTGGCGGTGGAGAATGTCTTTCGCGAAAAGGGCCTGCGTCTGCCGGTGATGATCTCCGGCACGATCACCGATCTGTCGGGCCGCACCCTCTCGGGCCAGACCACCGAAGCCTTCTGGGCCTCCGTCAAGCATGCCGATCCGCTCACCATCGGGCTCAACTGCGCGCTGGGTGCGCGCGAGATGCGAGCCCACATCGCCGACCTTGCCCGCGTCGCCGGCACGCTGGTCTGCGCCTATCCCAATGCCGGCTTGCCCAACGAGTTCGGCCTTTATGACGAGCGCCCTGAGGCCACCGCCCACATGCTGGCGGAGTTCGCCGACAGCGGCCTCGTCAACATGGTCGGCGGCTGTTGCGGCACCACCCCGGCGCACATCCGCGCCATCGCCGAGGCTGTGAAGGGCAAGGCCCCGCGCGTGCCGCCAGCGCCGCGCACCATGCTGCGCCTGGCCGGGCTGGAGCCTTTCAATCTCGACGAGACCATCCGCTTCGTGAACATCGGCGAGCGCACCAACGTCACGGGCTCCGCCAAATTCCGCAAGCTGATCAAGGAAGGCGATTTCGCCGCAGCCCTCGATGTGGCGCGCGACCAGGTGGCCAACGGCGCCCAGGTCATCGACGTCAACATGGATGAAGGCCTGCTCGATTCCGAGAAGGCCATGGTCGAGTTCCTCAATCTGATCGCCAGCGAGCCGGACATCAGCCGCGTGCCGATCATGGTCGATTCCTCGAAATTCCATGTCATCGAGGCCGGCCTCAAGACCATTCAGGGCAAGCCGGTGGTCAACTCGATCTCGATGAAGGAAGGCGTCGACGCTTTCATCGAACAGGCCCGCATCTGCCGGCTCTATGGCGCAGCGGTTGTGGTCATGGCCTTCGATGAGCAGGGCCAGGCCGACAGCTACGAGCGCAAGGTCGAGATCTGCGCCCGTGCCTACGACATCCTCGTCAACCGGGTCGGCTTCCCGCCCGAGGACATCATCTTCGATCCCAACATCTTCGCGGTTGCCACCGGCATCGAGGAACACAACGACTACGGCAACGCCTTCATCGAGGCGACGCGCACGATCCGGCAGACCTTGCCGCATGCCCATATATCGGGCGGCGTCTCGAACCTCTCGTTCTCGTTTCGCGGCAACGAACCGGTGCGCGAAGCCATGCACTCGGTGTTCCTGTATCACTGCATCGCGGCGGGCATGGACATGGGCATCGTCAATGCCGGCCAGCTCGGCGTCTACGAGAACCTCGACCCCGAACTGCGCGAGCTGTGCGAGGACGTGGTGCTCAACCGCCGCCCCGATGCCACCGAGCGCCTGCTCGATGCGGCGGCCCGCTTCAAGGGCGACGGCTCCCAGTCGGTCAACCTCAAGGACCTCGCCTGGCGCGATGCCCCCGTCGAAAAGCGGCTGGAACACGCCCTCGTCAACGGCATCACCGAATTCATCAATGCCGACACGGAAGAAGCCCGCGCCAGGGCCGAGCGCCCGCTGCACGTCATCGAAGGGCCGCTGATGGCCGGCATGAACGTGGTCGGCGACCTGTTCGGGGCCGGCAAGATGTTCCTGCCGCAGGTGGTGAAATCCGCCCGCGTGATGAAGCAGGCCGTGGCCTACCTGATGCCTTACATGGAAGAGGAGAAGGCCCGCTCCGGCCTCAGCCAGTCGAGTGCCGCCGGCAAGGTGCTGATGGCAACGGTGAAGGGCGATGTCCACGACATCGGCAAGAACATCGTCGGCGTCGTGCTCCAGTGCAACAATTACGAGGTCATCGATCTGGGCGTGATGGTGCCGGCCGCGAAAATCCTCGAGGTCGCGCGCAAGGAAAAGGTCGACATCATCGGCCTGTCGGGCCTGATCACGCCCTCCCTCGACGAGATGGTGCATGTCGCCGCCGAGATGGAGCGCGAAGGCTTCGACATTCCGCTGCTGATCGGCGGGGCCACCACCAGCCGCGTCCACACTGCCGTCAAGATCCACCCCGCCTATGACCGGGGCCAGGCGGTTTACGTCACCGATGCCAGCCGCGCGGTCGGCGTGGTCTCGACCCTGCTCTCGAACGACAACAAG
>JALORF010000076.1 GCA_025459195.1 Beijerinckiaceae bacterium
GTTCGAGCCTGGCGGCGCGACACCGCTGCATCATCACGGTCATGCCCATGAGATGTTCTTCGTGCTGAAGGGGGAGGGCGCGTCCCACTGCGAGGGACTAACTCACAAGATCCGTACCGGTGACTCGTTCCTTGTCCGGCCCGGACACGATCACATCGTCGAGAACACCGGCACGGAAAACCTCTATTGCCTCACCATCATGGTGCCGAACGAGGGCTTTGCCGAACTCGTCCGCTCCGGCATCCCCATGGCGATGAGCGCCGCCGACCTTGAGGTTATCGATCGGGGCTAAGACCGCCAGCCTGCCTCGCCAGCCCGCTCCGTCACCCCCTCCTGCTGCTGTCACGCTGCGGGGTCGGGGATGATGCTGACATGGGCGGCGACCACCCGCCAGCCCTGCGTCGTGCGCACCCAGGTCTGGCTTTGTCGCCCGATCTTGCCGGCCAGCGAGGCCCTGCGGAACAGGGTGCAGGCCGTTGCGAAGTCATGTCCGTAGGTGGTGATCACGGTGCGTTCGAGCGTCCGTTCAAGCCCTGCCGGCGAGCGCCCGGCACGGAAGGCGGCGATCTCGGCATGGCCATAGAGATTTTCTCCGCCCCCATAACGGATCGTGCGGGCATCTTCATGGAACAGCCCATCCAGCGTCTCGACATCATTGCCGACCAGTGCGGTCTCGTAGCGCGCGAAGGCTGCTTGCACCTCGGCCTTCACGGCGGGAATGTCGATCTCGGGCATCTGTGTCTTGTCCATGGTCCTGTCCTGCCCGTTGGTTTTCCGGCGCTTGGCTTGTCGAGGTCCTGGGCTTACTGGAAGAACCTTGTCCGCGCAGCCATGATAGGGGTTCAGGCCCATCCGGCAATGTCCATGCCATCGCCCTGATGGTTGCCGTGTCGCGGCATGGGCCATGCATGCCAACCTTGCCTCATTCCGGCCAGCCCAACGATCAGCGGCGGTCGCCTTCGCGAAAGCAGACCATGCCCCACGCCCATCTCACATCCACCCCGACGACCTGCCATAACGGCTTCTTCGATGCGACGCGCCCGGCGCAGATCACCATTGCCAGCGGCGACACGATCACGATCGATACGCTGACCGGCACCGTGCCGATGATTGCCATGGCGCCCGGCTACACCCCGCCTGAACTGAAGGCCGTGCGCGAGCAGGCCGAAGCCTATCCTGCAGCCCACATCCTCACCGGCCCCGTCGCCGTGTCAGGCGCGATGCCTGGCGATGTTCTGGAAGTCCGCATCCGGGAGGTCACACTCCGGCAGGACTGGGGCTTCAATCTGATCAGGCCGCTGGGCGGCACGTTGCCGGACAGCTATCCCGACGAGCGCCTGCTGATCATCCCGATCGACCGCAAGGCCATGACCTGCACGCTGCCCTTCGGCGTGACGCTGCCCTTGAGCCCATTCTTCGGCATCCTGGGCGTGGCACCGCCTCCATCATGGGGCCGGATCACCTCGGTCATCCCGCGCGCCCATGGCGGCAACATCGACAACAAGGAACTGGTGGCCGGCAGCACCCTGTATCTGCCCGTCCATGTGCCCGGAGCCATGTTCTCCTGCGGCGATGGCCACGGCGTGCAGGGCGATGGCGAGGTCTGCCTGACCGCGCTCGAAACCGCGCTGACCGGCACCTTCGAACTGATCGTGCGCAAGGACATGAAGTTGTCCATGCCGCGCGCCGAAACGCCCACCCATCTCATCAGCATGGGGTTCGATCCCTCGCTCGACCGGGCCATGGACATCGCGCTGAAGGACATGATCGCCTGGCTCGGCGAGCTTCATGGGCTGACATCCGAGGATGCCTATTCGCTGTGCAGCCTGATCGCCGACTTCCACGTGACCCAGACGGTCAATGGCGCGAAAGGCATCCATGGCATGATGCCGAAGTCCGTTCTGCCCAAGACGTGAGCAGATCCTGGCCGTGCGGCGGTGGTCTGCTCCTGTCATCTTCCAGTTGACCGGACAACTTGGGCTTCTACACTGCGCCGATGTCCGCTTCGCAGCCCCCGCCGCAGCCGCTCCTGAGCATCGAGGATGTTCACCTCGCTTTCGGGGGGCTCAAAGCGCTCGACGGGGCCAGCCTTGCCATCATGCCGGGCCGTCTGACCGCCCTGATCGGGCCGAACGGCGCGGGCAAGACCACGCTGTTCAATGTCATCTCCGGCCTGTTGCGGGCCGACAGGGGCCGGATCGCGCTGACGGATGCCAATGGCGCGCAGCATGCGCTGGAGCGGGGCACGCCCGATGCGATCAACCGCCTCGGGCTGGTCCGCACTTTCCAGATCGCGCGTGGCCTGCCGAAGATGAGCGTGTTCGAGCACCTGATGCTGTATGGCCCGCGCCAGCCCGGCGAGAGCCTGCTCAATCTGCTCGGGGCGGCCCGTGCGGTGCGCGACCATGAGGCCGCGCTGGCCGAGAAGGCGCTGGCGGTCGCGCGCCGTGTCCGGCTCGATCATCTGCTCGACAACCGCGTCACCGCCCTGTCCGGCGGCCAGAAGAAGCTGCTTGAAATCGGCCGGGCGCTGATGGCCGAGCCGCGCCTCATCCTGTTCGACGAGCCGGCGGCGGGCGTCAACCCGACGCTCGCCGAGGAGATCGGCGACCAGTTGCGCGCCATTGTGGCGGAAGGGCGCACGGTGCTGCTGATCGAGCACGACATGGCCCTTGTCTCACGGGTGGCTGATCATGTCATCGTGCTCGCCCTCGGTCGCAAGCTGGCCGAAGGCTCGTTCGACTCGGTGCGCGAGGATGCCGAGGTGCAGCGCGCCTATCTCGGCGTCAGGGCGGAGATGGCCGCATGAGCGTGCTGGTCATCGAGCGTCTGGTGGGCGGCTATGCCTCTGCCGACCACATCGTCAAGGGCGTTTCGATGACCGCTGATGCCGGCGAGATGGTCGCCATCATCGGCCCCAACGGTGCCGGAAAATCCACCGCGCTGAAGCTCGCCACCGGCCTGTTGCGCGCCAGCGCGGGCAAGGTCAGCGTTGCCGGTGTGGACGTGACCGGCGCCAGTCCGCAGGCCGTTCTGGCGGCAGGGCTTGTGCTGGTGCCGCAGGAGCGCAACGTCTTTGCCGCCCTCAGCATCGAGGAAAACCTCGCCATGGGTTGCTATACCACACCCGGGCAGGTGCGGCAGCGGCGCGAGGCGGTCTATGCACGGCTGCCCCTGCTGGCCGAGCGCAGGCGCTCGCTGGGCCGCATGCTGTCGGGCGGACAGCGCCAGTTGCTGGCCATGGGCATCGCGCTGATGGCCGAACCGCGCGTGCTGGCACTCGACGAGCCGACGGCAGGGCTCAGCCCCAAGGCTGCTTCCGAACTGTTTGGCAGCATCCGGGGGCTGGCCGGCGATGGTGTCGCGATCATCATGGTCGAGCAGAACGCCATCGAAGCCCTCGATGTCTGCGATCGGGGCTATGTGCTCGTCGACGGGCAGGTGGTGCGCGAGGGTGCTGCCAGCGCCATCGTTGCCGACGAGGATATTCGCCGCCTGTTCCTTGGCGGTCGCAAGGGTCACGGCCAAGCCGGGCCCGCGCCGCAATCGAGCCCGGTGCCCGCTGGCATGCCTGCGGCCAGTTCAATTGCCACATCCACCGCAACGGCTTCAACGCCAAGCCAACAGGAGAGACAACCATGAGCCTGATCATCCATCGCCGCCAGCTTCTGGCAGGGGCCGCCGCCGGGACCGCGCTGCTTGCAGCGCCTGCCATCGTGCGCGCGCAGGCCGGCCCGATCCGCATCGGCACCCTGACGCCGCTCACTGGTTCGGGCGGGCAATACGGACCCGTCATGGCCAATGTGGTCAAGGCGGTGGTGGATGAGGTCAACGCCGCCGGGGGCGTGCTCGGACGTCAGGTCCAGGTCATTTCGGAAGATGACCAGACCAATGCCGAGGCCGGCGTGCGCGCCGCCCGCAAGCTCATCGACGTGGACAAGGTCAGTGCCATCATGGGCACCTGGGCCTCGGCCGTCACCACTGCGGTCGCGCCGCTGTGCTGGGAAAGCAAGACCTTCCTGTTCACCGTCTCGGGCGCAGATTCGATCACCCAGTTGCCGCACAATGGCTGGCTGGTCCGCACCCAGCCGAACACCACGCTGCAGGGCCGCAAGTTCGCCGAGTTCTGCCTTGAGGTCTCGGGTGGCAAGCGTGCCTTTTTCATGATGCCGCAGACGCCCTTCACCCAGTCCACCTTCAACAACTTCAAGGCGGCCTATGACAAGGTCGGCGGTGCCACAGAACTGCTGATCTACGACGACAAGAAGCCCAGCCTGCGCACCGAGGTCGACCAGGCCATGCGCTACAACGCCGACTGCATCTTCGTCGGCGGCTACCTGACCGACACCACCGTGCTGATGCGCGACCTGTTCCGCGCCGGCTACAAGGGCAAGATCGTCGGGCCGGGCTATTCGATCAACCAGAAGCTCGTCGACAATGTTGGCCAGCCTGAAGCCACCGAAGGCGCCTACGGCATGCTGCCCTCGCCGCAGGAAGGCTCGGCCGGCTGGAAGAAGGTCGCTGACCTGACCAAGCAGGCCAGCCCCGATCCGTTCTCCTGCCAGATCTACGATCACGTCAACATGGCGCTGATGGCGATGGCGCAGGGCAAGGATGCCAGCGGACAGGGCATCCGCGACAACGTTCGCAAGGTCAGCCAGGGCGGTGGCGACAAGGTCGACAATGCCATCGATGGGCTCAAGGCCATCACCGCTGGCAAGAAGATCGACTATGACGGCGCCTCCGGCCCTTGCGACTTCACCGATCTTGGCGACATCAGCGAGGTGAAGTTCCGCTACGAACAGGTGAAGGCTGGCAAGATGTCGCTGGTGCGGATCGCCTGATCGCGCATCGGCAATGCTCTCATCCATCGTCCAGGCCCTGCTCAACGGGCTCGTGTCCGGGACCATCCTTGCGGTCCCGGCCATCGGCTTCACGGCCATCTTCGCCGTGCTGCGCTATCCCAACTTCGCCATCGGTTCGCTGGCGACGATCGGGGCCTATGCGGGCTGGTATGCCAATGTCCGTCTGGGCTGGCCTCTGGAGGCGAGCTTTGCGCTCGCCTTCCTCGGGGCCGGCATCGCAGCGGTGTCGGCGGAGTGGCTGGCCGTCCGCCCGCTGGAGAAGAGCGGCGCGCTGATGATGGCGATCTGCTCGCTGGCGGTCGGCATCGTGCTCGAAAACATGGTCCGCTTCGGTTTCGGCAACGATCCGCGCGGCTTCAACGTGCCGCTGATGCGCGACATCCGCTTCGGCGATCTCAGGATTTCGCCGCAGCAGGTGGAGAACTTCGCGGTCGCCTTGGTGCTGATGGCCCTGCTCTGGGCGGCGCTGAATTTCACGCGCATGGGCCGGGCCATGCGGGCCACGGCGGACAACCCCGATCTCGCCCGCCTGAAGGGCGTCGAACCTGCCACGGTTGCGGCCATCACGGTCGTTGTCGGCGGCGGATTGGCCGGCGTCGGCGGCATGTTGGTGGCGCTCGATACCGCAGCCGATCCGCTGACCGGCTTCCGGCTGATCCTGTCGGTCTTTGCCGCCGCTGTGCTGGGCGGGCTCGGCTCCATTCCCGGTGCCGTGGTCGGAGCCTTGCTGATCGGCATGGTGGAGGAACTGACCGTTCTGCTGCTCGCCCCGAACTATCGCACCGCGATCGGCTTCGTGGTCATCCTGATCGTGCTCACCATTCGCCCCTCGGGCCTGTTCGGGGAGAAGTCCGGCTGATGGTCAACTACCTCATCTTCATTCTGGTCGTGGCCGGCGTCTATGCGCTGCTGGCCCAGTCATTGACCCTGTCCTGGGGGCTGACCGGCCTCGTCAATCTGGGCCTGGTCGGCTTCTTTGCCATTGGCGCCTATGCCTCGGCGATGACCACCAAATGGGCCGGGTGGCCGATTCCGCTCGGCATCGCTTTTGCCATTCTTGTGGGGCTGGGCGTCGGATTCCTCGTCACCATCTCGACCTTGCGATTGCGCGACGACTATCTGGCGATTGTCACGCTCGGCTTTGCCGAGGTGGTGCGGCTGGTTGCCTCCAACGAAATCTGGCTCACGGGCGGCACCGATGGCATCGCCGGTGTGCCCTCGATCGTGCCGCGCGCCTGGGGCCCGAACTATCACATCACCATGCTGGTCATCGTCACCGGCCTTGCCATCACGGTTCACCTCGTGCTCAGCCATCTCGCCTCAAGCCCGTGGGGCAGGGCCTTGCGTGCCGTGCGCGAGGATCAGATCGTGGCCGCGGTGGCCGGCAAGCCCGTCGTGCTGCTGAAAGCCCAGGCGTTCTCGCTGGCTGCTGCCATCGCGGCGCTCGCCGGGGCGATCTACGGCCACTACACCAGCTATGTCGCCCCGGAAATCTACCAGCCCCTGATCACGATCTATGTCTTCCTCGCCGTCACTGCCGGAGGCGTGGGCCGTCCGCTTGGCGCCCTGATCGGGGCCTATCTGCTGATCGGCTTTCTCGAACTGACCCGCTTCATGGCCGAGGTCGTGCCGGGCGTCACGCCCGTGCAGGCCGCCGCCACCCGCGAGATCATGGTCGGGCTTGCCCTGATCCTGCTCTTGCGCCTCAGGCCCGACGGGCTGCTGCCGGAGCGCAACCAGAAGGCACCACAGCCAGCCGCCCACCCGAAAGGCACAACTCCATGAGCATCAACGCCGATGTCGTCCTCAGTGAACTCACCGCCGCGACCGATGCGATGGTGCGCGCGGCAACACCATCGGCCCTGTATCAACGCATCGACAGGGCTGTGAAAACCCTGGTCGGCCACCGGCTTTTCACCTTGCTGGTCGTGGTCGAAGGCGGCCGCGAGGTCGAGCGCATCTATTCCTCCGATCCGGTGGCCTATCCCCTGACCGGGCGCAAGCCGATGGGGCCAACACCCTGGGGCGATCATGTCATCAAGGGGCTCCAGCCCTGGCATGGCCGCACCATGGCCGACATCCGCTGGGCTTTCCCGGATCATGCCCTGATCGAAAGCCTCGGTTGCGGCTCGTGCATCAACATTCCGGTCATCGTCATGGGCCGGATGATCGGGACCATGAACGTGCTTGATGCCGAGAACGCCTATGCCGACGAAGCTGTCGCGGCGCTGGCCCTGTTCGCACCATTGCTCGCCCTGCCGTTCTCGGAGGCCGCCCGCGCCATCGAGGGCAGCTCCGCCCCAGCCGCCTAGCCAACCGCCCGCCAAGGAGCCAGCCCATGGCCAGATCGCAGAAAGCCGCCAGACCCATCCTGTTCGTCAATGCCGCCATCGTCGATGGCACGACCGACCGGCCGAAAACCGGCATGTCCGTGCTGGTGGCCGACGGCAAGATCCGCGAGGTTTCGGAGCGGCCCATCAGCAGCCCCTCCGCCCGCATCATCGACCTGGCCGGCAAGAGCCTGATGCCCGGCCTGATCGACTGCCATGTTCATGTCACGGCGGCGATGACCAACCTGGGCCAGAACGCCATGTTGCCGGACAGCTACCTGGCCCACCGCACGGCGCAGATCATGACCGGCATGCTGATGCGCGGCTTCACCACCGTGCGCGATGTGGCGGGAGCCGACATCGGCCTGCAGATGGCCTCCGACGAGGGGCTGATCGTGGGCCCGCGTCTGGTGATCTGCTGCAAGGCCCTGTCGCAGACCAATGGCCATTCGGATTTCCGTGGCCGCTTCGACACCCGTGACACCACCTGGTTCGAGCGCAAGCTCGGCATGCTTGGCCGCCTCGTCGATGGTGTCGATGCCTGCCGCAAGGCGGCGCGCGAGGAGATTAAGGCCGGGGCCCAGTTCATCAAGGTCATGGCCAATGGCGGGGTTGCCTCGCCCACGGACCCGATCGCCTTCCTCGGCTTCTCGCGTGAGGAACTGACCGCCATTGTCGAGGAAGCGGCGAACGCCCGAACCTATGTCTCGGCCCATCTTTACACTGACGAAGCCATCCGCCGCGCGGTCGAATGCGGCGTGCTCTCGGTCGAACATGCCAACCTGATCGAGCCGGACACCGCGCGCCTGATGAAGGCGAAGGGGGCGTGGGCCGTCCCCACCGTCATCGTTTACGATGCCCTCGCCAGCGAGGGGGCGTCGCTTGGCCTGCCGCCCGACTCGGTCGCCAAGATCGAGACCGTGCGGGTCGGCGGCATGCGCTCGCTCGATGTGCTGCGCAGTGCCGGCGTGATGATGGGCTACGGTTCGGACCTGATCGGCACCCACATGCACCGGTTGCAGAGCGAGGAGTTCCTGATCCGCGGCAAGGTCATGCCCGCCCACGAGGTCATCGCCCACGCCACAGGCAACGCCGCCAGGATCTGCCAGATGGAGGGCCTGATCGGCACCATCGCACCAGGGGCCCATGCCGATCTGATCGTCGTCGACGGCAATCCGCTCAAGGATCTGTCGTTGCTCACCGGCCAGGGCCGCCACATGCCGCTGATCATGAAGGGTGGCATGGCCTGCAAGAACCGGCTCTGAGGAAAACGGTTCGGAAGCGCCGCCTCAGACCATGTCCTCGAGCACGCAGTTGACCAGAAGCTCGGCCACGCTGGCCGTGTTGGGCAGCGCGATGATGGTGCCCACCAGCGTGGCGAAATCCTCCGGCGCGATCATCTGGTCGGCGCGCAGGCTCTTGACCTCGGCCGTCATGTCGGTGGCAATGAAGGAGGGACACACCGCCGTGGCGCGCACACCCTTGTCCCATGACAGGCGCCGTGTCGCATGGGTCAGCGCCCGCACCGCGAACTTGCTCATCGTGTAGGCCACGTTGTTGTTGCGCACGCGCTTGCCGGACAACGACGCCACGTTGATGATGCGGCCCGCGCCCGAGGCTTCCAGATGCGGCAAGGCGCACTTGATCATGCTCAACGGGGCCTTGCAGTTCACGGCCCAGACCAGATCGAGCGTCTCCTCATTGGCATCGCGGATCGTCATCGTGCTGTTGATGCCGGCATTGTTGACCAGTGCATCGATGCGCCCGAAGCGCGCCATCGCCGCCTCCACCCAGACCGCGTGCGACGACCAGTCCGTGGCCTCATAGCGGGCAAGATGCACGCGATCCGGCTCCCAGCCCGCTGTCATCGCCGCCAGCGACCTGGCATCGCGCGCACCGAGCGACACCGTGTAGCCGGCGCGGTAGAGGTATTCGGCGATGCCGCGCCCGATGCCGCGATTGGCACCGGACACCAGCACAACTCGTCCGCAAGGATCGATCATGAGCGTCGCATTCCATTGGTTTGGCCCGGCCTGCACGCTGCAGGCCGGATGCCACCTAAACCAGTCAGCGGCAGCCCCGCCGGCGCGTCAAGGAGATTGTGGACCAGCACGCGAAGGCAGGCCGCGGAACGGCCGGATGCTCGCTGGCCCCCATTCACCATGCCTTGATCGTGGATTGACAATCCGCAGACCATGGCCTCCGATTGCGGGATGCTCTCCTATATCCTGCGCCGCCTGCTCGCGACGATCCCGGTCATGGCCGTCGTGGCGATCGTCGTGTTCTCGCTCCTGCATTTGAGCCCCGGCGATCCGGCCCATGTGCTGGCCGGCGATACCGCAACCGTCGAGGAGGTCGAGGCGCTGCGCCTCGCGCTCGGTCTCGAACGGCCGTTCTTCGAGCGCTTCGCAGAGTGGTTTCTGGCCGTTCTCAGCGGCGATCTCGGCAATTCGATCTTCTTCGGCAAGTCGGTTTCGGAATTGATCGTGCAGCGGGCCGGACCCAGCATCGCCCTGTCGCTTCTGGCCTTGCTGGCTTCGCTGGTTCTGGCGCTGCCGCTGGGCATTCTGGCTGCCTGGCAGGCGGGCCGGAGCCTTGACCGGGCCGCCATGGGCCTTGCTGTGATCGGCTTCTCCCTGCCCGTGTTCGTCCTGGGCTACATCCTGATCTTCTTCTTCTCGGTGCGTCTTGGTTGGCTTCCGGTTCAGGGCTACAGGCCGCTGGACGAGGGCTTCTGGCCCTTCCTGCGCCATCTGATCCTGCCGAGCCTGACACTCGGCATCGTCTATGCCGCGCTGATCGCCCGCATCACCCGCTCGGCCATGCTCGAAGTGCTGGGCCAGGACTACATGCGCACCGCCCGCGCCAAGGGCCTGGGGCTCGCGCCGATGCTGCTGCAGCATGCCCTGAAGAACGCTGCCGTGCCGATCGTCACGGTGGTCGGCATCGGCTTCGGCATGCTGATCAGCGGCGTGGTCGTGACCGAGACCGTGTTCAACATCCCCGGCATCGGGCGGCTGACCGTCGATGCCATCCTCCGGCGCGACTATCCCGTCATCCAGGGCGTCGTGCTGGTATTCTCGGCGGTTTATGTGCTGGTCAACCTCCTGGTCGATCTGAGCTACGCGCTGTTCGATCCGAGGATCCGCTATTGAGGCGGTCATCATGAGCCAGGCCGTTTCCAGCGCCCATGTGCAGGCCCCGCCTGGCGCATTCGGGCGGATCATCCGTCATCCCGCCATCATTGCCGGCTCGCTGATCCTGCTCGTGCTGGTGCTGGCGGCGATTTTTGCGCCATGGCTGGGCACCACCGATCCGCAGCGCCTGTCGCCGCTCAGGCGGCTGAGGCCGCCCAGTGCCACGCAGTGGTTCGGCGGCGACCTGATCGGGCGCGATCTTTACAGCCGCACCGTGTATGGCGCGCGCATCTCGCTGATTGTGGGTCTCTCGGTCGCTGTCCTGTCCATCGGCATCGGCCTCGTCATCGGCCTTCTCGCCGGTTTCGTGCGCTGGGTCGATGCGGTGGCCATGCGCATCATGGATGGCATGATGGCCATTCCCTCGATCCTGCTGGCGGTGGCGCTGATTGCGCTGACCGGCGCAAGCCTGAGCAATGTCATCGCCGCCATTACCGTCTCGGAGGTGCCGCGCGTCGCCCGTCTTGTGCGGAGCGTCGTGATCTCGCTCAAGGAGCGCCCCTTCGTCGAGGCGGCCGTGACCGTCGGCACCCGTTTTCCCGCCCTGCTCTGGCGTCATGTTCTGCCCAATGCCATGGCGCCGCTGCTGGTTCAGGGCAGTTACATCTTCGCCTCCGCCGTGCTGATCGAGGCTGCGCTGAGCTTCATCGGGGCCGGCACGCCGCCTGCGATCCCAAGCTGGGGCAACATGATTGCCGAAGGCCGCGTCGTGTTCCAGATCGCGCCGCATATCGTGCTGTTCCCCGGCATTGCGCTGGCCATCACGGTGCTCTCGGTCAACATGATCGGCGATGGCCTGCGCGATGCGCTCGACCCGCGCTTCGAGGGTCGCTGAACATGGATGGTCTGCTCGACATCGATGATCTGGCGGTGGAGTTCCGTGGCCGTTCCGGAACCGTGCGTGCCGTGGACGGGCTCTCGCTCAGTGTCGCGAAGGGCGAGACGGTGGCGATTGTCGGTGAGTCGGGCTGCGGCAAGAGCGTCACCGCCCTGTCGATCATGCGCCTTCTGGCCGAGCCGGCGGGCCGCATTGCTGGCGGCGCGATCCGTTTCGAGGGCCGCGATCTGGCCGCCCTGAGCGAAAAGGAAATGCGCAAGGTGCGAGGCCGCGCCATCTCCATGGTCTTTCAGGAGCCGATGACCAGCCTTAACCCGGTTCTGACCGTGGCCCGGCAGATCGTCGAAACAGTGCGCCTGCACGAGGGACTGGACGAGGCGGCGGCCCGCGCCCGTGCCCTTGCCATGCTTGAACTCGTGCAGATTCCGGAAGCCGCGCGCCGCCTCGACCAGTATCCGCATGAGTTGTCGGGCGGCATGCGCCAGCGCGTCATGATTGCCATGGCGCTGGCCTGCGGTCCCCAGTTGCTCATTGCCGACGAGCCGACCACCGCGCTCGATGTCACCATCCAGGCGCAGATCCTCGACATCCTGCGCGACCTGTCGCAGCGCGTGGGCATGGCAACCTTGCTGATCACCCACGATCTCGGCGTCGTGGCGGAAATGGCCTCGCGCGTCATCGTCATGTATGCCGGCCGCATGGTCGAGGAGGCGCCCGTGCGCACGCTGCTGCGCGGCCCCCGCCATCCTTACACCCATGGTCTGCTCGGCGCTGTGCCCAAGCTCGGCTCCAGCCTCAGCGGCCAGCCGCAGATCATGTTGGCCGAAATCCCCGGCTCGGTGCCGTTGATGCGCGAGCCCTCGCGCGCCTGTGCCTTCGCGCCGCGCTGCCCGCTGGTCATCGAGCGCTGCCGCACCGAGTTGCCGCCCGCGCAGGTGGTGGGCGAGGGGCATCGCTCTGCCTGCTGGCGGCCCGATGAGGTCGCCGCCCTGCCGCCGCCAGCCCATATCGCCAATGCAGCGGCAACCTTGAGCACTCCCGGAGGCCTTGCCCCGTGAGTGCGGTTCTGGTCGTCGATGATCTGGTCAAGCATTTCCCGGTGCGCCGCTCGCTCGTCGATCTGGCCATGGGCCGGCCGCAGCAGACGGTGCGCGCGGTCGATGGCATCAGCTTCAGCATCGCCGCCGGCCAGACCCTCGGCATGGTCGGCGAGTCCGGTTGCGGCAAATCCACGGTCGGTCGCGCCATCGTCAGGCTGGCCGAGCCGACCGCCGGCGACATCCGACTGGGCGAGCAGTCGATCATCGGCATGCCAGCCAGCGCGATGCGGGAACTCAGGCGCAACGTGCAGTTCGTCTTCCAGGACCCGTTCGCCTCGCTCAACCCGCGCATGACGGTGGCGGATGCCATTGGCGAGCCGCTGCGGAATTTCGGCGTCAGCGATGCCGGCGAGCGCCGCCGCCAGGTCGCCGACCTGATGGTCCGGGTCGGTTTGCGCCATGACCAGATCGACCGTTTCCCGCACGAGTTCTCTGGCGGCCAGCGCCAGCGGATTGGCATCGCCCGGGCGCTGGCCCTGAAACCCAAGCTGATCGTGCTCGACGAGCCGGTCTCGGCCCTCGATGTCTCGGTGCAGGCACAGGTCATCAACCTTCTGGTCGACCTGCAGCGCGAGTATGGATTGGCCTATCTGTTCATCGCCCATGACCTGGCCGTGGTGGAACACATCAGCGACCATGTGGCGGTGATGTATCTGGGCAAGATCGTCGAGATCGCCGACAAGCGCAGCCTGTTCGCTGCTCCCCGCCATCCTTACACGCGCGCCCTGCTCTCGGCCGTGCCGGTGCCTGACCCCGATGCGAAGCGTGATCGCATCATCCTCAAGGGCGATCTGCCGAGCCCGATGTCGCCACCCTCCGGCTGCCGTTTTCGCACCCGCTGCCCGATTGCCCAGCCGCGTTGCGCCACTGAGGAGCCGCCATTGCGTGAACTCGGAGACGGAACAGGCGGCCACCTGGCCGCCTGTCATTTCCCGCAAGGTTGAATGATTGTCAGCACACCGCCATCACGGCGGTGCCATCACTTCGGTGCCTTGGCGATGTTCCACAGGATCATCGTGCCCGGCATGCCGATCACGCCGCTGAGGCGCGGGCTGTGCGCCACCGGCGCGAACCATTGGCCGAACGGCACATAGGGCACGACCTTCTGGTAGGCCGAGATCTGGATCTTCTCGGCCAGTGCCCTCTGGGCCGCCAGGCCGGTGACCGACGGATAG
>JALORF010000210.1 GCA_025459195.1 Beijerinckiaceae bacterium
CGCCCAAGGAGCACTGGGAGCTTGGCGAAGCGCTCGGCATGATGGATTTCGAGACGGCGGCGAAGCTGTCCGGCGCGCGCTTCGTGGTGCTGAAAGGCCCGCTCGCCCGCCTCGAACGGGCCCTCGGCCAGTTCTTCCTCGACACGCACACCACGACGCATGGCTACACGGAGGTGAATCCGCCGCTGCTGGTGCGCGATGAGGTGATCAATGGCGTGACGAGCCTTGCGAAGTTCAACGATGACCTGTTTCGGGCAGGAGCCTCCCATTGGCTAATCCCGACATCAGAAGCGCCACTCACCAATCTTGTCCGAGAGTCGATCCTCGCCGAGGCCGAGCTTCCCATCCGCGTCACGGCCCTCACGCCCTGTTTCCGCGCGGAAGCGGGGTCTGCCGGGCGTGACACCAAGGGCATGCTGCGCCAGCACCAGTTCAACAAGGTCGAACTGGTCTCGATCACGAAGCCGGAAGATTCGAACGCCGAGCATGAGCGGATGCTGGCCTCGGCCGAAGCCGTGCTGCGGGCGCTCGGCCTGCATTACCGCGTCATGACGCTGTGCACCGGAGACATGGGCTTTGCCTCAACCAAGACCTTCGACATCGAGGTCTGGCTGCCGGGGCAGGACACCTATCGCGAGATTTCGAGCTGTTCCAACTGCGGCGACTTCCAGGCCCGCCGCATGAACGCGCGGGTGAGGGGAGCCGACGGCAAGTCACTGACCCACGTCCACACGCTCAACGGCTCCGGCGTCGCCGTCGGGCGCGCGCTGATCGCGGTAATGGAGAACTACCAGAACGCCGATGGCTCGATCACCGTGCCCGAAGCGCTGCGCCCCTACATGGGCGGCATGACGCAGATTTCGCGGGCGTAAACCCGCAGGCCAGCACCCAACCGCGTCATCCCGGATCACGTCCGGGATGACGCGGTTGGGCAAGACATCAGAAAGCTGGATGCGCCACCGCATTCCGCTTGAGACGGCAGCGTCCTTGGCGTAGCGAGGATCAGGCATTCTTTCGGCTTCAGGCAGGCATCCATGCGCATTCTGGTCACCAATGATGACGGCATTCACGCGCCCGGCCTTGCCGTTCTGGAGCGGGTGGCGCGCACCCTGTCCGATGATGTCTGGGTGATCGCGCCCGAGACCGACCAGTCAGGCGTGTCGCACTCGCTGTCGCTCAATGATCCGCTGCGCCTGCGCGAGATTTCGCCCCGGCATTTCGCGGTAAAGGGCACACCGACCGATTGCGTGATCATGGGGCTGAGGCAGGTGATGGCGGACAATCCGCCCGAACTGGTGCTGTCGGGCATCAACCACGGCCAGAACGTCGCCGAGGATGTCACCTATTCCGGCACCATCGCCGCCGCCATGGAAGGCACGATCCTGGGTGTGCGCTCGATCGCGCTCAGCCAGGCCTATGGCGCAAAGGGTCGCGCCGCGATCAACTGGAGCTGCGCCGAGACCCACGCGCCCGGCATCATCAGGCGGTTGCTGGCCGAGGGCATTCCGGCGGACATCCTGCTCAACGTCAATTTCCCCGATTGCCTGCCCGATGAGGTGGCTGGCGTGTCTGTCACCGTGCAGGGCCGCCGCAACCAGAACCTGCTGCGCATCGACCCGCGCGAGGACGGGCGCGGCAAGGCCTATTACTGGATCGCCTTCCAGCGCGGCAAGACCGAGCCCGCCAACGGCACTGACCTGAGGGCCCTCGCGGAGCGCCGCATCTCGATCACGCCGCTGGAACTCGATCTCACCCACGAGCCGACCCTGACCCGGCTGGCCGCCGCCTTTGCCGGATGACAGACCCCGGCTTCGACGAGGCTGACGAGGGGCCGGCCTTCGCCGATGGCGCGAAGACCCTGCAATTCCTGCTCGCCCTGCGCGCCCAGGGCGTCAACGATCTGGCCGTGCTCAGGGCCATGGAGCGCATCTCGCGGGTGGTGTTCGCGCCGGCGCGCTATGCGGACCTGTCGCGCACCGATGTCTCGATCCCGCTGGCCTGCGGGCAAACCATGACCCCGCCAACGACGGTGGCCTCGTTTCTGGTGTCGCTTGGCCTCCAGCCCGGCCAGCGCGTGCTCGAGATCGGCACCGGCTCGGGCTATGTCACGGCGCTGCTGCACGAGATGGGCGCTCAGGTCGTCTCGATCGAGCGCTTCCGCTCGCTGGCACTGGCAGCCCATGAGCGGCTGGCGGGGCTCGGCATGGCCGATGTCGAAATTCAGCATGCCGATGGCCTGCACGCCACGCGCCTGCTGGGCCGCTTCGACCGGGTGCTGCTCAACGGCGTGGTTGATGTCATCCCCGAGGCCCTGTTGCAGCGCCTGGTGCCGGGCGGGCGGCTGGTCGGGGCGCTGAAGGTGGATGGCGTGCCGCGCAAGGTCACGGTGTCCCGCGTTGGCGACAACGCCGTCGATCACCACCTGGGCGGCACAGTGCGGTTGACCCCGCTGGTGGCCGGCGTCGCCAGCCTGCTGTGAGGCCCTGCCACGCGACCTGTGCGCCGGGCCGGCGGAAATCTGACGAATTGTTCAGGGTCGCAACGCTTTCGTAACCTGAATCCGTTTTTAATCATGCCTGTAAGTTGTGTTGCGTAACCTGCGGTGCGGGCTGATGCGTTTGAAGTCTCATTCTTTCCGTTCTTCGGCCATGAGCCGTGTCGCTGCCATCGCCTTGATGGCAGGCGCGCTCGGTGCGTGCAGTTCCGATGTGGCGCGCTTTTCCGACAACCCGTTCGGCAATCCCTTCAAGGCCGGGTCCGGCACGCCGATTGATCGCAATTCTACCGGCAGCATCGGGCGCTCGGCCGCATCGGTCGACAAGCGGGTTGCCAGTGCCGGGACGGCCATCGGCCCTGTGTCGACCCAGCCCCTCGCGGCACCCACTGTCACCGGCTCGATTCCCTCCCGCACCCAGCTTGCGAGCCGTGCTCCCAGCGCGGTCGATCTGGCATCGGCAAGCCCCGCCAGCGCCGTGGCTGGTTCGGCGGCAGGCTGGTCGGCGGCAGGCGGCACCCCGGTCGTGGTTGCCACCGGCGAGACGGCCAACACCTTGTCGGCGCGCTATGGCGTGCCCGCGTCCGCCATTCTTGCTGCCAATGGCCTGTCCAGCGGATCAAGCCTGACGCCCGGCTCGCGCATCACCATCCCGGTCTACAATGCGTCAGGCTCGCCGCGCGCTGCTGCACCAGCCGCTGCCACGCCCGTGCCGGTTGCCTCCGTCACTCCGCGCCCGATGGCTGCTACGCCCCCGCCAGCGCAGCCGTCCCGTTCCCAGATCAGCCAGCGCACCGAGCCGGTGCGGACCTCGCAGCCGACCCAGCCGCAGCCTGTCCAGCGCCCGGCCGAGGTGGCCCGCGTCGTGCCACCCGCTCCTGTGGGCTCGCCACGCACGGTAGCCTCCACCGCCTCCGACAATGCCCGCGAGAAGGCGAGGGCACAGGCCGAAGCCGCCCGCGCTCGGGCCGAAGCATCACGCAAGCAGACTGCGACAGCCGCGACCACGGCAGCCGATCAGGCCAGGTCCAGCAAGGCCGCTGAGGCCAAGGCAAAGGCCGATGCCGAGAAAGCCCGCCTCGCCGAACTGAAGGCCAGGACCGATAGCGACCGCACCAAGGCAGCGGAGGCCCGCAAGGCTGCCGAGGCCGAGCGCGCCAAGGCTGCCGAAGCCAAGGCAAAAGCTGATCGCGAACTCCGGACCGCGCGCGC
>JALORF010000003.1 GCA_025459195.1 Beijerinckiaceae bacterium
GTGACCGCGCCGCCCGGTGCGATCCGGCCACAGCCATTGCCGCTGCCGACGGTTCAGCCGCCGGCACAGACCCGGCAGCCCGGCGCGCCTGTCACGACGCCCGGTCAGCAGCCGCCGCCTCCGGTGACGGCACCCGGCCTGCCGCCGCGCCCCGGTGCGATCGGAGGCCCGCCGGTGGCACCACGAACAGTGACGCCGCCCCCGCTCAACACGCCCCAGACGCCGCCGGCAGCCACCGGCCAGCCGCCACGTCAGGGGACAGGGATTGCTCCGGCTGCGCCACCTGTGATCCGGCCCGCGACGCCGCCTCCCGTCGTTGCGCCGCCTGCGGTCACGCCGCCCGTCACTGCCCCGCAAAGGGCGGCCCCGCAAAGGCCCGCGCCACCGGTCGTTGCCCCGCCGTTGCAGCCGCGCGTGGCGCCGCCCCCACAGGTTCAGCGCCCGCCGCCGCCTGTGGTGCGCCAGCCTCCGCCCGTGGTGCGCCAGCCGCCGCCGGTCCTGCGGCAGGCACCACCCCCGGTGGTGCGCCAGCCACCGCCGGTCATCCGTCAGGCACCCCCGCCGGTCCAGCGCGCCGCGCCTCCGGTTTTCGCGCCACCCAGGGCTGCGCCCCCACCGCTGCGCGCCGCGCCGCCGCCGCCACGGGTCGCGCCGCCGGTTGCGGCACCGCCCCGGGCTGCACCTCCTCCGCGGGCTGCCCCGCCTGCCGGGCGTCGCCCATGCGGCCTTCCCGGTCTGCCGCCTTGCGCCTGACCGCCTGAGACCATCGGTCATCGGCCTTGACCGCTGGCATGAGCCCACGGCCGCCCTGAATCGACACGGCAGGGCGGCCATGGTCGCGGTCTGCGCCCAAGGCAGGGCGCGTCTGCTTTAGAATGATTAGCCTTTGGGAAGAGTGGGGATTATATCCGGGAAGAACGTGGATTTCCCTCGCCGATGTCGCCACCTGCCAGCACCGCCCCGAAGCCAGCCGTCTCGGCCGCGTCGGGCGGGTTCGTCTCGACCTTCCGTGCCCTGTGGCCCTATCTGTGGCCCAAGGATCGCAAGGATCTGCAAGTCCGTGTCCTGCTGGCCTTCGCTCTGCTGGTCATCGGCCGGGTCATCCTGGTCGGCGTGCCCTTCTCCTTCAAGTATGCCACCGATGCGCTGAGCGCTGAACTGGCGAAGGCAGGCAGCATCGGCGTCGGCTGGCTGATCGCCGCGCCTCTGGCGCTGACAGCGCTCTATGGCCTGATGCGGGTCGGCTCGGCCGCCTTCATCCAGTTGCGCGATGCGGTGTTTGCGCCGGTGTTCATGCACGCGGTGCGCAAGCTGGCGCACCAGACCTTCGCGCACCTGCACCATCTGTCGCTGCGCTTCCATCTGGAGCGCAAGACCGGCGCGCTGACGCGGGTGCTGGAGCGGGGCCGCAGCGGCATCGAGGACATGGTCCGGCTTGGGCTCAACCAGCTCGTGCCGGTCATCGTCGAACTGACGCTGATGATCATCGTGCTGCTCTGGACCTTCGACTGGCGCTATGTGCTGCTGCTCATCGCCATGGTGACGCTCTATATGGGCTTCACCATCAAGGCGACCGAATGGCGCATCAACATCCGCCGCAACATGAACGACAGCGACACCGACGCCAATGGCAAGGCCATCGACTCGCTGCTGAACTTCGAAACGGTGAAATACTTCAGCGCCGAGCGGCGCGAGACGGCGCGCTACGACGTGGCCATGGAGAAGTATGAGAGGAACAGCGTCCGCGCCTATCAGTCGCTGGCGGTGCTCAACTTCGGCCAGGCGCTGATCTTCTCGATCGCGCTGACCATCGCCATGTGGATGTGTGTCGACGGCATCCGTTCGGGGCGCAACACCATCGGCGACTTCGTGCTGATCAACGCCCTGCTGATCCAGCTCTACACCCCGCTGAATTTCATGGGCACGGTTTACCGCGAGATCAAGCAGGCCACGCTCAACATCGAGGAGATGTTCGCGTTGCTCGGGCGCGATCCGGAAATCCGCGACAAGCCGGGCGCGCCGGCGCTCAGGGTCGCGGCGGGCGAGGTCCGCTTCGAGGATGTGCATTTTGCCTATGTGCCGGAGCGCAAGATCCTCAAGGGCATCAGCTTCACCGTGCCGCCTGGCAAGACGGTCGCCATCGTCGGGCCGTCCGGAGCCGGCAAGTCGACGATCTCGCGGCTGCTGTTCCGCTTTTATGAGCCCAATGCGGGCCGGGTGCTGATCGACGGACAGGACATTGCCGGCGTGACGCAGGCCTCGCTGCGCGCCTCGATCGGCATGGTTCCGCAGGACACGGTGCTGTTCAACGACACCATCGGCTACAACATCGCCTACGGGCGCGATGGGGCCTCCGACGAGGATGTGAAGGCCGCTGCCGCCATGGCGCAGATCGACCGCTTCATCGCCTCGTTGCCGGATGGCTACAACACCCAGGTCGGCGAGCGTGGCCTCAAGCTCTCGGGCGGCGAGAAGCAGCGGGTGGCGATTGCCCGCACCTTGCTGAAGGCCCCGCCCGTGCTGGTGCTGGACGAAGCCACCAGCGCCCTCGACAGCTTCACCGAGCGCGAGATCCAGGATGCGCTCGACAAGGTCTCGGTCGGCCGCACCACGCTGGTCATCGCCCACCGGCTCTCGACGGTGGTCAATGCCGACGAGATCATCGTGCTCGACAAGGGCGTGATTGCCGAGCGCGGCAGCCATGACATGCTGCTGGTGCAGAATGGCATCTATGCCGCGCTGTGGAACCGCCAGCGCGAGGTCGCCGTCGCGGAGGAGACCCTCAAGCGCGCTGCTGCCGCCGAGGAACCCAGCGTCAGGATCACGTTGACCAAATGACGCTTGCCGCACCTGCCCGGTCAGCGCGCTCGTTTCCCCTGTTCATCCTGGGGCTGGCGACCACGCAGATCCTCGGGTGGGGCATGACGCTGTATCTGCCCTCGATCCTCGACCGCCAGA
Organism: Beijerinckiaceae bacterium; assembly: GCA_025459195.1. Lineage (GTDB taxonomy): Bacteria > Pseudomonadota > Alphaproteobacteria > Rhizobiales > Beijerinckiaceae > Allobosea. The sequence continues at coordinate 2,959 of JALORF010000003.1, forward strand.
TCAACGCCGATCTGGGCGTCGGCCGCAACATCATCTATGGTGGCATCACCGTCATGCTGTTCATCGCGGCGCTGGTCGGCCCGCGCTTCGGGCGCTGGATCGACGAAGGCGGCGCACGCCACCCGATGCTGGTCGGCAAGCTGTTGCTGGCCGCAGGGCTGGTCGGCATCGGCCTGAGCACGGGGCCCGTCAGCTATCTCGCCGCCTGGGTTCTGATCGGCATCGGCACGCCGCTGTCGCTCAGCATCGGCTCGCTGGCCTCGGTCACGCAGAGCTTTCCCGAACGCGGCCGGCGCGGGCTCAGGGCACTGATGCTGTTCGGCGGGCTGTCCAACGGCCTGGTCTGGCCGCTGACCGGCTGGCTCGAGACGGAGATCGGCTGGCGCAATGTCTGCTTCGTCTATGCCGCCGTGCAGGGCCTGATCTGCGTGCCGCTGGCCCATTGGCTGATCCGCGCGCCGGTTGTGCTGGGCCCTGACGATGCGGCGGCGCCGGTCATGGCTGCCGGCCAGTTGTCCGATGCGCAGCGCCGGCAGGGCTTCTGGCTGCTTGTTCTGGCGGCCGGGTTCAGCGGGCTGGTCTCATGGGGGCTGCCGCTGTTCTTCGTCGCCATGTTCCTGCAAGGCGGCATGGAACCGGGCATGGCGATCTTCCTGGCCTCCGTGACCGCCTATTTCACCTTCCTCGCCCGCATGATCGACTTTGCGCTGGCCGGAAAGGTGCCGGGCGTGCGCATCGTGGCCGGGGCCTCGCTGGTGTCGCCGGTCGTGTTCGTGCTGATGCTGCTGGCACTGGTGGCCTTGCCGCCGGGCGCAGGGCAGGCCGCGCTGCTCGCCGTGGCGATGGGGCTCTATGGCGTCGCGATGGGGCTGATCGCCACCTCGCGCGCCACCTTGCCGTTCGAGCTGTTCGGCTCGGGCGGCTATGCCTCGACGCTGGGCAAGCTCTCGTTCTTCCTCAACATGCTGTTCGCGGCCTCGCCGCTGTTGTTCGCCGTGATCTATGACGGGCTCGGCAAGGAAGCGGCGATTCTGGGCGGGCTGGCCGGCAGCCTCGTCGCCGCCATCGCTTATCTCAGGCTGGAGCGGCTGGTCTGTGGCGCGAAAGCCGCCTGAGCGGAACACGGCCGGCAGTTCCATGCACTTGCCTATGGCGCGGCGGCCCTTTCCCTCTTACATGAAGGCCGAACGACAAGCCCGAACACCGAAAGCCGCCCCCGATGTCCATCCTTGATTCCGTGAAGAAGCTGTTCGTTCCCATCCACAAGGAAGGCTATCCGTTCATCGCCATCGGTGCGGTGGCCACAGCGGTGCTCGGTCATCTGTGGTCGCCTTTTGGCTGGATCGGCCTGATCATCACCATCTGGATCTGCTATTTCTTCCGCGATCCGGCGCGCGTCACCCCGCAGCGCGAGGGGCTGGTGATCTCGCCCGCCGATGGCCGCATCAGCATGATCGTGCAGGCCGTGCCGCCGCCCGAACTGGAGATGCCCGCCGAGCCGATGACCCGCGTCTCGGTGTTCATGAACGTGTTCGATTGCCATGTGAACCGCTCGCCGGTTGCTGGCACGGTCCGCAAGATCGCCTACACGCCCGGCCTGTTCCTCAATGCCGAACTCGACAAGGCCAGCGATGACAACGAGCGCAACGCGTTGATCATCGATACCCCGGCCGGCCCGATCGTGGTCGTGCAGATTGCAGGCCTGATCGCCCGGCGCATCGTGCCCTTCATCAAGGAAGGCGCGGTGCTCGCACCCGGCGAGCGCTTCGGCCTGATCCGCTTCGGCAGCCGCGTCGATGTCTACCTGCCGCTTGGCGTCAAGCCGCTGGTCAGCGAAGGCCAGACCGCGATTGCCGGCGAAACGGTGATTGCCGACATCGGCTCTGCCGAAGCGGCGCGCGTCTTCCGCACGCAGTAAACCCTTCGCCCCGGCCTGCCGGGAGCGAAGGCAAGCGCGACTGCGCGCCCGAGCCTGTGCGAGGCACGAAAGGGCCATGCCCCCCTGCCAGAAGCAAAGGGCTATTCCAGCCTCAGCCCCTCGATGGCAGCGTCGATGCTGCTGCCGGTGTCATCGGAATCGGACGACACCGCGATGCCGACCAGCGGGCCAGGGCGCGCCGGGCATGCGCAGCACCAGCTTGCCGCTGGAGCCCATGTGCGGGCTGGCCACCACCGCATTGCGCGCCCCGTTGCCGCCCCAGACATAAACGAGCGCAGCACCGGACGCCCACCACATCGCCGAGGTCAGGCTCTGCGCGCCCTTGGCCGCGTTCGCGGCGGCCGCATCGCGCGCAAACACGAAGTAGAGCGCGATGGCGCGATCATCGCCGCCTTTCCGGGACAGATCGGTGGCAGGAGGACCGCTGTTGACGCGCCAGCGCCAGCGCGCCGCCATCAACGGCCACTTGTCCTCATCAAGGCTGCGCCAGATCACGCTCACGGCTTTCTGGCCCTTGATGGTGAGCTGGTTCGCACCTTCCGCAGCAAAGCTCATCGGCGTCAGCGAGCGGAAAGTCAGCGGCTTCCAGCCCTGACCTTGCAGGCTCGGGCCAAAGCTGATCGGACCGGCAAGGACAGGCGAGCCACTGGCGAGCAGGCCGGCCACCAGACCTGTCACCAGACTTGCCACAAGGCTTGCGCCTGGCGCGCGGCGGGAGCGGGCGGAAACGGGGGAATGCCGGAAGCCGGACACCGGGCGGCATGGCGGTGGGCAGAGCGAGAGCCTGTTCATGCTGCCTTATACATCGCCGCGCTTCGGCCGGACACATCGCTTGCGACTTCGTGATCGCCGGTCAGGCGTTGCCATCGCCGGCCTTGCCGGCTTGTGAGCCCTGCTGCTTCGGATTACGGTGCGGCCATCGGCGAAAGGCCTGTCCAGTGAGCGATCTCTTTCCCCCCTTCCAGCCCGACCGGGACGAGCCCAAGAAGCGGCGCTTCAAGCCGATTCCGTTCCGGCTTCTGGCCCCGAACCTGATCACGCTGCTGGGCCTCGCGCTCGGGCTCACCGGCATGCGTCTGGCGATTGAAGGCAAGCTCGAACTGGGCGTGGTCTGCGTGCTGATTGCCGCCGCGCTCGATGGTGTCGACGGGCGTCTGGCGCGTTTCCTGAAAGGCACCTCGCGCTTCGGCGCGGAGCTTGATTCGCTGGCCGATTTCGTCAATTTCGGCGTCGTGCCGGCTGTCGTCCTGTATCATTTCGTGCTCAAGGACCTGAAGAATCTCGGCTGGATCATCTGCATCATCTTCGCCATCGCCATGTGCCTGAGGCTGGCGCGCTTCAACGTGATGATCGACGATCCGGGCAGGCCTGACTGGCAGAAGAACTATTTCACCGGCATGCCGGCCCCGGCGGGGGCCGTCACGGTCATGCTGCCGCTCTACCTGCACTTCCTCGATGTGCCGGTGCAGCCCTATGGCGCGATTCCGGTGGCGCTCTATGTGCTGGCCTGCGCCTTCCTCACCATCTCGACGGTGCCGATGTATGCCGGCAAGACGCTGGGTGCGAAGGTGCCGCGCCAGTGGGTCGCCCCGATCTTCGTCATGGTCACGCTGGCCGTGGCGCTGGTGGTGGCCTATCCGTTCGAGGCGCTGAGCCTGATCGTGATCGGCTACTTTGCCGCAATCCCCCTTGGCATCCGCGCCTTCCGGGCCCGCGAGAAGGCCGACCGCGAGGCTGCCAGGTTGCCGGTCAGCCAGCCGGTGCCCGCCACCGCCGCGGCGACCGGACCGCCGTCCCCGGCACCCCCATCCAACGAGCCATCCCGGCCCTGAGCCGGAAGGGCAGGGCCGCCTGCAGGGCCGCCTGCAGGGCCGAAGGCAGGCGCTGGCGCATGGTTCACTTTTTCCCGCCAATCCCGTAAGCCACGGGTCGCATCAACAGAAGTGGACCGCCCGTGTTTGGCCGCCGCGCCTCATCCTCTCCGTCCCCCTCGCCATCGGTGCCCGGCTGGCGGCCCCTGCTGGTGCTGGCTTCTGCCAGCCCGCGCCGGCTCGCCCTGCTCGATCAGGCCGGCATCAAGGCCGATTCGCTGCTGCCGACCGATATCGACGAGACACCGAGGAAGAACGAGCGCCCGCGCGATCTGGCCCGGCGGCTGGCCCACGAGAAGGCGGAAGCTGCCCTCGTCGTGACCCGCAACCAGCCCGACCTGACGGGTGCCTACATCATCGCCGCCGACACGGTGGTGGCGCTTGGCCGGCGCGTGCTGCCCAAGCCCGAGATCGTGGATGAAGCGGCCGAGTGCCTGAGGCTCCTGTCAGGCCGTGCCCACAGGGTCTATACGGCGGTGACGCTGGTGACGCCGAAAGGGGCCTTCCGCGAACGGCTGGTCGAGACGCGCATCCGCTTCAAGCGCCTGTCCTCGCAGGACATCGAAACCTATCTGGCCAGCGGCGAATGGCGCGGAAAGGCCGGTGGCTATGCGGCGCAAGGCATCGCCGGCTCGTTCATCGTCAAGCTGGTCGGCTCGCACAGCGCCGTGGTCGGCCTGCCGCTCTACGAGACCCTGTCGCTGCTCGGCGGCGAGGGCTATCCTGTGCATATGGGCTGGCTCCAGGCCGCCAACTGAGACCGGCGGCGAAAGGCCGCGCCTGCTGGAGGTGAGCGCATGAACATCGCCCTGTGGTTGCAGCGCACGGCGCTGGCTGTTCCCGATGCACCGGCCCTCGGCCACGGCCTTGGAATCACCGCCCGCTATGGTGCGCTGGCCGACACAGTGGCCTGCCGAGCGGCCAGCCTGCGGCAGCGCTTCGGGTTGGTGGAAGGCGAGCGGGTCGCCATCATTGCCGGCAACACGCCAGATTATGTCGAGGCGCTCTATGCCATCTGGCATGCGGGGCTCGCGGCCGTCCCGGTCAACGCCAAGCTGCATGGGCTTGAGATCGCCTACATCCTCGAACATTCCGGCGCGCGGCTGGCTTTCGTTTCCGCTGATCTCGAAAGCATGGTCGCCGGCCACGCTCCGTCGTCGCTGGAGCATCTGGTCCGCTTCGGCTCGGATGACTGGACGCAACTGGCTTCGGCTGCGCCGCTCGCACCCGTGCCGAGGCACAGCGGCGATCTGGCCTGGCTGTTCTACACCTCCGGCACGACAGGGCGGCCCAAGGGGGCCATGCTCTCCCATGGCAACCTTGCCGCCATGAGCCAGGCCTACGCGCTGGAGGTCGACCGCGTCGAGCCGGGCCATCCCATCCTGCACGCCGCACCGATGAGCCACGGCTCGGGCCTTTACATCATGGCCCATGTCATGCGCGGCGGCATCAATCTGGTGCCGGAAAGCGGGGCTTTCGAACCCGCTGAGATCGTGGCCACCATGGACCACTGGCAGAACGTCTCGATGTTCGCCGCGCCGACCATGATCAAGCGCCTCGTCGCCAGCGGCGCGGCCTTCGCGCCCGGCGCCATCCGCACCATCATCTGGGGCGGCGCGCCGATGTATGTCGAGGACACGCGGGCGGCGCTGGCGCATCTGGGCCCCTGCCTTGCCCAGATCTATGGCCAGGGCGAAAGCCCGATGACCATCACCCGGCTGCCGAAGGGCGAAATCGGCGATGCCGCCCACCCGCGCTGGCTGGACAGGCTTGCCTCGGCTGGCCGCGCCTTCGCCTGCATCGAGACCACCGTGGTCGATTCCGATGGCCGCCACCTGCCGCCCGGCGAAACCGGAGAGGTGATCTGTCGGGGCGCGCCCGTGATGTCCGGCTACTGGAACAACGAGGCTGCCAGCGCCCGCTCTCTGCGCGATGGCTGGCTCCACACCGGCGATGTCGGGGCCTTCGATGCCTCGGGCTATCTGGTGCTCAAGGACCGCGCCAACGACCTGATCATCTCGGGCGGCTCGAACATCTATCCGCGCGAGGTGGAGGAGGTGCTGCTTGAGCACCCCGCCGTGCGCGAGGTCTCGGTGATCGGCCGCTCCGACCCGGACTGGGGCGAGGTGGTGATCGCCTATGTGGTCGGCGAGGCCGGCAAGGCCGAACTTGATGCGCTGTGCCTGTCACGCATCGCCCGCTTCAAGCGCCCGAAGGACTATGTCTTCGTGGACGCCCTGCCCAAGAGCAACTATGGCAAGATCCTCAAGACGGACCTGCGCCGCGCTGACGCCGCGCGCCTTGAAGGGAAGGGGTCGTGATGGGAACACCCGTCGAATTTCCGGTCCGGGCGGCGAGCCGCACCTGCCCGATCTGCTCCAGGCCCACCGCAGCAGCTTTCAAGCCCTTCTGCTCGAAGCGCTGCGCCGATGTCGACCTCAACCGCTGGCTGACAGACCGCTACGCCGTCCCGGTCGAGGAAGGCAGCGACCGGCCATCCGCTGACGAGGGCGAGCATGACGAGGGCTCCCGCCGCCGCTGAGCCAGTGCCAGCGGCCTCCCGGCCTTTGGCAAACTGCCCGCCCGCCGCCTGCCAGCGCGATGCAACCATGATCCGGCAACGAAACTCTGGACAGGCGAAAAGCGAGCGACTATACCCCGCCCACCAACGCGGTGCGCCCAGTGCAACCGCCGGCGCCCGAGTAGCTCAGTTGGTAGAGCAAGCGATTGAAAATCGCTGTGTCACTGGTTCGATTCCGGTCTCGGGCACCATCTTCCCTTCCAAAGACAGTCAAGGAAGACCACCAAGCGTTGATTTTTCAGCGCTTTTTGTCTGGTTTTTTGCACCGAGGCCTAGACAGGCCGAGCAGCAGCCAAGAGTTTTGTTGGGCCTGTTGTTGGGCTGAAGGCCACGCGGCAGGCCGCCTGCAGGTCGCGACGCGGATGCGCAAGAAGCGCACCGAGGCGCTTTGTCGCCGCCCCACCGCGCCTCGATCGGACCATAGCTGGACTTCGGCAACGGTCGCAGACCAAATCAGAGCCTCAGGCGAAAGATGCCGGATCAGGCTTGCTTCAATGCGCGGCGGCCAATCCCGGCTACGGCATAACCAAAGGCAGACACCACGTATCGGCAGCCCGGAAACGGTTCAAGCAATCCGGGCCACCTCTCGGGGCGATTGCCTGCGGGTTTGGAGGGCAGTGCCCCTGGACAACCACTTTGCCTGACCGCCGATCTCCCGTAACACTGACCCGAAGCGCCTTGCGATGCTGGCCTGCGATACGCCTGACCTGAAGGACCGAACCTGATGCCGATCATCTCCTACCTGACCACCATCCGGTTCGACTTCGGAGCGATTGCCGGGCTGCCGGAGGACATTGCTGCCTGTGGCATGTCCAATCCGCTGCTGGTCACCGACAAGGGCGTGGTCGCCACCGGTATTGCCGCCCGGATCGCAGCCTTGATGCCGAAGGGCGGGGCGACCCCCATCTTCGATCAGACGCCGTCCAATCCCACCGAAGACGCGACCGATCTGGCTGTCGAGATGTACAAGGCGCATGGCTGCGATGGCATCGTCGCCTTGGGCGGGGGCTCACCGATGGACCTCGCCAAGTCGGCGGCCGTCCTGGCAACCCATGGCGGCGTCTTGCGCGATTACGCCTTCATCCATGGCGGCGCCGCGAAAATCACGCCGAAAATCGCCCCGGTGATCGCCATTCCGACGACCTCTGGCACGGGCTCCGAAGTCGGGCGCGGCGCGGTGATGAGCTTTCGCGACGGGCGAAAGCTGTCGGTCATCTCGCCGCTGCTGTTCCCGAAGCGGGCGATCTGCGACCCCGAACTGACGCTGGGCTTGCCGCCGCTGCTCACGGCCGCAACCGGCATGGACGCGCTGACCCACGGCATCGAGTGCTTCACCTCGAACACGGAAAACCCGCCCGCCGGGGCGATCGCGCTGGAATGCACCCGCCTCGCGGCCCGCGCGCTCGAAACCGCTGTCAAGGATGGGAGCAACCGGCAGGCGCGCCATGACATGATGATGGCATCGATGATGGGTGCCATGGCCTTCCAGAAGGGCCTCGGCGCAGTGCATGCGCTCGCCCACACGCTCGGTGGCCTCAAGGAGGTGCATCTGCATCATGGCACGCTCAATGCCGTGCTCCTGCCGGCGGTGCTGCGCTTCAATGCCGGGATACGGCAAGCCGAATATGCCCGCCTTGCCTATGAGATGGATGTCCCGGCCGGCCAGTCCATCGACCGGTTCATCGAGGACCTCAACCGCCGGATCGGCCTGCCGGCCACCCTCCGCGAGATGGGCGTGAAGCGCGAGTGGTTCGCCAGGGTGGCCGAGATCTCGCTTGAGGATCACTGCACCCGGACCAACGCCAGGACACCAACAGCCGCAGACTACCACGCCATGCTGGAAGAGGCCTTCTGAGCCAGCCGGACCGAAGGGGCCGGTGATGGCGATGCTCGCGCCTGATCGGCGTCCAGCCATCCCCCCTCAGCGGTTGAAGCGGACGGTGCCAGCCTCCGAGATGTCATAGCCGGTGAGCAGCGCCGCATGGCGGTGGAATTCCGGCTCGCGCATCAGGGCGAGCAGCGTCTGTGCCGCTGGCTCGAAATAGATGCGCCGGCGCATGACCAGATCGAAGCGCTCTGCGGCGAGCGGCACGAAGCCGAGCCCGTGGGCCGCTGCAACGGCGCGGCTGGCGATGCCGCAGTCGATCTCGCCCGCCCGGATGGCGAAGGCGAGGTCCTGACCCGTCGCGAACGGCTCGCCGACCCGGTTGAAGGCCTCGCGCGCAAGACCCGATTCTGCGGCCAGCCGATCCAGCAGCAACTGGGCCCCCGCGCCGCCCTGGCGGACCCCGAGCCGCGCCTGCCGTGTCGCGACATCGCCAAGCGTCGTCAGCGCCAGCGGATTGCCGGCTTGCGTCAGCAGGCCCTGTTCGCGGCGCGCGAAGGCGATGACCACCGCATCGGTCAGCCGCGCCTGTGCCTTGACCGCTGCGATGTTGGCGTCCTCGTCAGCGTGCTGGTCCGCACCTGCCCCATGCACATGGATCGCCGCCATGGCGATCTCGTTGCGGCCAAGCCGGTCAAGCCCGGCCGTCGACCCTTCGCTGAGCAGGGCAAGCCCGCAGGCCGAGCGCCGGACGGCCCATTCCAGCAGCGGATCATGGCTGCCGCCAATGATGGCCGGTGGTGCCAGCGGCACAAAGCCATCCGGATGGGCGAGGCCCGCCTCGATCCAGCGATCCAGTGCGGCACGCGGGAACAGCCATTTGCCCGTCACCTTCGAGCAGGGCACGGCCCCGTTGGCAACCAGTTCATAGAGCTTGCGCTCCTTGATGCCGAGATAGGCGGCGGCCGTCTCGGTGCTGAGGTAGGTTTCCATGTCTTTTTAACTGCGCTTGACTGCATGAATTCCAAACTTGAATCTTTCTAGGGAAAATCCATAAAGAAGCCAATCGAAATTGCAGCGCTCCCGGGCCAGATGGACATCTCAAGCAGCTTTGCAGCCGCCTTCGGGCTGATCGTCGGCCTCGATCCGCAATTTGTGCAGATTGTCGGGCTGTCGCTGCGCGTCACGCTGACAGCGGTGCTGCTGGCTGCCGTGATCGGACTGCCGCTTGGGGCACTTCTGGCTGTGGCGCGCTTTCCCGGTCGCTCGGCCCTGATCGTGCTGGTCAACGGGCTGATGGGCCTGCCGCCCGTTGTCGCCGGCCTCGTCGTCTTTCTGTTGCTGTCACGCTCGGGGCCGCTGGGCGCGCTTGGCTGGTTGTTTTCGCCAGCGGCAATGGTCATTGCGCAGACCTTGCTCGTGCTGCCCATCATCATTGCGCTGACACGGGGCACCATCGAGGAATTGTGGGGCGAATACCGCGAGCATCTGACCTCGCTGGGCCTGACCGGAGCGCGGGCGATCCCGACCTTGCTGTGGGATGGACGCTTCGCGCTGGCCACCGGCCTGCTGGCGGGCTTCGGCCGGGCCAGCGCCGAGGTCGGCGCGGTGCTGATCGTGGGTGGCAATATCGCGGGCCATACCCGGACCATGACCACCTCGATCGCGCTCGAAACATCGAAGGGCGATCTGCCGTTGGCCCTGGGGCTCGGGCTGGTCCTGATCGCGCTGACGCTGGCCATCAACGCCGCCGCCTATGGGGCGAGCCGTATCGGCGCACGGTTCGCGGGGTGATGGCCATGCGCGACATCGCCAGCATCCTGCCGCTCTCGGTTGAGGGTCTGTCCTTCGAAGCAGATGGCAAGCGCCTTCTGGACAGTGTCAGCTTCACCTTGCCAAAGGGCGGCGTCACCGCCGTCATCGGCCCGAACGGGGCCGGCAAATCGCTCACCTTGCGGCTCTGCCACGGATTGCTGGTGCCATGCGCGGGTGCAATCCGCTGGCAGGCCGAAACGGGCCGCCGCCGTCATGCCATGGTCTTCCAGCGCCCTGTCATGCTGCGCCGGTCGGCCCGGGCCAACATCGTGCATGCGCTGGCTGCCGTCGGCATGACGGAGGCGGCATCGCGGGCTGATGCGGCGCTTGCCCGTTTCGGGCTGGCAGCGCTGGCGGACCGTCCGGCACGGCTGATGTCGGGCGGTGAGCAACAGCGCCTCGCCATCGCGCGGGCCTGGGCGCTGGAGCCGGAGGTGCTGTTTCTCGACGAGCCGTCATCGCAGCTCGATCCGGGCGCGACCCGGCAGATCGAAGAGATCATCCAGAGCCTTGCCTCAGAAGGCATGACCATCCTGATGACCACCCACGACCTTGGTCAGGCAAGGCGGCTGAGCCAGCGCATCCTGTTTCTCGACCGCGGGCGTCTGATCGATGATGCGCCCACCCAAGCCGTTTTTGCGGGTCAGTCATCCAACGCTGCCCGCGCTTTCATTGCCGGAGACCTGCTCTGGTGAACCCGATCCCACACAACGGAGGAACACGCCCATGTTGACCAAGCGCAGCCTTCTGGCCGCAGGCTTCGGCCTCGCCCTGACATCCTCGGTGCTGGCGCAGGCCACGCTCACAGCCCCGCCGCCAGCCCAGGGCGCAGCGCCGGCTGCCCAGACGCGCTTCATCACCGTGTCGTCGACCACCTCGACCACGGATTCGGGCCTGTTCAACCATCTGCTGCCAGCCTTCAAGGCGAGGACTGGCATCGAGGTCCGTGTTGTCAGCCAGGGCACCGGACAGGCGCTCGACACTGGCCGCCGCGGCGATGCCGATGTGGTGTTCGTGCATGCCCGCGCGCAGGAGGTGAAGTTCGTCGAGGACGGCTTCGGTGTCGAGCGCAAGCCGGTGATGTACAACGACTTCGTGCTGATCGGGCCGAAATCCGACCCGGCCGGCATCAAGGGCTCGAAGGACATCGCCGCCGCGCTGAAGGCCATCCAGGCCAAGGCTGCGCCTTTCGTCTCGCGCGGCGACAAGTCCGGCACCCATGCTGCTGAACTCAACCTGTGGAAGGTGGCCGGCGTCGAGATCGAACAGGCCAAGGGCCCGTGGTATCGCGAGATCGGCCAGGGGATGGGCGCGGCTCTGAACACATCGGGCGCGATGGGCGCCTATGTGCTGTCCGACCGCGCCACCTGGATCAATTTCAGGAACCGCGGCGATCTGGAAATCGTGGTCGAGGGCGACCGCCGCCTGTTCAACCAGTATGGCGTCATCCTCGTCAATCCGGCCAGGCACGCCCATGTCAAGAAGGCCGATGGACAAGCCTTCATCGACTGGCTGCTCGGGCCCGAAGGCCAGAAGGCGATCGCCGACTACAAGATCAACGGCGCGCAGTTGTTCTTCCCCAACGCCACCCAGCCGGGGGCTTGAACCGGGGCATGGCACGGCGTCCGGCATCATGCTCATCCGCCGACTGATCCGGACACTGACATGGAATGCGGCAAGCAGCCGGTGACAGCCTGTCACGGGGCTGTTGCACGAATCCGGCTTTTTCCGGCATGAGAGGTGCATGCTCTGGCCTGGGCTGTCGTGCCGGGCACTGCGACAGGTCTTGCAGGAAACACCTGCCGGACTCGCCTGCCAGAAGCACCTCGCCAGAAGCGCCTTGCCAAAGACCGGAGCCGACATGACAGACCCGATTGCCAAGGTTGCCCTCATCACCGGTGCCGCACGCGGCATCGGCCTTGCCGCATCGAGGCGCTTTCTGGCCGAGGGCTGGCGCGTAGCCATGCTGGATGTCGAACATGAGGTGCTGGTGCAGGCGGTCGAGGGTCTGGCCGCACCTGGCCGCACCCTGGCCCTGCCGTGCGATCTGTCCGACCCTGCGGCGATCACGGCGGCCTTCGCGGCTCTGGCCGGGCATTTCGGCAGGCTCGATGCGCTGGTCAACAATGCCGGCATCGCCGTGTTCAAGCCGATCCTCGAAACCACGCTGGAGGACTGGAACCGGGTGATGGCCGTCAACCTCACCGCACCCTTCCTCTGCACGCAGGCCGCAGCGCGGCTGATGCGCGAAACCGGTGGCGGCGCGGTGGTCAACATCACCTCGATTTCCGGCCTCAGGGCCTCCACCTTGCGCGTGGCCTACGGGGTCAGCAAGGCGGCACTGAAGCATCTCACAAAGCAGCAGTCGGTCGAACTGGCCTCCCTCGGCATCAGGGTCAATGCTGTTGCGCCAGGCCCGGTCGACACCGCCATGGCCAAGGCGGTCCACAGCCAGGCCATCCGCGCCGACTATCATGACTCCATCCCGCTGAACCGCTACGGGCTGGAGGAGGAACTGGCGAATGCCATCTTCTTCCTGTGCAGCGATCAGGCCAGCTACATCAACGGCCAGAATCTGGCTGTCGATGGTGGCTTCGACGCGGCCGGCATCGGCCTGCCGACCTTGCGGCGTGCGCAGAACGGCAGTTGATCCGTCACGCCCGAGCTGCCTGCCAGCCACGACGAAAGATGCGCATCCATCCGGATTGCCAAGCGTCAGGCTGCGTGCCACTGATGAGGGGCTTTCGGTGCCTGTGGAGACATGGGTGAAACGGGAACGCGGTGCGGATGAGCCATCATCCCAAGCCGCGGCTGCCCCCGCAACTGTAAGCGGCGAGCCGGTTTCAAACACGCCACTGGTCGATCAGACCGGGAAGGCTGAAGCCGGCAATGACCCGCGAGCCAGGAGACCGGCCGAGAGCATGTGCAACCTCTGAACTCTGGCGGTGGGCCAGGGAAGGAAACTCATGTTCTGGTCTCCCCGACGGGCGCTCCTCGCGTCCGCAAGCCTCCTCGTATTCTCCTCGACAATCGCATCGGCACAGACGCCCGGATCAGCAACGCCCGGATTATCCGGCGCGATTCCGCTGGACGTGACCGTCACGGCCAACCGTGTGCCGACCAGCATCCAGCGCACCGGCAGCGCCATCACCGTCATCTCGGCTGACGAGATTGCGCGAACCCATCCAGGCTCTCTGGTTGATGCGTTGCGGGCGGTCCCCGGCCTCGACCTTTCGGAAGGCGGCGGCCCCGGCTCCACCACCACGATCCGTCTGCGCGGCGCCAATTCGGGCCAGACACTCGTCATGATCGATGGGGTGCGCATCAATGATCCCAGCGGCCCCAGCGGCGAATTCGATGCGTCCTTGCTGGCCCCGGCGCTGATCGAGCGCATCGAGGTGCTGCGCGGTCCGCAAAGCGCACTCTATGGCTCCGATGCCATTGGCGGCGTGGTCAACATCATCACCCGCAAGGGCAGGGGCCAGCCCCGCTTCAGCATCGGCGTGGAGGCTGGCAGTTACGGCATGCTTCAGGGCACGGCCTCGGTCTCCGGGTCGAGCGGGCCGTGGACCTACGCGTTCTCGGGCTCCGGCACCCGCAATGACGGCTTTTCCAGCCTTGGCTACCGCATCGGCAGTTTCGAGAGCCGTTTCGGCAAGCTGGAGGCCGACGGCTTCAATCGCTTCGGCGGTTTCGGGCGCATCGGCTTCGATCCCGGCAATGGCTTCCGTTTCGATGTCAGCGCGCTGGTTGTCGACACCAAGAAGAAGATCGATGATCCCTTCATTGCCCTGCCGGACAGTCCCACCGCCTTCACCCGCAACCGGCTCTCGCAAGTCGCGGTCACGGCCGAACTCGACACGTTCGAGCGGGCACTGGTCCACAAGCTGCAGATTTTCGCCAACCAGACCCGCCGTTTCACCCTCGATGGCGCGGACCTGCGCTATCGCTATGTGGGGGCGCGCACGGGCGGCGAGTATCAGGCGAGGCTTGCGCTCGGCGCCTTTGGCACGCTGATCGGCGGAGCGCGCATCGAGCGCGAGACGCTCACCAGCAGCGAGCCGGACTTCTCCAACTTTCCGGCAATCGGCACGGCGCGGGACAGCTATGCCCAGACCACGCAGTCGCTGTTCGCCCTCTGGCAGGGCCAGATCGGCGAGCGGCTGGCCGTGTCTCTCGGTGGCCGGCGCGACCAGATCATCGGAGCCGATCCGTTCCACACCTGGCGCGCGACCGCAGCTTACCTGATCCCGGAAACCGGCACCAAGCTCAGGGCCAGTGTCGGCACCGGTGCCAAGGCACCGACACTCTATCAGCGCTTCTCGGATTTCGGCACGCCGGGCCTCAGCGCCGAACGCAGCTTCGGCTATGATGCCGGCATCGACCAGACCCTGCTCGATGGCCGCCTCAAGCTCTCGGTCACGGCCTTCTCGAACCGAATCCGCAACCTGATCGACTTCGATTTCGGTCCCGGTTGCCCGCCGGCGCAGCAGTTCTCAGGCTGCTATGTCAACGTCTCGCAGGCCAAGTCGGAGGGCATCGAAGCGAATGCCCGCGCCATTCTGATCGAGGGGTTCCTCACCGCCTCCGCCACCTACACGCACATGCGGGCGCGCGATCTCCAGACCGGGCTGGCGCTGGCCCGCCGCCCGGCCCATAGCGGACGGCTTTCCTTCCAGATCACGCCGCTGGCTGGCTGGACGGTGGAGCCCTCGCTGGTGGTGCTGTCGGAGCGCTTCTCGACGAGCAACGAGCGCCAGCGGCTCGCACCCTATGCGCGTCTTGACCTGTTCACATCCTATCAGGTCAACGACACGGTGCAGATCCATGCCCGCATCGAGAACATCACCGATGCGCGCTATCAGGAGGTGCGCAATTTCGGCACCACGGGCCGCGCCTTCTATGCCGGCCTGACCGCCACCTGGTGACCACGCACCCCGTGGCCAAAGGCGTGCCGCACACCGGCCACCGCTGTTGAACGCAGGCAGCGCTTTCAGCCCGTGAAAGTCCGCGACAGCAATCAGAAAGCCGGCTTCCCTGAAGCCGGCCTTTTTTGTCGTCGGTGCCGCAACTCCTCGACGAGGAAAAGCAGGCTTGCGCATCTCCCCGCTACAGCAGCCGCCCCGTTGCACCGGCCGGATCGTCCGTGTTCATGACGCGGTAGAGCGAGGCTTCCCCTGTCATCGACGGCGTGAGCGCATGCTTCAGCCCAGGCGGAATGGCGGCCGTATCGCCGGGGTTGAGGACCGTCTCTCCCCCGTCCCATGTCAGCCGCCAGTGGCCCCGCATCGGCATCAGGATCTCATGGCGGTCGAGGACATAGGGCGTTTCGGGCAAGGAATGCCGCGAGATCAGTTCAACCTCGAAGCCCGGCCTGTCGCGCAGTTTGCCGGCCGCTCCGATCACCTTCGCGGGCTGGCGGTCCGAGAGGGCCATCAGGTCCCAGTAGCGGGCGACATGTCCGGGCACCACATCAGCGGTTGACGGTTCGGGGTAGGCCGCGAGCTCGGCCTCGGTCAGCAGCGGCATGGGGGGAACGCCGTCCGGCAGCTTCTGGCCCTTCTTGCTGTCATAGAGCTTGCCGTTCGCGCCAAGGACAAGGCCGTGGGCCCTGGCCTCCTCGATCACCTGCGGGGCCCAGATCACACCGCCGCCGGCGTCATCGCCACCAAGCACCGCCATGATCATCCCGTAGTCGGTGCCGATGTTCTCGAAGCCGCGGAAGATGCCGGTGGGGATGTTGATGATGTCGCCTTCTTCCAGAACGACCTCGCCGGCCTTGCCCCAGCGTCCCCAGAAGAAGCGCCAGCGGCCCTTGAGCGCAAAGAACACCTCCGCCGTGCGATGCGAATGCAGGGAATTGCGGCACTTCGGCGGTTGTCCGGCCGCACCGATGTTGAAGCCGGGGGTCTCCTTGATGTGCACATGCTGGTCCGGGCTTTCCGAGACGCCGCCACCGATGATGGTGAAGTTCTCCTTGGTGTCGGAGCCCGGCGTGTGGGCGTCAATGAAGGCGGTCTTGCACGGTCTCAGGTCTCCATAGCGGACGATCCGGCTCATCACGTCGATCATGTGGGTTTTCCTGTCTTTGATGTGTCTGGTTCAGTGGACATCTTCGGCTTCGCCCCAGGCTGTCAGAAGCCTGTGAATGTCGAAATCCGGCGACCGCGCCGCCTTCAGGATTGGCGCTTCCTTGCGGGTCACCAGATCGATGGCATGCGGCAGTTCGGCCTCCATGCCGGGCTCGATGATCACCGCACCGTGGCGGTCGGCATGGATCAGGTCGCCCGGAACAATGGCGAGGCCAAAGACCTGGACCGGCAGGTCAAAGCCGGTCACATGCACGAAGGCGTGGCTTGGCCCAATGCTGCCGGCCAGCAGGCAGAACCCCGGATCGATGGCCCCCAGATCGCGGATCGAGCCATTGGTGAGCACGCCTTGCAGGCCCAGTCCCTTGTGGATCGCCACGTTGACCTCGCCCCAGAACGCCCCGATGCCAGGCTCGTCGCCGTGATCCTCGATGACGACAAGGCGAGGGCGCTGCTCGCTGGCCAGGTAGCGGTAGTAGTTCAGCCGGCGCGCCCTGACCACGGCCGCGTCGTCGCTGGCAGGCCTGTCCGCGCGGATGCGGGCGGTCAGCGCAAAGCCGACCATGGGTGGCAGCACGGGGTCTGCCGCGATGACCGTGGCGCGCGTGAACCCGGTGCTCCGGCGCCGGCCCTCGATCAGTTCGATGGCATTGCAGATTGTCGGCGTGTCGACCGCCTTCAATGCAGCGAGGACATCAGGGGCAAGATGGCGCGTCACTTTACTGCTCCTCCGGTCAGGCCAGCCTCGAAATGTTTCTGGATCGCCACGGCTGCGATGAAGGCGGGCACGGTGATGAAGATCCCGGCTGCCGCCATCAACTCCCACAGATCGCCGCGCTCGGTGCGGAAGCTCACCAGCCCGACCTGCAA
Organism: Beijerinckiaceae bacterium; assembly: GCA_025459195.1. GTDB lineage: Bacteria > Pseudomonadota > Alphaproteobacteria > Rhizobiales > Beijerinckiaceae > Allobosea. The sequence goes on from JALORF010000003.1 coordinate 19,949, forward strand.
GGTCACCGCCTTGTCGCGGGTCAGGATCAGGGCGAAGATGAACTCGTTCCAGGTCAGGATGAAGCAGAACACCGACGCCACGATCACGCCCGGCAGCGCCATGGGCACGACAACGCGGGTGATGATGGCGAGCCGGGAGGCCCCATCGATCAGCGCAGCCTCGTCACATTCGATCGGCACCGCATCGAAATAGTCCTTCAGCATCCAGACCGCGAAGGGGGTCACGATGGCCAGATTGACGATGACCAGGCCGGTGCGGGTGTCGAGCAGGCCCAGATCGCGGAACATCAGGTAGAACGGCAGGATGATCACCACAGCCGGGATAAATTGGGTGGCCAGCATCAGGAAGAACAGGCCGCGCTTGAAGGCGAACTCGAAGCGCGAGAACGAATAGGCCGACAGGATCGCCGCCGGAATGGCGATGGCCAGCGTGAAGAAGGCGACCACCGTGCTGTTGACGATGCGCAGACCGATGTTCCAGGGGGCCTCGAAAACGATGCCGAAGTTCTGGACGGTTGGCGTGAAGCCCAGCCCCAGTTGATAGACGTCGCGCGGCAGCTTGAAGGCTGTCAGCATCATCCACGCGATCGGAAAGACAATCATGCCGAAGAACAGCAGCAGCACCGCCGATTTCAGCGCAGTGGCAAGAGGCGAGGGCGCGGTCACCGGGCAATGACCTTCGGCGGCATCACCAGCCGCGTGTAGACAATGCCGATCCCGACCAGGATGGCGGTGAGCACGATCGCCAGGGCCGAGGCATGGCCCATGTCATAGTGCACGAAGCCGATGGTGTAGACATAATGCGCCAAGGTCTGGGTGGTGATGCCGGGCCCGGCTCCTGTGAGCGTCTGGACCGAATCGAACATCTTCAGCGCGAAGATCGTCTTGAGCACCAGGGCCACCGCGATCACTCCCTTGATCTGCGGCAGCACGACGAGACGGGTGGTCTGCCAGGGCGTCGCCCCGTCGATCAGCGCCGCCTCCTCGGTCTCCACTGGCACGGCCGCCAATCCACCCAGGAAGATCAGGGTCAGATAGGGGAACCAGTGCCAGACATCGGACAGGATGAGCGCTGCCATCGCGTAGCCGGGACTGGCCAGCCAGATCACGTCCGCGAGCGGCGGGACAAGCCAGCCAATGCCCTTGGCCAGCACGCCATATTCGCCGTTGAACATGAAGCGGAACGAAACCCCGATCAGCGCCGGGCTCATCGCGAAGGGCAGGATCAGCACGGCGCGCGTCAGGCTTTGCAGCACCCCGGCGCGGCGCAGCAGCAACGCCAGGCCGAGGGAGACGGCCACCGCAATCACCACATCCAGCGTCACGAACACAACCGTGACCTTGAGGGCATTCCAGAATTCCGGCTCCTCGAAGGCGAATGCATAGTTGTCCAGTCCGACCCAGCCTTGTGGAACCGGCGAGCGTTTAAGCCGCCAGTTCCGGAAGCTGGTGGCAATCGCCGAGCCCAGCGGCCACAGCGTCGTGCCGAGCACGATGACGAGCGCCGGCACAAGCAGCAGATAGCGCATGATGCGGTCTGGCATGGCCTTGTGCCGATGCTGTCAGTCTGCCGGGGTCTCAGCCGCGCCGCGCGATGCGGCGCACGGTGGCTTCCGCCGCCTTGAAGGCGTCAGAGACCGAGCGTGTGCCCGACGCGGCTTCGGACATGGCGGTTTCCATGGCCTCCATCATCTGCGGCCAATCGGCCGTGTAGGGCACGACCTTGGTGTTCTGGAGAGCCTCCGCCGCAAACGTATGCATGCCGCCGAAGCGCTTGTTGACATCCGGGTCGCGCAGGTTCGACCACTGCGTCGCAATCACATCGCTCTCCTTGGGATCGAGCAGGATGTCGCGCTCGAGGGAGGGCTCGGTCACGAAGGTGATGAATTCCATCGCCGCGTCCTTGGCCTTGCTGTTGCGGGCGATCCCGTAGATCCAGTTGTTGATGTAGGTCGAGCGCGGCCCGCCGGCGAACGAGGGCAGCGGTGCAAAGCCAACCTGCTCTTCCGTCAGCTTCGACACCTTCGGGTCGATCAGCCCGCCCCGCACCCACCACCAGACGGCAACCATGGCCGAATTGCCGCCGCGCATCGAATTGACCGCATCCTGTTCGTTGAACGACACGGCGGCGGCAGGCGTCACCTTGTGGGTGCGCAGCATGTCGATGTAATCCTGCGTTGCGCGCAGGCCGGCCTCGCTGGCAAACAGCGGCATGCCCTTGGCATCGAACACATCGGCGCCGCGGCCCCACAGGAAATTGTACCAGACCATCAGGTTCTGGCCGTTGCTTTTGCCATAGGGCAGCGCAATGCCGGCAATCTGCTCCTTGTCCTGAAGAACCTTGGAGATGCTGACCACCTCGTCCCAGGTCTTGGGCGCGGCAAGACTGTGCTTTGCGAACAGATCCTTGCGATAGAACAGCAACTGGACATGCGAGCGGGTCGGCAGCCCCAGTTGCCTGCCTTCGACGGCACCCAGATCAAGGAAGGCCTTGGGGTAGCGCGCCGTGTCGATCTTCTTGCCCGCGATGCGGGTATCCAGCGGGTCCAGCAGATTGACCAGCGACGGCACCCACTGGTCCATCACCACCACGATGTCGAAGCCGCCCGTGCCGCCGACCATCTCGGCCGTCAGCGCCTCACGCATGTTGGCGAACGGGACATAGGTGTATTTCACCGTGATCCCTGTTGCCTCCGTGAACGCCGCAGCCCTTGCCTCATGGGCGCGGAACTGCGTGGCGACCACGCAGAGAATCTTGATTTCCTGCCCGGCGAAAGGCTTGCCGGATCGCAGATTGGCCAAAGCCGCCGCCTGCGCCTGTGCCGGCCGGGGCAATGCGCTGGCGAGGCCCAGTGCCGATGCGCCGATGGCGAAATCACGTCTGTTGAGTGTCATGCTGTCCTCCCGAGACCCGGTCTTGCTGACCATGTTTGCATTCGTATGCAAGATGGCGCGAATGTTGGAGCTTGGCAAGCATCGCTGCCGGCGCATCGCATTGCACGCTGCACGGGCAGGGCCCCGGCGGGTGATTGACACGGGGAGGGCGGGGTATACTGATAGCAGATCAGCAGGACGACCCCGGGAGTGACGAGCATTCCATGACGCAGATCCAGCGCCCGGCGGTTGCGGGCAACCAGCTCGCGATCACGTTCCTCTATTATCGTGACCTCCAGGGTGCGATGAGCTTTTACGAGGACATGCTCGGTCTCACCCTCGCGATCGATCAGGGCTGGTCCAAGATCTACCGCATCACCGATAGCGGTTATGTCGGGCTGGTGGATGAAACCCGGGGCAGCCATCGAGCCAATCCGATCAAGCCCGTCCAGCTTTGCATCCGTGTCGCCGATGTCGACGCCTGGTATGCGTGGATCGCCTCCCGCGGCCCCGAAGGCCTGCGCGGGCCGCGTTCCAACACAGAACTGAAGATCCGCGCGTTCGTGTTCAACGATCCGGAAGGCTACCAGATCGAAATCCAGTCCGCGCTGACGGCGGACGCGTGAGCCGACGATGGCCAGACCGCGCCAGTTGCCTATCCAGGGAGAAAAGCGATGAACACCAACGGCTTTGCAAATCTGACGCGCCGCGGCGCGATCGCGGGTGCCGCAGCGGCGGCTCTCATCCCGACCGGGGCGCTCGCCCAGGCCAAAGCGCTGACCATTGCGCTGACGGCCGACGCCATCATCCTCGATCCCCACGCGGCGAACGAACTCTCCGCCAACATCATGTTCTACCATTTCTACGATGCGCTGGTGCAGCGCACGCCCGAACTGGAGTTCAAGCCCAGTCTGGCCGAGAGCTGGCAGGTCACGGATGATCTGACCTGGGTCTTCAAGCTCCGGCGTGGCGTGAAGTTCCACAATGGCGACGAGTTGAAGGCCTCCGACGTGGTCTTCACCGTCGAGAGGCTGAAGAAGGCGCTGATGGCCAGTCTGGTCGCCAACATCGCCGCTGCCCGCGCCATCGACGATTACACCGTCGAGTTCAAGACGCCGAAGCCCTATGCGGTCCTGCACATGGCGCTCGCCGAAATCCTGATCATGAACGAGAAGCATGCCAGCGCGCAGACGCCGGAGCAGATCGGCCTGAGGCCGATGGGGACCGGGCCCTACCGCCTGGTGGAGTGGATCAAGGAAGATCGTCTCGTGATGGAGGCGCACCCCGATCACTGGCGCGGCAAGGCGAAGATCGAGCGTGTCACCTTCCGGCCGATCACCAACCCGGCAACCCGCACGGCGGCCCTGCTCACCGGCGGCGTCGATGTGATCCAGGACCTGTCGGTGCGCGATGTCGCAAGCGTGCGCGCCAACAATGCCTTCAACGTCATCACCCGACCGAGCCTGCTCAACATCGTGCTGGCACTCGACATGCGCGACAAGTCGCCGACCATCGATCTGCCCGTCAATCCGATGAAGGACCAGCGGGTGCGCGAGGCAATCGTGCGCGCCATCAATGTCGAGGGCCTGCGCACCGTGGTGATGAACGGCTTTGCCACGCCGAGCGAGCAGTTCGTGCCATCCTCGCATCTGGGCTACGTGCCGGGCCTCAACTTCCGGCAACTGTATCCGTTCGACCTGGCACGGGCGGCGGCGCTGATGAAGGAGGCGGGCTTCGAGCGTGGCTTCACCATGACGCTCGACACGACCAACAACCGCTATGTCAACGACGCCACCATCGCGCAGGCGCTGGCCAGCATGCTGTCGCGCATCAACATCACCGTGAATCTGAACCTGATGCCGCGCGCCAACTTCTTTGGCTACATCCGCGTGCCGTCAGACAAGTCGAGCTTCATCATGAGCGGCTGGGACACGCCCTCGGGCGACGCGGGCAACATGTACAACGTGCTGCTCTACAGCCGCGGCCGCAAGGCCGGCTACGGTCAGGCCAACCGCGGGGCCTACTCCAATCCCGCCTTCGACGAGGCCATCGACAAGGCGGACGCCACCTCCGACATGAAGAAGCGCCATGAATACCTGCAGGAGGCGACGAAGATCGCGGCGCGCGACATCCCGATGATTCCCGTGCATTACGAGCAGGACATCTATGCCGCCAAGAAGAACGTGACGGTGGTGCCGCGCATGGACAAGTTCATCTGGGCCTACGAAATGGACGTGACCTGACGGCCGGAGCCGCAATGGCGCAACCGTTGTTGCCGCCCCCTGAAGCCAGCCCCGCCGGGGCTGGCTGCCTTGTCCGACAGCATCGGGACGCATCGTGTTCGGCTACCTGATCAAGCGCTTCATCCAGATGATCTTCGTGCTGTGGATCGTCTCCGTGCTGGTCTTCGTGATGATGAGCTTCACGGGCGACCCGACCTACATGATGGTGCCGCTCGATGCGACCGATGAACAGATCGAGCAGGCACGCCGGATCCTGGGGCTCGATCAGTCTCATCTGGTGCAGTATTGGCGCTTCCTGACAAACCTGCTGCAGGGCGATTTCGGGCGCTCCTTCGTCTTCCGCCAGCCGGCCCTGCAACTGATCATGGAGCGACTGCCGGCGACGCTGGAGATCGTCTTCCTCGCCATGATCATGGCGCTGGTGGTGGCGATCCCGCTCGGCGTCTATGCCGGAGCCTACCCGCAGCGCGCCGGCAGCAGGGCGCTCATGGCAGGCTCGCTGGTCGGCATTTCGCTGCCCGGCTTCTGGCTCGGCATGGTGCTGATCTTCATCTTCGCGGTGAAGCTGCAGATGTTTCCCTCGTCCGGGCGCGGGCCCACCGAGGTGATCTGGGGCATGCGCCTCAGTTTCCTCAGTTGGGAAGGCTTCCGCCACCTGATCTTGCCGGCGGTCACGCTCTCGATCGGCACGCTGGCCATCCTGATGCGCATCATCCGCGCCGAGATGATGGAGGTGCTGCGCCAGGACTACATCAAGTTCGCCCGCGCCAAGGGGGCAGCCAACCGTTTCGTGTTGTTCAAGCATGGCCTCAAGAACGCGCTGATCCCGTTGATCACCGTATTCGGACTGATGCTGGGCGACCTGATCGCTTTCGCGACGCTGACCGAGACGATCTTCGCCTGGCCGGGCATCGGCAAGCTCCTGGTGGATTCCATCTATCGCGGCGACCGGCCGGTGATCGTGGTCTACCTGATGTTCGTCGCCTTCCTGTTCGTTGTGGTCAACTTCCTCGTCGACGTGGCCTATGCGCTGATCGACCCGCGCATCAAGGTGACCTGAGCCATGGCCACCAACATGCCTGCCGCCCCATCGGCCCTGCGCCGTTTCATGGCCTCGGAACTGGCCCATAACTGGCTGCGCAGTGCCTCGGCCATTGCGGGCAGCATCATCATTCTGGGCTTTGTCGTGATGGTGACGGCCGGCCCCTATCTCACCGCCCAGAACCCCTATGACGTGCGCCAGCTCGACATCATGGAGGCTTTCAAGCCGCCGATGTGGCTCGAAGGTGGCACGGGCCAATACATTCTCGGCACCGACCAGCAAGGCCGCGATGTCTGGGCCAGCATCGTCTATGGCAGCCGCATCTCGCTGTTCATCGGGCTGGCCGCCATGCTCGGCTCGGCGCTGATCGGGGCGACGCTCGGGCTGGTGGCCGGCTTTTACGGCGGCCGCCTCGACACCGTCATCATGCGCATTGCCGACATCCAGCTTTCGTTTCCCTCCGTGCTGATCGCGCTGGTGCTGATGTCGGCCTTCGGCACCGGCGTCGACAAGGTCCTGATCGCGCTCGTTTCGGTCGGCTGGGTGGTCTATGCCCGGACCGTGCGTGGCGCGACGCTGCGCGAGAAGAGCCGCGAATATGTCCAGGCGGCGCGCGTCTCCGGCCTGCCCAACCACAAGATCATCCTCAAGCACGTGCTGCCCAACGTGCTGACGCCGCTGATCGTCATCGCCACCATTCAGGTCGGCACCTTCATCCTGATCGAGGCTTCGCTGAGCTTCCTGGGTGTCGGGGTTCCGATCACCCAGCCGTCGCTTGGCCTGCTGATCAAGAATGGCTTTGACGTGCTGTTCAGCGGCCTGTGGTGGATTTCCGTCTTTCCCGGCCTGTTCATCATGCTGGTCGTGTTCGGCATCAACCTGCTCGGCGACTTCCTCCGCGACGAGTTGAACCCGAGGTTGAAATGACAGCGCAGACCGACGCGCCGCTGCTCCGCGTCTGCGGCCTCAAGACCTGGTTCCACACCTTTGGCGGCGTGGTGAAGGCGGTCGATGGCGTCTCGTTCGATCTGTCGCCGGGCGAAATCCTCGGCATCGTCGGCGAGTCAGGCGGCGGCAAGTCGATGGTCGGATTTTCGATCATGGGGCTGATCGACAAGCCCGGACGGATCGAGGCGGGCGAGATCATCTTCGATGGCCGCAACCTCGTCAGCCTCGACGACAATGCCATGCAAGCTGTGCGCGGCCGCCAGATCGCGATGATCTTTCAGGATCCGATGACCGCGCTGAACCCGCTCTACACCATCGGCAACCAGCTTGAGGAGATGCTGACGCTGCACACCGATCTCGGACCGCAGGCGCGCCGGGAGCGCTGCATCGAGATGCTGGCGGAGGTCGGCATCCCGCAGCCGGAGGCGAGGTTGGGAGCCTACCCGCACCAGTTTTCGGGTGGCATGCGCCAGCGCGTGGTGATCGCCATCGCCATGATTGCCGGCCCGCGCCTGCTGATCGCGGACGAGCCGACCACCGCCCTCGATGTCACGATCCAGGCGCAACTGCTCAGGCTGATGAAGGCGCAGGTCGAGCAGCGCCGCACCGCACTGATCATGATCACGCATGATCTGGCCGCAGTGTCGCAGATGGCCGACCGGATCGTGGTGCTGTATTGCGGCCGCGTGGTCGAGATCGGCGCATCCGCCGCGCTGATTGCAGGCCCGCGCCATCCCTACACGCGCGGACTGCTCGATTCTATCCCCGCCAACCATCAAGGCCGGTCGCGGCTGCCGCAGATCCCGGGAACCGTGCCCGACATCCGCAAGCTGCCGCCCGGCTGCAGCTTCGCGCCGCGCTGCCCGCGCGCAGCCGAGCGCTGCCGCTCCGAAATCCCGGAGTTGACAGCCGCGCCGGCCGGGGGCGCCTTCGCCTGCCATTTCCCGCTGGAGGCCGCCCCATGAGCGAGGAGCCGCTGCTGCGCGTGGACGGACTTGAACAGCGCTTTGATGCCTCGGGCAGCCTGTTTGACCGGCTGCGCTTCGAAAATGGCCGCATCAGCGCCCCGCGCCGCATCGTGCATGCGGTGAACGGCGTCAGCCTGACCATCGCGCGCGGCGAGGTGCTCGGCCTTGTCGGCGAGAGCGGCTGCGGCAAGTCCTCGCTCGCCAAGACCATCATCAAGCTGCACGAGCCGACTGCCGGGCGGATCATGCTCGAAGGCGAGGACATCACCGGATACGGCTTCCAGCGCATGCAGCCGGTGCGCCGCAAGATGCAGATGATCTTCCAGGACCCCTATGCCTCGCTCAACCCGCGCCAGCAGGTCAGCGACATCGTGGTCGAGCCATGGCGTGAGGTCGCCGGCGGAACCTCCGGTGATGCCCATGAGCGCGCCATGCAATTGCTGGCCAAGGTCGGGCTCGGGGCTGAACATGCCGCGCGCTATCCGCACCAGTTCTCGGGCGGCCAGCGGCAGCGCATCGGCATTGCCAGGGCGCTGTCGGTCAACCCGGATCTGATCATCGCCGACGAGCCGGTTTCGGCTCTGGATGTCTCGATCCAGGCGCAGATCCTCAACCTGATGCTGGATCTGAAGGACGATTTCGGCTTCTCCTACCTGTTCATCACCCATGATCTCTCCGTGGTGCGCTTCATCAGCGACCGCATTGGCGTGATGTATCTCGGTTTCATGGTCGAGACCGGCCCGCGCGACGCGATCTTCGACAATCCGCGCCATCCCTACACGCAGGCGCTGCTCAAGGCCGCGCCGCGCATTGGCCAGCCATTGCCGCCGGCGGCAGAGCAACTCACCGGCGAGGTGCCGAGCGCCTTCGTTCTGCCGCAGGGCTGCGCCTTCCGCACACGCTGCCCGCTTGCCCATGCGCGCTGCGCCACGGAGCGGCCGGCGCTGAAGCACATCGGCGCCGGCCAGTCCGTCGCCTGCCACCTGCACGAGGCCGACGAGACGCCGCTGCCCGCTGCCGCGCTGTCCGCCGCTGCCTGAACGGATGCCGCCCATGACCTCGCCCATGCAGTCGCCGATGACAACGAACCTCACCATCACCCAACCGCGCGCCGTGCTCGATGATCCGCATGCCTGCACCGACTCCAGTGACGTGTTGAGTGTCTTCAGCGCTCTGTTCGAGGGCCTGGTCAGGCGCAGTGACGCTGGCTATCAGCCGGCCCTGGCGACGCACTGGTCAATGTCCGAGGATGCCCGGACCAGCAGCTTCACCCTACGTGATGGCGTCCGCTTCCATGATGGCGAGCCGTGCGATGCGGAGGCCGTGAAGCACTGCCTGGAACGCATGGCGCGGCCCGACATGGGTGCGACACTCGGCGCGCCGGGTGTCTACGCGCAGTATCTGGCCGGCATGACCTTCGAGATCGTCGACGGCAGGCGGCTGAAGCTCACCACGGTCGAGCCGCTCGCCGACATTCTCGACATCCTGCATGTCGGTCACATCGTGTCGCCGCGTGCCCTGGCCGCAGCCGGTGACGACCTGGCGAAACGAGCGGTTGGCACAGGCCCTTACCGGCTGGAGCGCTGGCGCGATGGCGAGGAGGTCGGTGTCAGCGCCAACATGGCCTATCATGGGCGCAGGCCCGCCTTCGCCACCATCAACTGGCGGCGCGGGGCCAGCGCGGCAGAGCGGCTCTCGCTGCTGCGGGACGGCCACGCACAGGTCGCGAACGGCCTTGACCATGGGCAGGCCGCTGTCCTCGACCGGCAACGCTTCACCACCCTCGATTATCTGAGCCCGGTGGCGCTGATCCTGATGTTCAATGCCGCGCGAGGACCGGGCGCTGACCCGCGCGTGCGCCGCGCGCTCAACCTCGGCATCGACCGCATGGGGCTGGTGCGCGATGTGCTGGGCGGCGCGGGCCAGCCGCTGCATGGCTATGTCAGCCCCGTCCACGACGGAGCGGATCCCGATGCGCCTGGCTTTGCGCATGACCTCGCCATGGCCGGGCAGTTGTTGCGCGAGGCAGGATATGGAACCGGGCTGGAACTCAACCTCTATTGCCCGACGCGCCTGCCGGACGAGGCGCAGATGCTTGCCGCTGCACTGGAGCGGCAGCTTGCGCCCATCGGTGTCAGCTTCCGCATCCATCTGGAGCCGGACCGGGTGCATTACGCCAACCAGGTCAGGCTGAAGCAGATTCACGACATCTGCGTGTTCGACTCCAGTCCGATGAGCTGCTTCCGCGTGCTGCATGAGAAAGTCGATTCGCGCGTCAGGGGATCGTGGTGGGAAGGCTATGCCAACCCCGAGGCCGAAGCGCTGATGGACCGCGCCCGCCGGACTGTGGACGAAGGCCCGCGACGTGCCATCCAGCGGCAAATCTACCGTCTGCTGCAGGCCGACCCGCCATGGCTCTACGTCTATAACCATCGCCGCATGGTGGGCCTCGCTGGCCGCCATCCGGCCTTTGTCATGCCCCGCGATGGTGTTCTCAACGTCAGGGCTCTCGCGCCGCCGTCCGAGCCGGCATGATGCTGGCCGGCATGTGAGGGGGCAGCCTTCGGAGCCGATCAGGGATACCTGGCGTGCCTGTTCAAAGCGCTCCGCGTTCCGTGCGCAGGTTTGTTCTGGATGCCGTTGGAACATGATGGCCGTCAGCCGGATGACAGACGCGCTGCCGCCGTGCCAAGCTGAAGCATGCGTATCGACGTTCTTGGTTTGCAGGCCTTTGTCAGCATTGCCGAACGCGGCAGTTTCCATGGTGCCGCCACACACCTGAACCTGTCGCAGACAGCGCTCAGTCATCGTATCCGCAAGCTGGAGGATTCGCTTGCGACGACATTGTTTGAAAGGACGACACGGCAAGTCATGCTGACGCCGGCGGGCGCAGCCTTGCTGCCACGCGCGACGAAGATATTCGCCGATCTGGGTGAAGCGATCAGCGAAGTGCGTGGAACCAGCACATCCGTTCAGGAGCCCATCGTTCTTGGATGTCTGCCCACGATTGCCATGCAGGTCCTGCCGCGGGCCATGCAGGAATTCAAGGCCGACCACCCTGATGTGATGGTGAAGGTCCATGACAGTTCCGCCACGGAGATCGCAGCGCGCGTTCTGGCCGGAGAGGCTGAATTCGGCGTCACCGTTGCCACTGCCGGGCGTTGGGACCTTGACATGGTCGCCATTGCCAAGGAGCCATTTGTGCTGGTCTGCCATCGCTCGCTCCCGGCGGCTGCGCACCCTGTGCTGACCTGGGCACAGCTTCAGGACATGCCGCTGGTCAGGATCAGCGCGGAAACCGGCAACCGCATCCTGATCGACGATGCCCTTGGAGCACGGCGTGAGACGATGCGCTGGCAATACGAGGTGCAGCGCGTCACGTCTGCCGTCAGCCTTGTCCGGTCGGGGATTGGCGCGGCGATCGTGCCGCAATTGGCGTTCGATGTCATCGAAGCCGATGATATTGTCGCCATCCCGCTGCGCTCGCCGGCCGTGTCGCGCACGCTTGTCCTGGTCACACGCAAGGGTGCGCCGCTGCGCCAGGCCACCAGCGCCCTGCTCAAGCTGCTGACCGCGCATCTGAAGGCGCGCTTCGGCTGAAGGCCGGGTCCCCGGCTGCCCATCGCAAGATGCATTCAGTTCATCAATAGCACCAAAATGCTCATTTGATGACATAATCGACGGCGGCGTATCGTTGGATCGTTCAACGGACCTCGCCCATGTCGCATCTCAATGCCCGGCATATCGCCTTCATCGGCTTCGGCGAAGTCGGCCAGACCTTTGCGCGCGCATTGCTGTCCAGGCCCGACGTGATCGTGGCCGCTCATGACAGGTTCTTTGGTAAGCCGGCCGGGATGCGCCTGATGGAGCAGGCACAAGCGTTGGGTGTCGCGGTCTGTGCCTCGGCGCCTCTTGCTGCGCGGGAGGCAGGCATCGTCATCAGCGCGGTGACAGCGTCGGAAGCGGAAGGTGTCGCGCGTGAGGCTGGCCGCTATCTGCGGGCAGGGCAGATCTTCCTCGATGTCAACTCGGCCGCGCCAGCCACCAAGCAGCGGGCGGCTTTGCATGTCGAAGCGGCTGGCGCGCACTATGTCGAGGCAGCCGTGATGGCGCCCGTCCTGAAGCCTGGGCTTGCAGTGCCCATCCTCGCGGGAGGGCCGCATGCGGCCGAGGCATCTGTTTTGCTCAACGCGCTCGGCATGAACATCACGCCCGTTGCTGAGGCGTATGGCGTCGCCTCCGCCATCAAACTGTGCCGCAGCATCATGATCAAGGGCATCGAGGCATTGATGCTCGACTGCGCGACGGCGTCTGCCCGTTGGGGCGTCACGCAGGATGTTTTCGACAGTCTGACCCGGACTTTCCCCTCAATCGATTTCCACAGCCTCGCGCGCGACATGACAGAACGCGTCGCCACCCATGGTGTCCGCCGCGCAGCAGAGATGCTGGAAGCCGGCGAAATGCTGGGTGCGCTGGGCCTTGATCCTGACCTCGCCAATGCCGTGGCTGCGGCACAACTGCGCGGAGCGCGCATCTCGCAAAGGACACCTTGAGCATGACACGGTTCCCCACCCGTCGCGCGGTGTGCGCAGGGCTGTTTGCCTCCTCCGCCGTCGCGGCCCCTGCCATCACGAGGGCACAGGGCGCATGGCCCACGCAAGTCATCCGCCTCGTCGTGCCGTTCACGCCGGGCGGCAGCACCGATCTGCTGGCAAGGCTGCTTGCTGATCGGCTGTCGCGCAGCATCGAAGGGCGTGGCTTCGTGATCGAGAACCGGGCCGGGGCCGGCGGCTCCATTGCGGCGGGGCAAGTGGCCCGCGCCGATGCCGACGGGCACACGCTGATGATGGGCCACATCGGCACGCTCGCCTTCAACCCGTCGCTCTACGCCAATCTGAGCTATGATCCGGTGCGTGATTTCCAGCCGGTGGCGCTGGTTGCGTCAGTGCCCAACATCCTCGCCATCAACCCGAAGGTGCCGGCCCGGAACGTGGCGGAATTCATAGCCTATGCAAAGGCCAACCCGGGCGTGCTCAACTATGCGTCCGGTGGATTGGGCAGCGCGGCGCACATTGCCGGCGCCTATCTTTGCAGCAAGGGCGGGTTTCAGGCCACGCATGTGCCCTACCGGGGCACGGCACCCGCAGTGAACGACCTTGTTTCGGGAGCGGTCCAGTTCACGCTGACGGGCGGTCCTGCGCTGCTGCCTCTTGCGGCAGGCGGCCAGTTGCGCGCCCTCGGCGTGGCCAGCACGGCTCGCGTGCCGTTTGCACCCAACCTGCCCACCATTGCGGAAAGCGGGTTGCCGGGTTTCGAAGCGGTGCAGTGGTATGGCATCGTGGCTCCCGCCCGGACGCCGGCAGCAATCGTTGACCGGCTCAACCGCGAGATCAATGCGCTGCTGGAAACGCCGGACTTCAAGGCAACCCTCGACAAGGATGGAGCGATTGCGCTCAAGGGCACGCCGGACGATTTCAGCCGGCTGATCGCCAGTGAAATCACGCTCTGGCGCGACATCATCCGCCAGTCCGGCATCACGGCGGGCTGAGGATGTCCGATACCGCCATTCGCTGCATGCTGATCCGCGGCGGCACCTCGAAAGGCGTCTATCTGCTTGCCGAGGATTTGCCATCCGACCCTGCTGCGCGGGATGCCTTGCTGCTGGCGCTGATGGGCTCGCCCGACCGGCGGCAGATCGATGGGCTCGGCGGCGGGCATCCGCTGACCAGCAAGGTGGCCATCGTCTCGCGCTCGGTCCTGCCCGGCTGCGACATCGACTTCCTGTTTGCACAGATCGGTATCGACTGCGGCACCGTCGATACGACACCCAATTGCGGCAACATCCTCGCAGGCATCGGCCCCTTTGCCCTGGCACGAGGGCTCGTCAAAGCAACTGGCGCGCAGACCACCATCCGCGTCCGCACGCTCAACACCGGCACCATTGCCGACCTCACACTCGAGACGCCCGATGGTCAGGCTGCAACGGACGGACAGACCAGGATTGATGGCGTTCCAGGCACAGCGGCGCCGATCAGGATCGCCTTTCTGGACACCGAAGGGTCGGTTTGCGGGGCCTTGCTGCCGACCGGACGCATCGTGGATGTGGTGGACGGTGTTCCCTGCACCCTGATCGACAACGGCATGCCCGTGATCGTTCTGCGTGCAAGCGACGTCGGCCGCACCGGCCATGAGCCGCATGATGTGCTTGACCGGGACAGCGCCCTGAAGGCGCGCCTGGAGGCGATACGCCTCGCCGCCGGGCCGCTGATGAACCTTGGTGACGTTGCAGGCAAGGCGATCCCCAAGATCGCGTTGGTGGCCGAGCCCCGCGCCGGTGGCAACATCGGCACGCGCAGCTTCATTCCCCATGCCTGCCACGCCGCCATCGGCGTGTTTGCAGCCGTGTCGGTCGCGACAGCCGCCGTGCTGCCCGGCTCGCCCGCAGCAGCAGTCGCGCGGATCGGCCAGGGCCGCAACCGCACGATCTCCGTCGAGCATCCGAGCGGTGAATTCTCGGTGGCGCTGACGATCGGCGGCACCGCAGCCGATCCCGTGGTCGAACGGGCCGGTCTCGTGCGCACCGCACGCATTGTGATGGATGGAACCGCCTTCGTGCCCACGAGCCGGCTCGCCTTGCCGGCTCTGGCCGAAGCCATGACCTGAATGAAGGACAACCGATGCCCAGCGACAAGACAGGCCTCGTCATCACCGCCCATCCGGGCGACTTCGTCTGGAGGGCAGGGGGTGCCATCGCCCTGCACGCCAGCCGTGGCATGCGCGTCGTCATCCTGTGCCTCTCTTATGGCGAGCGCGGCGAGAGCCAGTTTGCCTGGAAGCAGCCTGGCGTGACGATGGCGGACGTGAAGGCGCAGCGCCGCGACGAGGCCGAACGCGCGGCAGCCATCCTCGGTGCCGAGATCGAGTTCATGGATGCGGGCGATTATCCGCTGCGCACCACCGACGCGATGCTGGACCGGGCCATCGACATCTTTCATGCCATCAACCCGTCCTTCGTGCTGAGCCACAGCCTCGAAGACCCCTACAATGTCGATCATCCCGAGGCGACGCGGTTTGCCCAGACGGCGCGCATCATCGCCCAGGCGGCGGGCCACAAGCCTGATCCGGCGCGCAGCTATGCCGCGCCACCGATGTTCCTGTTCGAGCCCCACCAGCCCGAACAGTGCGGCTTCAAGCCCAATGTGATCCTCAACATCGATGATGTCTGGGAAACCAAGCGCAAGGCCTTCGAGGTGCTGGGCGCCCAAAAGCACCTGTGGGAATACTACACCCGCGTGGCGCTGAACCGCGGCGTTCAGGGCGGGCGCAATTCCGGTCGCGCCATGACCTATGGCGAGGCCTACCAGCGGCTGTTCCCCGAAGCGCTGGAGAGCCTGGCATGACCCCGGTCGTCATTCGCGACAAGCGGCGCGCCGCCAGCGCTGACATGGCCACGCTCGGGCGGCTCGGCGTGTCCACCAGCCACGAAGCCATGGGGCGCAGCGGGCTGATGAAACCCTACATGCGCCCGATCTGGCCGGGCGCACAGATCGCCGGCGGGGCTGTCACCGTGCTGGCCCAGCCCGGTGACAACTGGATGCTGCATGTTGCCATCGAGCAGGTGCAACCGGGTGATGTGCTGGTGGTGGCCTGCACCGCCGACAACACCGACGGCATGTTCGGCGATCTGCTTGCCACCTCGCTGATGGCGCGCGGCGGTATCGGGCTGGTGATCGACGCCGGCGTGCGTGACGTGAAGACGCTGACCGCAATGGGATTTCCGGTCTGGTCGCGGGCGATCTCGGCCAAGGGCACGATCAAGGCCACACTCGGTTCGGTCAACGTGCCGGTGGTGTGCGCCGGCGCGCTGGTCCATCCGGGCGACGTGATCGTGGCCGATGATGACGGCGTTTGCGTTGTGCCGCGCCGCGCTGCGGCGGCTGTCGCGGCGACCGGCTCCGCGCGGGAGGCGAACGAAGAGGCCAAGCGCGCCAGGCTCGCCTCGGGAGAGCTTGGCCTCGACATGTACGCCATGCGCGAAGGCCTCGCCCGGGCGGGGCTGACCTATCACGATGCGCCGGAGAGCGACTGAAGGAGCACCCCGGCCTCAACCAACCACCGATGCCAGACCAACAAAAAGCAACAGAGGGAGAATGACATGATCAATCGTCGCCATTTCGCCGCCAGCCTGATCGCCATGCCCGCCGTCCTGCGCGCCACGCGCGCCGGAGCGCAGGAGGTCTCGATGCGCCTGCATCACTTCATGGGAGGGGTCTCGCCAGGACACCGCGAGTTCCTCGTTCCGTGGTCGAAAAAGGTGGAGGCTGAATCGGGCGGCCGCATCAAGATCGATGTCTTTCCCTCGATGCAGCTTGGCGGCGCACCGCCCCAGCTTTTCGACCAGGCACGCGATGGGGTCGTCGATCTTGTCTGGACGTTGCCGGGCTACACGGCCAACCGCTTCCCGCTGAGCGAGGTGTTCGAGCTGCCATTCGTTGCGGCAAAGCGGGCGATGAGCAATTCGCGAGCCCTTCAGGAATTTTCGCAGAAGCACCTTGCGCAGGAGTTCCGGGAGATCCACCCGATCTGCTTCTGGGCGCATGATGGCGGCCTGATCCATGCCAATCGCCCCGTCACCAAACTGGAGGACATGAAGGGTCTGAAACTGCGCTTTCCAACCCGCCTTGCCGGCGAAGGCCTGCGTGCGCTCGGCGCAACGGCTGTGGGCATGCCGGTGCCACAGGTGCCCGAAGCGATTGCCCAACGCATCATTGACGGGGCGGTCATCCCCTGGGAGATCGTGCCCTCGATCAAGGTCCACGAGCTGGTCAAGAACCACACCGGCTTTCCCGGCACTCCGACCTTCTACACATCGACATTCGTGCTGGGCATGAACAAGGCGCGCTATGAGGGGCTGGCGCCGGAGCTGAAACGCGTCATCGATGCCAACTCAGGTCAGGTCGCGACCGCCATGGTCGCCGCCATGTTCGACAATGTCGCGCCGAAGGTGGCCGATCTGGCGACCAAGCGCGGCAACAAGGTCGTGGAACTTGCCAGCGACGAGGTCCAGCGCTGGCAGAAGGCGTGCGAGCCCGTCACGGCAGGCTGGCTCAAGGCGATGCGCGACAAGGGCATCAACGGCGACAATCTGCTGGCCGATGCCAAGGCCCTGATTTCCAAGTACGACGCAGCCGCCTGACATGAACCCGCAGACCCCTCGGGAGGATGTCAATGCCGGGCCGGTGCTGGGCGGCATTGCCCGCACACTTGCGCTCATGGGTGGCGGGCTTTTGCTCGCCATCGCCGGGTTTGTCACCACAAGCGTGATGATGCGCTGGCTGCTGGGGGAGGGCATCGAGGGCGATTTCGAGTTCGTGCAGACCGCCGCTGCCGTGGTCGCCTTCTGCTGTTTTCCGCTGTGCATTGCCGTGCGCGGGAACATCGCGGTGGATACGTTCAGCAGCGGGCTGCCGGAGCGCTGGCGCAATCGTCTCGATGCTGCGTGGGACCTGTTGTTTGCTGCGATCTGTATCGTGCTGGCATGGCGCCTGGCCCTGGGTGCGCTCGATCAACTGCGCAGCGGGACCACGCTGATGATCAGCGGGCTCAACATCTGGTGGGCAATCGGCATCTGCGCTGCCTTGCTGGCCGTTCTGGCAGCCACCGCGCTGGTCGTGGGGCTTCGCCTTGTGCGGAGGCCGACATGAGTGGCAATGCGGCGGCGCTGGCAGGCTTTGGCGTGATGATCGGCCTGATGATGCTGCGCATGCCGATCGGCATGGCGATGCTTGTCGTTGGCCTCGGCGGCTATGTCTCGATGTCGAGCCTGCCGAACCTGCTCAACTACATGAAGACCACGCCCTATTTCCTGTTCGCGAACTACACGCTGACGGTCATCCCGCTCTTCATCCTGATGGGCGCGCTGGCCGAGCGTTCCGGCATTGCGCGCGATCTGTTCAAGGCGGCGAGCGCTTGCCTCGGTCACAGGCGCGGCGGGCTGGCCATGGCTGTCATTGGAGCCTGCACAGGCTTTGGTGCCATCTGCGGCTCGTCCGTCGCGACAACAGCCACGTTCGGCCGCTCCGCGCTGCCCGAATTGTTGCGCTATGGCTATGCCGGCTCGCTGGCCACCGGAACCATTGCTGCCGGCGGCACGCTCGGCATCCTCATCCCACCCTCGGTTGTGCTCGTCGTCTATGCCATCTCCACAGAGCAGAACATCCTGAAACTGTTTCAGGCTGCCCTCGTGCCGGGCCTGATGGCGACCGCCTTCTACCTCATCACGATTGCCATCGTCGTGCACCGCAACCCGGACCTCGCGCCCCTGCAACCACGCCAGCCCTGGGCTGCGCGCTGGCCGGCCCTGCTGGCGATCTGGCCAACCATCGCCGTGGCCGGACTTGTGCTTGGCGGCATCTATGGCGGCATCTTCACACCCACCGAGGGTGCCTCGGTGGGTGCCGTCGCCATGCTGCTCGTTGGCCTTGGTGCGCGCAAGCTGGACTGGAAAGGGGTCGCGGGCAGTCTTCGCGTCACAGCGGAGACCACTGCGATGATCCTGCTGATCCTGCTCGGCGGCGAGGTTTTCAATGCGTTCCTGGCGCTGACCCAGATGCCGACCGCTCTGGCCGAATGGATCGGGGGTCTGGGCCTGTCACCCCTGTTCGTGCTGGCGCTGCTTCTGGCGACCTACATCGTGCTTGGAGCGGTGATGGACGAACTGGCCATGATCATCCTGACATTGCCGATCTTCTTTCCCGTGGTGCAGGCGCTCGATTTCGGTCTTGGCCCGGATGAGGTGGCGATCTGGTTCGGCATCCTCGTGCTCATCGTGGTCGGCATCGGGCTGACTGCGCCCCCCATCGGCCTCAACGTCTTCGTGGTCTCGGCCATTGCGCGGACCATTCCCATCACCGCCACCTATCGCGGCGTGCTGCCTTATGTGCTGTCCGATGCGATCCGGCTGGGGCTCGTGTTTGCTTTCCCGACGCTTGCCCTCGGTCTGGTGCGGTGGCTGCAATGAACCTGACCCCACGCCCGCAAGGACCGCAAGATGATCCCTGAACCATGCTTCGACATCGCTCATCTGGCGCATGTGGAGTTGTTGACCAACAAGCCCGAAGCGAGCCTCGACTTCTTCGTCAATGTCCTTGGTCTCACCGAAAGCGGCCGCGATGGCGGCTCGGTCTATCTCAGGGCCTATGACGATTACGAGTTCCACACGCTGAAACTGACGGCCTCGCACACCACCGGCGTGGGGCATGTCGGCTATCGCGCAAGCAGCGAGGCAGGACTGATGCGCCGTGTTGCTGCCATCGAGGCGATGGGGGCGGGCCTGGGCTGGACCGATGGCGACCTCGGCCATGGCAAGGCCTTCCGCTTCCATGATCCCGATGGCCACATCTTCGAGATCTACTTCGAAACCGTGAAATACGCGGCGCCTGAAGCGGAACGGCCCGCCCTCAAGAACCAGGCGCAGCGCTTCCACGGGCGCGGATGCGGCGTGCGCCGCCTCGATCATCTCAACCTGTTGGCGCAGGATGTTGATGCGATCCGCGCCTTCATGCCGCGCGCGCTGGGAAGCAGGGTGACCGAGCAGATCGTGCTCGACAGCGGCGAGGTCGGCGGTTGCTGGTTCACCGTCAACAACAAGAGCTATGACATCGCCTACACGCGCGACAAGACGACTGCACGGGGCCGCTTCCACCATATGACCTATGCGGTGGACCAGCGCGAGCAGGTGCTGCAGGCGGCGGATGTCTTTCTCGAACACGGCGTGCATATCGAGACCGGCCCGCACAAGCACGCCGTGCAGCAGACCTTCTTCCTGTATGTCTATGAGCCGGCCGGCAACCGGATCGAGATCGCCAATGCAGGTGCGCGCCTCATTCTCGATCCCGATTGGCAGACCGTGACCTGGACCGAAACGGAGCGCAAGAAAGGTCAGGCCTGGGGTCTGAAGACCATCGACAGCTTCCACACCCACGGAACGCCGCCAGAATAGGTGGCAACCGTTCGCAGGCCGTGGTGCGGCGGGCCGGCCTGCGACGAGGCCTTGCTTGAGCGGCCAGCCATTGCCGCGCCACGCAAACCAAGCGGCCTTTGGCAAGCCGGAGACGGTTCACACAGACGGCTGCGCGGCGCGGCGTCTTGCTGGTCATCCGGCGCGGGTTGCGGCCCCGGCGCTGTCCAGCGCTGCGCGCGCATCGCGGGCGGTTCCGAATTGCGGCAGGTCGGGTCGCCCGCCAGCATGCACGAAGCTGAGCGCATCGCGGATGAAGGCGATCTGCGCGGTTTCTTCGATGATCTCGGCGAGGTATTGCGCCTCCATCATCGTCTTGCCGACGCCGATCGTGCCATGATTGGCCAGAACCGCCGCCCGGATCGCCGGATCCCGAAACACCGGGCTGATCTCGACCTCGGTCTGCGGCCCGCCATTGCTTGAGAGCGGGATCAGCGGCATGCGGCCGATCTTCTCGATGGTCTGCACGGTGAGGCAGGGAATCTCGAGCCCCGCGCTGGCATAGCCGGTGGCCCAGGGGCTGTGGCAATGCACGATGGCGTGGATGTCGGGCCGGATTCGATAAAGATCGAGATGGAAATCGAGGTCCTTGGAAGGCTTGAACGGGGACGGCTCCAGCCGTCCGTCGAGATGCACCACCTGCAGGTTGTCGCGGGAGCATTCGTTGAAGCCGATGCCGGACGGCTTGATCAGAATGGCGCTCCCGCCCCCCAACCGTAGCGAGAGGTTGCCGCCCGCGTTGGTCTGAAGCCTCAGATCGAAGCAGCGCCGCGCCGCCCAGATCAGCGTGTCCTTGCGGCTTTCGATGTCCAGTGGATCGAGCATGGCGGGTTTCCTGTGGCTCAGAGATTGAAGGCGGCGAGTTCAGCCAGCGCGCTGGCGGCCGTGGCCGGGTGATTGATGTGGCTGTCGAGCACCTTGAGGCTGATGCCGGGGCGCAGGCTGGCCTGCATCGCCTCCAGAAAGACGCGCCGCAGCGCCTCATCCTCGATGGCCCCGCCGGGTGCGTCCTGATGCGAAAAGCCGCCCATCGGCACGAGCACCGCGACCGGGGCTGCGGCGGGCATGAGCGCGGCTGCAAGGGCACGGGCCAGAGCCGCCATCTCGTCATGCGTCACTTTCACATGGGTGAAATGGCCGGAATGGGCATAGTGCGGGCGCCCAAGCAGATCGGCGGGCACATCGCGCAAGGCACCGAGCCCGATGAAATTCAGCGCGCCCGGCAGCAGCAGCACCGGCATGGCCCGCGCGACCGCAATGCTGAAGCGCTCCGGCATGGCGACATGCGCGCCGCCGAGCATGAGGCGCGTGAGCTCATGCGGGGTTGCATCCACCAACGCGCGAAAACGCCCCTCGCTGGCCATGCGGACATAGGCAGCCCCACCATAGCCGTTGGCGTGGAACAGGGTGGGTTCATGCCCTGCATCGCGCAGGCCGGCGGCGATGCCATCCGCCACCCCTTGCGTCGCGCCCAGCGCGGTGAGCGCCACCCCGGTCGATGACGCGACCGGGCGCTCGGCCCCGGCCTCGGCGACCAGCGCTGCAACCATGGCCGCCGCCCGGCCAAGCGTCTGGCGCAGGGCGTGGTTGAGCCCGGCAATGTCCGCCAGCGTCGGCACGAGGATGATGCCGGCACTGGCCAGGGCGGGGCGCGGATCGAAGGGCAGGGTGGTGACCATCACCTGCGGCAGGTCCATCGGCTGGTTCTGCATCAGCGCCAGGGCCATCTCGCCGCCTGTGCCGCCGCCAAGGCCGATGACGGCTGCTGCGCCGCCCGCCACCAGCGCCGCCAGATCGCCGGTCGCCCGCGTCGTCACCTGCGCCATCCCGGCCAGCTTGCGCTCGCCTTGCCAGACCGCCCCTTCGGCACCAAGGCTGATGTCGACCAGCGCCACGCCAAGGCCGCACCGCTCCAGCGCGCGTGCCAGAAAGGCGGCCTCAGCGGCTTTGGTGTCCAGCGTGGCGATCAGCGCCACGACGGGCCGGACAGGCTGCACCTGTCAGCCCTTGACCGCGCCAGCGGTCATGCCGGTGATGATCTGGCGTGAGGCGACGAAGGTGAACAGGATCGGCGGCACGGCCAGCAGCATGCCAGTGGCCATGATCACACCCCAGTCGATGTTGTATTCGGTCAGGCTGTTGACAATGGTGACAGGCACCGTGCGCGTGTTGCGGTCCGACAGGGCGTTGGCCAGCAGGAACTCGTTCCAGCCGATGCGGAAGGTGAAGATGGCCGCCGCCGCCAGGCCGGGTTTGACCAGCGGCAGCACCACAAGGAAGAAGACCTGGAACGGGCCGGCACCATCCATCCGCGCCGCTTCCTCAAGCTGAACCGGCACCTGCACGATGAAGCTCTGCAGGATCCAGATCACGAAGGGCAGGTTCATCGCGACATAGATCAGGATGATGCCGGTGCGTGTGCCGCTGATGCCGAACTGGAAGGTCCAGATGCCGAACACCGGCACCAGCAGCACGGCAGGCGGCACCATGCGCATCAGCAGCGTCGAGAGCGAAACCGTGTCGCGTCCCATGAAACGGAAGCGCACCAGCGCATAGGCGGCCATGCAGCCGATCACCAGCGTCAGCGCGGTCGAAACAAGACAGATCACCAGCGAGTTGACCAGCGCCCGCCCGAAGGTGGGGTCGCAGGAGGCAAGGCCCGCCGGCTCATACCAGAGCAGATCGCACAGGGCCGTCTCGTAGTTGCGCAGCGTCGGCATGAAGATCAGGCCGCCCACATCCGACATGATGTCGACGTTGAGCTTCAGCGATGTGGCCAGCATCAGCAGGATCGGCCCGACCGCCATGATGACCAGCGCCACCAGCAGGGCGTAGAAGGCCGGGCTCTGCTTCTCGGTCTGGGTCACGTTGCGGGCTCCTGAGCGGCGGCCAGGCGGCGGCTGCGCGCTTCACTGGCCTTGGTGTAGAGGAACATGGCAAGCGTCAACGCCATGAGCACCAGCAACAGGATGTTGGACATGGCCGCAGCCTCGCCGAGCGCCCGGAACTCGGATGCCGTGCGGTTGATGCGCAGCGACAGGATCTCGGTCGACAGCCCCGGCCCGCCATTGGTCATCACCAGAATGACCTCCAGCACCTTGAAGGCGTCGATCAGCCTGAGCAGCATCGTGACAATCAGCACCGGCAGCATCAGGGGCAGCTTGATGTAGAGGATGGCCTGCCAGCCGCGCGCGCCATCGATGCGTGCCGCTTCCAGCGCCGATTTCGGCAGCGATTGCAGCGCCGCCAGCGACAGGATGAAGATGAACGGCGTCCATTGCCAGACATCGGCGATGATGACGGCGGCAAAGGCCCAGGAACTGTCCGACAGCCAGGGCACAGGCTCCAGCCCGAGCGAGTTTAGCGTCCGGTTGAAGATGCCGATGGTGGGATGATACATGTAGCGCCACATCAGGCCCACGACGATCGGCGCAATCATCATCGGCAGGATGAAGACAGTGCGCAGCACCGTCAGCCCCTTCATGTTGCGGTCGAGCAAGAGCGCGAGGCCGACCCCGAGCACCATCTCCACCGATACCACGATCGCCGCAAAGGCGAGCGTGACGCGCAGGCTTTCGAGGAAGGCGGCGTCGGACAGGAGCTTGGCATAGTTCCTGAGCCCCACGAAGCTGGCTTCGCCGATGCGCTGGCTCGGGTTCCAGTCCAGGAAGCTGGCATAGATCACGTAGATGATCGGATAGACCAGCGCGCCAAGCAGGATCACCAGCGCCGGCGCCAGGAACAGGTAAGGGGTCAGCCGGTTGGCCGTCGCGACACTCACTCTTGGCCTTTCGGGGGCAGCGACGCGGCGAGCATGACCAGCGCGCCGCGTCCAGGTTTCATCAACGGTCCGGGCCTTGCGTCAGGCCTTACTTGCGCCAGGTGTAGTAGCCGGCGGCCTGCATTTCGGCACGGGTCCGCGTGGCGACACCATCGAGGCTGGCCTTGATGTCGGCATTCTCTGTCAGCACCTTGGACAGGGTGGTGCCGAGATCGGCGTTGATCTTGCCCCATGGCGGGATGATCGGCCGCCAGTCCGGATCGGCATCCTTGAGCGCTTCGCCGAAGGCTGCGGAATAGGGGAACTTGGCATTCAAGGCCGCGTTGGCATGGGTCGAGAAGCGCGACGGGTTGCCGCCTTCCAGCGCGATCTTGAGGTCGGCCTCCTTCGAGGTCAGCCACTGCATCAGCAGGAAGGCCGCTTCCTTGTTCTTGGCGTTCTTGGGGATGGCGATGCCGAACCCGCCCGTCTGCGAACCGCGCCGGACACCGGCAGGATGCTTCACCCAGCCGACCTTGCCGACAACCTTGCTGTTGGCGGGGTTTTCGAAGCCGGCCGCATAGACCGTGCTGTCCAGGAACATGGCCGACGTGCCTTGCGCGAACGAGGCGGCCGCTTCGGCCGGACCGAACACCTGCGAGCCCTTCACGCCGCAATCGATCATGGTCTTCAGCGCCCTGGCGGCAGCAACGCCCTGCTCGTTGTTGACGATCGGATTCCACTGGTCATCGAAGATGCGCCCGCCAAGCGGGGCCAGATGCAGCAGGAAGGCATGCGCCGCATGGTGGCCGGAGGCCGCGCGCATGGCAACGCCCCCCATGCCCGGTTCAAGCTGCGGGATCTTGCAGGCCAGATCGAGGAACTCGGTATAGGTCTGCGGCGGGGTCAGCTTGTGCTTCTCGAAGATGTCCTTGCGATAGAACAGGACCGAGGTTTCAGCGCCGAAAGGGACCCCGAACAGCGAGCCGGTGGGGCCGGGCAGATAGCCCTTCTTGCCGCCCGCCACGCCGATGTTCTGGACGTAGCCGTCGATCAGGTCCTCCGCATCGTAGGCCGGATCCGCGAGCTTCGGGTTCATGAAGTAGCGCGCCAGGTTCTCGAGCTGGTCGGCAAACACATAGTCCGCCTTCGAGAACACGACATAGGAGATCAGGTCATAATCACCGCGCGCCTTGGTCAGCTCCAGTGTCTGCTTCTCGCGCATCTTGAGGAATTCAAGCTGGTCGACCTCGACCTGGATGCCGGTCTGCCGCGTGAACTCCGGCAGCACCTTGCGCACGGCGGTGTAATGCGGGTGCGCCGGGAAGTTCACCACCAGCCGTGTGCCCGCATAAGGCTTGTAGGCGGCTTCCGACGCCATGGCCGGGCCCGCGCCAGCCGCCATGCCGGCTGTGGCGAGCGCGCTCGCCAACAGGGCAGCCTTCACACTGAAACGTCTCAAATCCATGCCATCCTCCCAGATGCTGGCCGCCCGTTCGCGGGGGGCCGTGATAGTGGTTGCATTCCAGCCCTAAAGTGCCTGCTCGGTTTCGATGTCGAACAGGTGCACGTCCTTGTCTTCGATGCGGAACATGCGCGTGCCTCCCGTCGCGATCGGTTCCGAGCCCATCAACTCGATGGTGACCCTCGCCCCGCCCATTTCGGACATCACGATCGACTGTGTGCCGAGATACTCGGCAAGGATCACCGGCAGTTGCAACGCGTCCGGGCCATCAGCCGGCGTGAAGCCCGATGGCCGGATGCCGACTTCGACGGCGCGCCGCGCCGAGCCTTGCAGCCTGGCCGCACGTTCGGCCGGCAAAGGGATCGAAAACCCGGCACCATCGACGCGCAACCGGCCATCCTCCTCGACCAGTTCGCCCTTCAGGAAGTTCATGGTCGGCGAGCCGATGAAGCCGGCCACGAAACGGTTCGCAGGCTTGCGGTAGAGCTCTGCCGGCGGGCCGGCCTGCATGATCTTGCCATGGCGCATCACCACGATGCGGTCGCCCAGTGTCATCGCCTCGACCTGGTCGTGCGTGACGTAGATCATGTTCTTGCGGATGCGCCGGCTCATCAGGGCCAGTTCCGCCCGCATGTGCCCGCGCAACTTGGCGTCGAGATTGGACAGCGGCTCATCGAACAGGAAGGTGCCGGCATCGCGCACCAGCGCCCGGCCCATGGCGACGCGCTGGCGCTGGCCGCCCGAAAGCTCGGCGGGCTTGCGTGCCAGATAGGCCGTCAGGTCGAGCGTCTCCGCCACCTCGCGCACGCGCCTGTCGATCTCGGCCTTGGGATAGCGCGCCAGCCTGAGTGCGAAGGACATGTTCTTCGCCACGTTCATGTGGGGGTAGAGCGCATAGTCCTGGAACACCATGGCCAGGTCGCGCTCGCGCGGCTCAAGCCGCGTCACATCGCGGCCGCCGATCAGGATCGCGCCGCCGGTGCAGCTTTCGAGCCCTGCGATCATGCGCAGCGTGGTGGACTTGCCACAGCCCGAAGGGCCAACGAGCACGGTGAACTCGCCATCAGCCATGCACAGGTTCAGGTCCTCGATGACGGCGACATCACCATAGGCCTTGCGCAGGTTCTCGATGCGAATGTCCGGCATGCTCTCCCTCATCGGCAGGGTCGGTCATGCCGCACTGCTCATTTGCACGGAAGCTAGGTGCTTGTTGTATACATAGTCAATTGTTTTTATGCATGACACGCGGAGGTGGTTTGAACGCACGTCCGCCCATGCTAGGATCGAGCGCTCGCGACGGAGACGACAGCACCATGGACAGCCCATCCCCCGGCCGGGAAACGACGTCGGCACGCATCGAGTCCGCCCTGCTTGAGGATATCGCGATCGGTGAACTCGGCCCCGCCGACAAGCTCGATGAGACCGGCCTTGCGGCGCGCTTCGGTGTGTCGCGCACGCCGGTCCGCGAGGCGCTGAGCCGGCTCCTGGCCCAGGGCGTGCTGGTGGGCGGCGACAAGCGCGGCGTGCGTGTGGCGCATTACAGCCGCGAGGAACTGGCCCAGATGTTCGAGGCCATGCACGAGATCGAGGCACTTTGCGCCGGCTTGGCGGCCCAAAGGCTGACCTTGCTGGCGCGCGCCGAGCTGGAGACAGCTCAGGCCGAGTGCCTTGCCGCCGCCGAGTCCGGCGACAGGCTGCGCTACCTCAAGGCCAACGAGGCGCTGCATTTCCTGATCTACCGGGCGACACGCAACACCTATATCGAGAATCTCGCTGTCGATTTCCGCCGCCGCACTGGTCCTTTCCGCGCCAAGAAGTTTGCCACGCGGGCCGACCTGATCGCCTCGGCCGCCAGCCACGAGGAATTGCTGCAGACCATCTTCTCGGCCGATTCGGAGCGCGCTTCGGACGGCATGCGCCGGCATATGACCGCGAGCTTTCTGCGGGTTCTGGCGGTCAACTGAGCCGCCCGGCTAAGGCTCGAAGGCAAAAACAGCGGCGGCACGGCCATATTCAGCTAGACAGGCGATCTTCATTGCATACATAACTAGCGTGTTGCATCCGGAGACGACCATGGGCATTGCCGAGACGAAGATCTACCCCATCAACACGGGCTGGCTTGAGGCCGACCTCGGCACCTACATTTTCTGGAAGGGGCCGGCCGGCAAGAAGATATGGAACCCGGTCTACTGCTATTATGTCGACACCGGCGAGCACAAGATCCTGATCGACACCGGCCTGTGCGACGAGGCCAGGGCCACGAAATACCACCACAAGTGCGAGAAGCGCGGCTGCACCGAGGTGCACAAGCACCTTGTGGAGAAGCTCGGCGTCCACCCGGACGAGATCGATGCGGTGATCTTCACGCATCTGCACTGGGACCACGTGCAGAACATGAAGGAGTTCCGCAACGCGCGCTACATCGC
>JALORF010000211.1 GCA_025459195.1 Beijerinckiaceae bacterium
TCCGCCCTCCCCGCCGCCCAGGTGGCGAGCGTGCTGCTGGACCTGGAACTGGAAGGCGTGATCGTGCGCCATGCCGGGGCGCGGGTGGCGTTGGGGTGAAAAAGAGGAAGCCTGAAATGCTGCGCCTGAACTGCTTGATTGCGCTGACGTTTATTGGCCTGTCATCACAAGTGGCCGCCACCCCGTATCAGGTGCCGCCGCCACCCGCCGGCCCGCGTCAGGTCAACATCACCAGCGTTTCGGAACCCGGCTGGCTTCCATCCGAAGCGCTGGAGGCCGAAGCGCGCGCCTTTGTCACCCGCTATTTCGATCTGGTCGATGGCGGCCAGATCGCCGCTGCGCACGCGCTGCAATCCGCTGGCCTGCGCGCTGAACAGCCCATCGATGCCTTCAAGGCCGCCCAGCAGCGCGCTGCCGCTGAGCTGGGCCCAGCCGTGAGCCGAAGCGAACGCAAACTGACCTGGACCAAGAATCCACCCGGCGTGCCGACGGGCAGCTATGCCGCCTTTGATTGGGATGCCCGGTTCGTCAACAGTCAGCGTGCGTGCGGGTATATCGTCGTCCGGCAGGCAGAGGGCAGCGCCGGCTTTGAAATGGTGCGGATCGAGCAGCTGCAATTGCTGGACGCCCAATATGCCGAAATGGTGAGCAAACGCGGCGCTGCCGCCGTGGACGCCGAATGGCAGGGCTACCGCGCGCAATACTGCCCTAATTGATGCGGCGGTAGGCATTTGGCCCCACCCCGCAAGCCATGCTATAAAGCGCAAATGAATATCGCGCATTTCCCCGCTCACCACCGGGCCACGCCCGCCGAACTCGAGTCGGTGCGGCTGCGTGTGGACGTCGTGGCCGATGGCGTCACCATCCCGGCCGGAGCGGAGGGCGTGGT
This sequence comes from Beijerinckiaceae bacterium, assembly GCA_025459195.1. Taxonomy (GTDB): domain Bacteria; phylum Pseudomonadota; class Alphaproteobacteria; order Rhizobiales; family Beijerinckiaceae; genus Allobosea. The sequence continues at coordinate 890 of JALORF010000211.1, forward strand.
AGTTGCGGTCTATGGCGATGGCAAGGCGTGCGAGGTGGAATTCATCGAGCCTGTGCACGCCGTGGTAACGGTCGAGCTTAGCCAGATCGCATGACCCGCCTGCCCGGCGCGGAAGCCGCGTTCGTCGATCCGCGCAAGATCAGCGCCTATCTGCTCAATGCCGCCCACCAGCAAAACGGCGGCAAGGCGCGCTTCTTTCACGATCACGGCTTCAATGCCGAAACGCTGGCCGCCAGCCTGGCCCAGCACCCGCAGCGCCACCCCGTTGCGCAGAAACAAGCCAACCCCCACGGCCGCAAGTTCGTCGTGCATTGCGCGCTGACCTCCCCCGATGGCCGCGACCCGTGCATCACCAGCGTGTGGATCATCGACGCCAGCGATGACCGGCCACGATTGGTGACGGCCTATCCAAGGGGCGGCTGAGCGCCCTCACGGCGCTGCTCGCCCTCCTCTCCCCCACCGCCCCATCGACGACCTCATCCGACTCTCCGCCCTGCCGGCGGCGCAGGTGGCGAGCGTGCTGCTGGACCTGGAACTGGAAGGGGTGATCGTGCGCCACGCCGGCGCGCGGGTGGCGTTGGGGTGACGTTGTCAGTCAAAGCCTCGCCATCGCAACGTGGACAAGATGCTGCGGCTCAGTTGGCGACCCCCGCGTGCGATAACGGTCGACCACACCGCGTAGCTCGGCCATCAGTTGCGCGGAGTCGGCGCGGGAAAGACCGATGTCGAGCCAAAGCTCCATGCTGTTGCCGTTCTGGTTGCCGCGCCTCCGCAGCTGCATGGAAACGAATTTACCATCGTGACCGAAAATCATGCCTTCGAGGCTGCGGACCAGATGTTCATCAAGGGCGGCCCGCATACGCTGGTTGAGGCCGGCACTTGGCAGGCCTGGCAGGAGCTCCGCTGGAACGAAAAAGCGCCATGCGGCGGCGCGATAATGTTTGACCGCGCGGCCGGCGCGCCGCTCTTCACGCTCGATTTCGATCAACCCTAACGCCAATAGCCGAGCGACATGGTAGTGCGCCAGACTGAGTGGCATCTCCACGGCGCGGGCAAGGGCCGACAAGGTCATGGCCGAGCCGATCAACGACTCGACAAGGCGACGCTGTCGATCGATTGCGAATACGGCAGCGGCAGCGGCGCTGGTGATGCACATCTCGTCTTGCATGGGCCTTCCTTGAAGCGAACGGCTGCGGCAATAACATATTCAATTACAGCCGTAGCTATTGAAGTTGTGGCGCTGCCATGAGGCTTTCTGTCCCGCGAGGGCCCTCGAAAAAGGAAAGCAAAAGCCCGTGCCCAACCCGATCCTGCCAATGGCGGCCAGCCTGATGATGGTGGCGGCCGCCACCGCATTCGCCCAGCCGCGACCCACAGCTGGGGCAGCGCCCGATGATGCAACGCTGCGTGCGTGCGTGGTGAAACTGGCCCGGCGCAACAATTATTCGGGCGTCATCTCGATTGCCAGGCCAGGCGGAACCATCACCCACAGCACCGGCCAGATGGCCGGGCCGAGCACCGCTGACATCACTGACGACACCCAGTTCAATCTGGGTTCGGCTGGCAAGATGTTTACGGCCATAGCGGTTGCGCAGCTGATCGATGCGGGCAAGGTCGGCCTCGATGATCCGGTAGGCCGCCATGTTGCCGGACTGACCCCGGAAGCCGCCGCCGTTACCGTGCGCCAATTGCTTACCCATAGCAGCGGTCTGGGCAATTTCTTTGTGCCGGAGAACCTGCCGGCACTGGAACGGGCGCGCAGCGTAAGCGACCTGCTACCGCTGGTGGCATCAGACAAGCCGGCCTTCCTGCCCGGATCGCGATTTGAGTACAGCAACACGGGCTTCCTGTTGCTTGGCCTCATGGTTGAGCGGGTTTCTGGCGAGCAATTTGGCGACTATCTGGCCAAGCATGTGTTTGCGCCGGCCGGGATGACCCATTCCGGCCTTGTCGGTGGGCCGCCGGCAATGCGTGCCGTCGGCATGACCAATCTGCCGGAACTTGAACCGGACATGATGATGGGTCCGCCGCCGCGCGTCGCTCCTCCGCCTGGTGCGGGCCCTGGCCCCGGCGGTCCACCCCCCGGCATGATGATGCCGCCGCCCGGCCCCTTGCGGCCATCGCAGGAAGCCGCGTTGCGCGGGGAACCCGCTGGCGGCAGCTCCAGCTCCGCACCCGACATGCAACGTTTCTTTGCGGCCCTCATGGCCGGCAAGCTGACCAGTGCGGCCATGCGCGATCAACTTGTTTCGTCCCAGATCGCAGTGCCGCCTCCTCCCGGCCTGCCACCACGATCTTACGGTTTTGGCTTTGGCATCGGTGACGTGCGCGGTCATCGCTGGTTCGGCCACAACGGCGGCACGCCCGGCGTAAACAGCGAAACCATGGTGTTCCCGGACGATCAGATCAGCCTTGTGCTGCTTTCCAACCGGGATCCGCCTTCGGCTTCGCTGCTGCTACGCGATCTGTTGCCGGTGGTGATGTTCGGCGCCGCCTGCCCGACGGACTGACGCAATTGTCACGGTGGCGGCTGGCTGCTTGACGAACGCGGCCGCCGCCCCCCACCCTCGCGCGTGTACGTGAGGGAATAGATGCAACTCGTTATCGTTGAATCGCCGGCCAAGGCGAAGACCATCAACAAATACCTGGGCAGCAGCTATGAGGTGCTCGCCAGTTTCGGGCATGTGCGCGATCTGCCGGCCCGCGATGGCTCGGTGGACCCCGCCCATGATTTCGCCATGGAGTGGGAAGTTTCGGCC
>JALORF010000077.1 GCA_025459195.1 Beijerinckiaceae bacterium
GCACCTCGTAGCTGAGGGTGACACCATTGACTTGGACATCCGGCATGGCAGGCTCCCGATCACGCAAGGGGATCCGGCCGGGCCGGCCCGTGCGGCACCGCCTGATCCGGAATCAGCAGCCCCGATCATAAGCCCCTTCTGCCGCGCCAGCACAGGGGCTCCCGGCCATGGCGCAGGCGCATGCAGCGACCTGTCTGACAAGGGGCCGGTATGGGCCGTTGGTGCAAATCCTCATCCTGAGCCCGTCGAAGGACGAGGATTTTGCTATAGCATTGTGGCGACCCCATCCCTCGACGGGCTCAGGATGAGGACGGCCGGTTCATGGTTGCGCCCCGTCAACAGAAAAGCCGTCTCCGATTGCGCCGCGCTGGCCTAGCCGGCAGGAGCCGCGATGGTATAACCGAAGCCGCATGATCACGACGAGCCTTCCTCTCCCCCTCCAGAGCCCCGGTGCCAGCCACAGCCTCACGGTGCATCGCTTCGGCAGGCCCGGTGCGAGGCCTCAGGTCTACATCCAGGCCGCGCTCCATGCCGACGAGATCCCCGGCATGCTCTGCGCCGTTCATCTGCGCGAGCGTCTTGCTGCCATCGAGACCGAGGGAGCCCTGCGGGGCGAGATCGTGCTCGTGCCGGTGGCCAATCCGTTCGGGCTTGGCCAGACCGTGCTCGGCCATGCCATCGGCCGTTTCGCGCTGGGCGATGGCAGCAATTTCAACCGCGATTTCCCCGATCTCGAACCGGGCACAGCCGAACGCGTCCGGGACAGGCTTGGCCGCGATCCGGCACAGAATGTCGCGCTGGTTCGCGCCGCGATGGCCGAGGAACTGGCCGCCTGGCCCGCCGAAACTCCCGTGGCAGTGCTCAAGAAGACACTGGTCGGCCTGGCCCTCGGCGCTGATCTGGTGCTCGACCTGCACTGCGATGCCGAAGGAGCGATGCACCTTTACACTCTCCCCACCTCCGCCGGGGTCTTCGCGCCGCTCGGTGCCTGGCTGGGATCGAAGGCGACACTGGTGGCCGAGGTTTCGGGCGGCGACCCGTTCGACGAGGTCTTCAGCCGGCCATGGGTGTCGCTGGCCACGCGCTTCCCGGATGTGCCGCTGCCTCTCGCGGCCCATGCCGTCACGGTCGAACTGCGCGGTCAGGCCGATGTCGATCACGCCCTGGCGAAGGCGGACGCGGCGGCCATCATCGCCTTCCTCAGTCATGCCGGTGCGCTGGCCGGCACCCCGCCCACCCTGCCTGGGCAGGAAGGCACGATCGCCCGGCTCGACCAGTCCGAGACCCTGACGGCACCCCATGCCGGAATCGTTGTGTTTCGCTGCGCTGCCGGCGACATGATCCGGGCCGGCGATCCGGTGGTGGACATCGTCGATCCGCTTACCGGAGCGATCAGCACGGTGCTCGCCACCTCGTCGGGCGTGCTGTTCGCGCGCAACTCCACCCGCTTCGCCACGCCGGGCAAGCGCCTTGGCAAGATTGCCGGCGATGGCAGCCGGCGCAGCGGCAAGCTGCTTGGCCTCTGATAGGTGTATGAGACACGGCACGGGTCCCGTCATTGCGAGCGCAGCGAAGCAATCCACTGCACCATGGATGCGCCACGGAGCGGCTGGCGACGACACGCACCCTGACGATGCCACCATCTTGCGCACCCTGGCACCGTTTCTGGATGGCGTCGCTGCGCTCGCAATGACGATGAGCGATGGTGCCAGATACCGGCGGCTTGAAACAGCGCCGGTGCCTTAACGCTGCCAAACGAAAGCGCGAGGCCCGGCATCGGCGCGATGGTATGATCCAGCCATGCCAAATCCAGTCCCCGCCCTCACCTTTCTGCCGCTGATCCTGTTCACGGTGTTCACCAATGCTGCGGCCCAGATCATGCTCAAGAAGGGCATGAACAGCGTCGGCGCGCTCGACATCGGAGCCGACGGGCTGATCGTCACCGTGTTCCGCGTGGTGTTCAGCCCCTTCGTCTTCCTTGGCCTCGCAACCTTCGTGGTCAGCATGGCCTCGCACCTGGTTGTGCTCTCCAAGGTGCAGCTCTCCTATGCCTACCCGTTCCTCAGCCTCGCCTATGTGGTGGTGGCGGCCTACAGCTATTTCTTCTTCGCCGAAGATGTCGGCCTCGCCCGCCTCGTGGGCATTGGCCTGATCGTTGCGGGCACGATCCTGATCGCACAGAGCTGACCCTGGCCCTGTGCCAGATTGAAACAGGATTGACGGCACATGAAACACATCATCATCGGCGGCGACGGCTTTGTGGGACAGCGCCTGGCGGCAGATCTGATCGCGCTGGGAGAGGAGGTCCTCGTGGCCGACATCCACAAGAGCGGCCATGCCATCTATCGCAACGCCCGCTTCATCCGGGTCGATGTCACCGATGCCGTGACCCTCACCGCCATTCCGCTGGCGGCCGATGATGTGGTCTACAACCTCTCGGCCAAGATGCTGTCGCCGATCATGCCACGCGGCAAGCGCCACGAGTTCTTCTGGCCGGTGAATTATGACGGGACCCGCCATATCCTCGCCTGGATGGAAGGGCGCGGCGCGCGCCAGCTCGTGCAGTTCACCACCGACATGATCTATGGCCATTCGGTCAGCGTGCCCCAGACCGAGGATCATCCGGCCGCCCCGCTGGGCGAATATGGCCTGAGCAAGCTCGCCACCGAGAAGCTCTGCGATCAGTATCGCGCCAAAGGCTTCCGCATCTCGATCTTCCGGCCCCGCCTGATCATCGGCCCGGGCCGCCTCGGCATCCTGTCCAAACTGTTCAAGCTGATCGACATGAACCTGCCCGTGCCGATGATCGGCTCGGGCAAGAATCCTTACCAGTTCATCTCGGTCTATGATTGCGCCTCCGCAGCGCAGGCCGCCTGGCGCGCCGGCATGCCCAACAGCGCCTACAACCTGGGCTCGGACAATCCGCCCCCGGTGCGGCAGTTGCTGGGCGATCTCATCCGCCACGCCGGCAGCAAGTCGATCCTGCTGCCGACGCCGGCCTGGGCGGTCAAGCGCACGCTCGATGCGCTCGATCTGATCAACCGGCCGTTGATGGACCCCGAGCAGTATCTGATCGCCGACGAGGTCTGCATCCTCGACACCTCGAAAGCCCGCCGCGAACTGGGCTGGACGCCGCGCTACAACGACAGCGACATGCTGGTGGCCGCCTACACGGAATACCGCAGCAATCTTGCCAGCGCCCGGCTGGCCGCCTGACGCCTGATCATTGCCAGATCACCCTCCTTGTAAGGATATGTCCATGAGCCTTGCCGCCTATGCCGACCATGAAGCCGGCTCCCTGGTCCAGCGCCCTGCCCTGCTCAGCGTCGAGGATGCCAAGGCTCTTGATGTGGGCCGGGTCAAGGAATTGTTCACGGCCCATCTCAACCCCGGCCAGGTGCATTTTCTCAAGCTGCTCGGCTTCGACAAGGTGCTGATCGACCATGCCGAGGGCATGCATTACGTGACCCGCGATGGTCGCCGCATCCTCGATTTCTTCGGCGGCTTCGGCTCGGTGGCGTTCGGCCACAACCACCCGCGCATCCTGGCCGCTCGCAAGCGCTTCGCGGACGAGAACCGTCACGAGATCTGCATGGCCTTCATGTCGCAATATGCGGCGGCGCTGGCCCACAACCTCGCCCAGATCGCACCGGGCGATCTCGACATGGTGTTCCTCGGCTCCTCGGGCTCGGAAGCGATGGAAGCTGCCATCAAGGTGGCAGAGCAGGCGCAGGGACCGGCGAAATCGAAGATCATCTATGCCGCCAACGCCTTCCACGGCAAGACCAAGGGTGCGCTGTCGATCACCGATTCCGTGCTCTACCAGCAGCAGTTCGCGCTGGTCGACAACCGCATCAAGGTGCCGTTCGGCGACATCGATGCCATCCGCAGGGCCATCGAAGGCGACCCGTCCATTGGCATCATCGTGCTCGAAACCATCCAGGGCGGCGGCGGCATCATCGAAGCCCCGACCGCATTCTGGCAGGACCTGCGCCGCTTGTGCGACAAGCATGGCGTGCTCTGGGTGGCCGATGAGGTGCAGTGCGGGCTGGGTCGCACGGGCCGCTTCTTCGCCTTCGAGGAACATGGCGTGATCCCCGACGTGACGGCGCTGGCCAAGTCGCTCGGCGGCTCGAAATCGGCGATGGCCGCGATGATCGCCCGCCGTGAGGTCTACATGAAGGCCTACGGCAAGCCCAAGACCGCGCTGATCCACGGACCGGCCACCTTCGGCGGCATCGGCGAGGCCTGCATCTCGGCCATCGAGGGCCTCAACATCCTCTATGACGAGGACCTGATCGGCAATGCCGAGCGGCAGGGCGCGCACCTGATCGCCCGCCTCAAAGCCATCAAGGCCAAACATCCGACCCTGATCAAGGACGTGCGCGGCAAAGGCTTCATGGTCGGCGTCGAGTTCAACGACGTGTCCGAGACGCTGCCCTTCGGCTTGAAGCACATGGTGGCCCTGCTCGATGACAAGCTGAAGGGTTCGCTCTGCGGCTTCGTCGGCGCACTTCTGCTGAAGGACTACGACACGCTGGTGGCCTTCACCGAATACAACCGCAACGTCATCCGCCTCGAGCCGCCGCTGATCGCCACGCGCGCCGATGTCGACCGCTTCTGCGATGCCTTCGATGACCTGCTGTCGCGCGGTGTCGCCCGGATCGTGACCGACTACCTGCGCAAGGTCGCGGTGAAGTGAGACAGGCGGGGTGTGCTGCCTTGGCAGCATGCCCGGCAACCGCCGGCCGTCAAACGGGGCCGGCCACGCGTCGCCAGAAGTTCGACATGAAAGCAGGGTCGATGTGCCGGGCGAAATCCTGCCATTGCGGGAACGAGGCCCGGAACACCGCTGCCGGCATGCGGGCATCCTTGTAGGGGTTGACGCGCCCGCCCGCTGCCATCGTGATCCTGTCAAGCTCGGCCAGCAGGGCATCGGTCCGTGCCCCGCGATAGGGCACATCCAGCGTCAGCGTCGCACCAGCCATCGGGAACGACATCAGCCCCGGCGACGGCACATCCCCGAACAGTTTCAGCACGGTCAGGAATGAGGCCTCGCCAGCGCGGTGGGTGGCCCGCAGCAGGTCCGCGACAGCCTCCTGCGCGACAGCCATGGGCACCACGCACTGGAATTGCCTGAGGCCGCGCGGTCCATAGGCCCGGTTCCAGCCGGAAATGCGGTCCAGCGGATAGAAGAACGGCTGGAACGGCACGCACGCATCGCGCACCGGCTGCCGGTGGGCGAAGCGATAAAGCCGGTTGAACACGCCAAGGCTCACCCGGTTGAGCAGCGAGACCGGCGGCGTGAACGGCAGGAAAGGCAGCACCCGCTCAGGCGGCAGCCCGGACGGGGCAGGCTCGTCGCTGTGGTTGGCGCGGAAGAAGACGCCACGCCCGAGCGCAGCGCCGGTAGCCATCGAATCCAGCCACGCCACGGTGTAGGCATGGCTCTGGTCGGAGGCGGCGGCCAGATCGAAAAAGCCGGACAGGCTGTCAAAGGGCAGCGTGTCCTGCACCATGAGCGGGCTCCTGATCGGGATCAGTTGCAGCGCGACGCGGGTGATGAGCCCTGTCAGGCCGAGCCCGCCGATGGTGGCGCGATACACATCGGGCTGGCTCGTCGGCGAACAGCGCAGCACCTGCCCATCCGAACGCACCAGTTCGAACCACGGCACATGCCGGCCGAACGTGCCGAGCGCATGGTGGTTCTTGCCATGCACATCATTGGCCAGGGCGCCGGCAATGCTGACAAGACGCGTGCCCGGCGTCACCGGAAGGAACCAGCCCTGCGGCACGCAGCGCGCCAGGATCGCCGACAGCAGCACCCCGGCCTCGCAGACGATCAGGCCGGTGGCGGCATCAAAGCTCTCGATCCGGTCAAGATCGGCGGCATCGATGATGGTGCCATCGTCCAGCAGGCCGCTGTCACCATAGCTGCGGCCATTGCCGACCGCGAGAACAGGGCCCGGCCCACCCCGCCAGCCCCGCGCGCCGATGCCGACGCTGCCGCTGGTGCTCAGCCCCCCCCACGAGCGCCAGGCCGATGTCCGCGCCGTCCGCTGCGATGGCAGGCTCACAGGAATGTTGCGGCCAGCACGATGAGGATGGACAAGGCCCCCATCAACTGGCTGCGCCAGTCACTGATCATGAACACCAGCGGGTCATCGGCCACCTCGCCGCGCCGGGCCAGAACCCAGAGCCGCGCCATCACGTAGAGCACGATCGGGCAGATCAGCCAGATCAGTTGCGGCATCGAATACAGGCCAGAGACGCTCTTGGTGTCGACATAGAGCGCCACGATCAGCGCCGAGACCAGCGCGCTCGACATGCCCATCTGCGAGAGCGTCTCAAGGTCGCCCGCCTGATAGCCACGCCCCATGCCGCGCAGCCCGACATTGTCGCCGGCCTCGCGCAATTCCGCATAGCGCTTGAGCAGGGCCAGGCTGAAGAACAGGAACATCGCGAAGGCCAGAAGCCAGGAGGACAGCGGGATCCCCGTGGCGGCATTGCCGGCGAGGATGCGCAGCACATGCAGTGCCGCCAGAGCCAGCACATCGACCAGCAGCTTGCGCTTGAGATAGAAGACATAAAGCTGGCCAAGCGCGAGATAGGCCGCCAGCGCTGCCAGGAACCAGATGGGCTTCGGCATGGCGAAGGCCAGCGCAACGGAAGCCCCCACAAGGATCGGGATGGCCGCCTTGGCATGGGCCGTCTTGAGGGTGCCGGCGGCCAGTGGCCTGAAGCGCTTGGTAGGGTGCTTCCGGTCGGCTTCGATGTCGACCAGATCGTTGATCAGGTAGGTCGCCGAAGCGAGCAGGCTGAAGGAGATGAAGGCCAGCAGCGCATTCCAGACGAGCTGGGCATGAAAGATCTCGTGCGCCATCAGGATCGGCAGGAACACCAGCGTGTTCTTGGCCCAGTGATGCGGACGAAGGGCGCGCAGGAAGGGCCCGAGACGGAGCCCGGACGCGTCGGCTTTCAGCGCGAGTGCTGGCTGGTTCGCAAACTCTCCCATCGGCAGCCCTCCCGCATTCCTTCCTGTGACCTGATCAGATGCCAGAGTGCCCCATGGTCAGCGTTTTGACCAAGCCATTTCGCCGCACATCCCTAATGCCGGGTCGATGGCAGGCACGGCTGGCGGGGCAGCGTCATCGCCACGGGGCTTTGTGATCGGCTCAAAGCTGGCTATATCAGGGGTTCGTCATGCCCCGCGGATTCCGGTTGCGGGGCGTTTTCATGGGCCCATCATCGCCCTGAGCACCCAGGCCTGAGCACACACCCCGCGAGCCCGACCGATGCGCATCGAAAACGACCCGAAACTCGACTTCAAGGATGTCCTCATCCGCCCCAAGCGGTCCACGCTGGGCAGCCGCAGCGATGTCGATGTCAACCGCACCTTCCGCTTCCTGCACACCGGCACGGACTGGACCGGCTTTCCGCTGATCGCCGCCAACATGGATGTCACGGGCACGATTGCCATGGCCCGCGCCCTCAAGCGCTTCGGCGCCATGGTGGCCCTGCACAAGCACTATCCGGTCGATACGCTGGTCGAATTCTTCGGCACTGAAGATGCGTCCAACAGCTTCTACACGCTCGGCATTGCCGAGAGCGACCATGACAAGTTCAAGGCTGTGAAGGCCCGCGTGCCGCTGCGCAAGATCTGCATCGATGTGGCCAACGGCTATACCGAGGCCTTTCTCAAGACCATCGAGCGCACCCGTCGCGAGAACCCCGAGGCCGTGATCATGGCCGGCAATGTCGTCACCGGCGACATGACCGAGGCCCTGCTGCTGGCCGGCGCCGACATCGTCAAGGTCGGCATCGGGCCGGGTTCGGTCTGCACCACCCGCAAGATGACCGGCGTCGGCTATCCGCAGCTCTCCGCCATCATCGAGTGCTCGGATGCCGCGCACGGGCTCAAGGGCCAGGTCTGCGGCGATGGCGGGCTCACCGTGCCCGGCGATGTCGCCAAGGCGTTCGGCGGCGGCGCTGACTTCGTGATGATGGGTGGCATGCTCTCGGGCCATGACGAGTGCGAGGGCGAGATCATCCATGAGGAGCGGGACGGCAAGAAGGTGCCCGTCAAGATGGTGTTCTATGGCATGTCGTCGGACACCGCGATGAAGAAATATGCCGGCGGCGTCGCCAAGTATCGCGCCTCCGAGGGCAAGACCGTCGAAGTGCCCTATCGCGGCCCGATCGCCAACACGATGCAGGAGATCATGGGCGGCGTGCGCTCCATGATGACCTATATCGGCGCGGTGAAGCTGAAAGAGGTGCCCAAGCGCACAACCTTCATCATGGTCGGCAGCCAGCTCAACACCGTGTTCGGGAACGGCTGACCGTGATCTCTGCGCCTGTGGCCGGTGCGGGCCGCACGATCATCATCGGCGCCGGTCAGGCCGGCCTTCAGGTCGCGGTGGAACTGCGCCAGGCGGGCTATGCCGGTGCCGTGTCCCTGGTCGGCGCGGAGGCTGCGCAGCCCTATCATCGCCCGCCCCTGTCGAAGGCCTACCTGACGGGAGAAAAAACCCTCGATGCGCTCCAGATGCGCGGCGAGGCGTTCTACACCGAGCAAACCATCGCTTTCAGGCCGGGGCTGGCGGCCACCAGCATCGACCGCAGCGCACGGCAGGTGACGCTGGCCGATGGCAGCACCCTTTCATATGACCATCTGGTGCTCGCCACCGGTGCTTCGGCAAGGCCCCTCTCCTGCCCTGGTCATGATCTCGCCGGGGTCATGACCTTGCGCAGTCTTGAGGATGCCACGGCGCTGAAAGCCAGGCTCGGCACGGCGCGGCATCTGGTGGTCGTCGGCGGCGGTTTCATCGGGCTGGAGGCTGCGGCCAGCGCCCGCAAGCTCGGGCTGGCGGTCACCGTGCTTGAAATGCAGGACAGGCTGATGGCCCGCGCCGTCGGCCCGGATGTCTCGCAGCATTTTGCTGCCGTGCATCGCAGCCATGGCGTCGACGTGCGTCTGGGCCAGGGCATTGCCGCCGTGATCGGCGAGGCGGGTCATGCGACCGGGGTGCGCACGACGGCCGGCGACGCGCTGCCGGCCGACATCGTGCTCGCCGGCATCGGCGTCACGCCCAACACGGTTCTGGCAGAAGCCGCCGGCTTGCCTGTCAGCAACGGCATTGTCGTGGACGAGGCCCAGCACACGAGCGACAGGAGCATCTTCGCGCTTGGCGATGTCTGCGCCTTTCCCGCTCCGCACGGCACCGGCCTGATCCGGCTCGAATCGGTCCAGAATGCCGTCGATCAGGCCAAGGTCGTTGCCGCCGGCATCATGGGCCAGCAGGCCCGCTACCAGGCCGTGCCGTGGTTCTGGAGTGATCAATATGACCTGAAACTGCAGATGGTCGGCCTGTCACAGGGCCATGACGCCGTGATCGAGCGCGGTGAGCGCAGCGCCAACCGCTTTTCTGTGTTCTACATGAAGGCCGGACGCCTGATCGCCATCGACAGCATCAACCGGCCGGCCGATCACATGCGCGGGCGCAAATTGCTTGCACCCGGCGCAGCACCCATCCTGGCCGACGCAATCGACACGCACTTCGCTGCCCGGCGCGACTGAGACGCCTCGCCGCGCCTCAAGGGGCTTGCCGCGCTTGGAAGCCTCGTTCCGGTCAGATAGACTGGTGCCATGGTTGAGATCAGCGACACGTCCCAGACCACAGCGCCGTCCTCCTCCGGTGCGCGCTGGCTGCTGGCCGGCACAGCCGGTTGCATGGTTGGCGCAGGGCTGCTGCTCTGGGTCCGCGAAGGCGAGCGCCTGTTCACCGATGGCCTCATTGCTGCCATCGCACGCTGCTTCTGAACCCGCCCGCATATCCTGCATTCTCATCGGTCCTTGCTGCCATGCCGTCGCCCAACATCAACCTGCGCGCCCTGATCCTGCCGGCATCGGCTTTCCTGTTCGGGCTGATCTCGCTGGGGCTGGCCGCCCTATGGACCTTCGCACCCTCGCCGCAGGAAGCGCAGACCAGTTCGGTCGGCGGGCCGTTCGAACTCACCGCGATGGATGGTGCCCGCGTCAGCAGCCGGCAGTTCGAGGGCGCGCCGATGCTGGTCTTCTTCGGCTTCACCCATTGCCCGGACATCTGCCCGACCAAGCTGATGGAGGTCTCGGAGATATTCCGTGCAGCCGGCAACAAGGCTGCCAATGTCCGCGCGCTGTTCATCACGGTCGACCCGGCGCGCGACACGCCCGAAGTGCTGAAGAGCTATCTGGGCAGTTTCGATCCGCGCATCATCGGCCTGACCGGCTCGCAGGACGAGATCGACCGCGCCGTGAAAGCCTACCGCGCCTATGCCAAGCGCGTGCCGACATCGAGCGGCGACTACACCATGGACCACACGGCCATCGTCTATCTGATGGACCGCAGGGGCCGCTTTGTCGGTTCATTCAACACCGAACGCAGCCCTGAAGACGCCGCACGCGAATTGCTGCGCCATCTCTGAATCACGCGCCAAAGAAAGCGTGCGCGCGGCAGACCGGAGCGCCAATCCGTTACGTAAGACTACGCCCAGGCTGGACAGGCCAGACAACTGCGCCACAATAGATCGCGGCGTCAGGTTGGTCTGTTGTTCTGGGGCTTTCATTCCATGCGCATGTCTGGCGTCGATGCGGAAAAAGACGCTGACTTGTCCGGACATGATCTTTCCAATTCTTGTCCAGATAACGGGCCGTCCCATGAACGATACAAGGACTTGGCCGAGAGCTGCGGTATCGCCTGGTCCTCCCGCCCCCTGACACCCGCACCGGATGTGCCGTTCCAGCAGGCCATCGCCGCCGGCATAGCCGGGCTGGACGAGGCAGCTTCAGGCTTTCGCATCGCGCTCTCGCCCTCACCTGCCGGCCTGGCCGCACTGGCCCGTCACGATCTGGGTGGCAGGGCCGATGTCGTGATGATGCCGCCGTCCGCCTTCCGGGCCATGCTGCGCGCGCAGGCCCGCGACGAGGTGCTGGACCATGCCAGCAACCATCTGGCACGCACCCGGCCTGGCGAGAGTGCCTGCACCGGCATGACATCGCGCCACGGCTGGCTGGCTGCCCTTGTCGGTGGCGGCTTCGTGCTGGCGCTTTGGCTCTCGCCGCAGAAGGCCATTGCCGGCCTCAGCCTCCTGACCACGCCGCTGTTCTTTGCGCTGATCGTGCTGAGGCTGGGCGCGATGATCGATGGCTGGCTGGCCCGGCCGACGCCCGTCACGCTGCTGGGCGATGCCGATCTGCCGATCTACAGCGTGCTGGTGCCACTCTACCGTGAGCCTGCCGTCATCCCGCAATTGCTCGCGGCCTTGCTGAAGCTCGACTATCCGCCCGAACGTCTCGACATCAAGATCCTGATCGAGGAAGACGATCTGGCCACGCGCGACGCCCTGGCCGGCTTGTCCTTGCCGGAGCATATCGACGTTCTGATGGCCCCCGATGGCAGGCCGCGCACCAAGCCGCGCGCGCTCAACATCGGTCTCATCGAGGCACGCGGTGCGCTTCTGACGATCTATGACGCGGAGGATCGGCCCGATCCGGGGCAGTTGCGCCTCGCCGCCAGCCTGTTCCGGGCCTTGCCGGCCAGCACCGCCTGCCTTCAGGGCCGGCTGGTGATCGACAACGCCGATGACAGCCTGCTCACGCGCATGTTCGCCATGGAATATGCCGCGCTGTTCGATGTGGTGAATGCCGGGCTGATGCGCACCGGCCTGCCTGTGCTGCTTGGCGGCACCAGCAACCATTTCCGCACCGCCGTGCTGCGCCAGGTCGGCGGCTGGGACGCCTGGAATGTCACGGAGGATGCCGACCTTGCCTTCCGCCTCGTGCGCTCGGGCTACCGCGTGGCGGATCTGCCCTCCGACACGCTGGAGGAAGCCCCGGCCCGACTGCCGATGTGGTTCCGCCAGCGCGTGCGCTGGATGAAGGGTTTCATGCAGACCCTTGTCACCCACACCAGGAGTCCACGCCGCCTGTTCGGCAATGGCCAGACCTGGCAGGCACTGGTGCTGCTGGCGCTGTGCGCCGGCACGCTGCTGAGTGCGCTGAGCTACCCGATCTTCCTGATCTATGCCGTGCTGTCGCTGAGCCTGTTCGGCTGGCCCAATCCGGCCACCGCCATGGAAGCCGCCATCATCGGCATCTGGAGCGCCCTCACCGCCGGCGGGCTGATTGCCATGATGGTCCCCGTCGTGCTGGGCGCGGTCCACAGGCGGCTGACCGATCTCATCGGGTGGTTGCCGCTCCTGCCGGTCTATTGCCTGCTGATCTCGTCGGCTGCCTGGGTCGCACTCGTCGAGTATGCCCGCGCGCCGAGCCAGTGGAACAAGACCGACCATGGCCTTGCCAGGACCTCGCGCCGGAACAGGCCCGTTGCTGACCACGCGGGCAGGAGCGCGGGCCCGCCGCGGGCGGCGACACCTTCGGCCACCTCATCGGTGTGAGGCAGGGGGCCCTGCCGTCAGGCCCGCGCCTCCGGGTTGCGCACAAGGCACCGCACCTTGGCCGCATCAGGGCCGAGCGCCCTTTGCAGCAGCCGCTCGCTGGCATCCCCGGCCATGGAAGCGGGCATGACGACCACCAGATCGTCGGCCAGTTCCGCCAGCATGTAGGGCAAGGCACCGTCCGCAAGCGAGCCGGCATCGATGATCACGGCTTCGAAGCGGCGGGTCTGCTCCAGCAGGCTGCCCGAAAGGCTGGCGACCTGTGGTGTCGGGGCTCGTGTGGCCCGGGCCGGTCGCGGCAGGAAGAAGACGCCCGTCTCGTCATCCTGCAAGGCGGCACGGATCAGCCCGGCAGAGCCGTTGATCACCTCTTCGGCACCCAGTTCGGCATCGGCAGCGAACGCCGTGCTGAGCGAGGATGGCCCGCCGGCAAGATCGACCAGCAGCGGTGTCGCCTTCTCGCGGGCAGCGGCGAGGGCAAGATTGAGCGCCACCAGCGACGCGCCCGCTCCCGGCATGAGGCCAAGCACCACGACCTTGCGGTTGCTGCCCGGCACCTCTTCCAGCGCCAGCCTGTCCCGCACGGCATGGATAGCGGCGGCCAGTGGCGATGTCGGCTGGTCCCAGGCATCGGTGCCGAAGCCGGACCCATGAAAGGCCGAGCGCTCCGGAACAGGCTGCTTGCGCCAGTTCGCCAGGGCGCGGACAGCCGGCAACG
>JALORF010000212.1 GCA_025459195.1 Beijerinckiaceae bacterium
GAGACCGGGCTGAAAGCGGGCGAGACCCGGATGGTGCTGTCGCCCAACTCCGACTTCTTCCGCTTCTTCAACGATCCTCAGGGTCGTCAGCGGCAAGACGGCAAAAAGTGACAGCGGCCTGAACCTGCGGTAACGGCATGGGGCAGCGCCCCATGCCTTGTCCGGAAACGCCTCGATGACAGACTTCCTTGTGGCCGTGGGTCTGGTTCTGGTCATCGAGGGTGTCCTGTTTTCGCTGTTGCCTGGAAAGGCGCAGGAGGCCATGCGCTCGGCGGCTGAAACACCGGCCGATATCCTGCGCATCGTCGGTCTGGTCTCCGCCGTCGCTGGCGTGATTGTGATCTGGGCGGCACGGCGGTTTTTTGCCGGTTAGCCCTTCCCCACGTCGTTGTTTGGCCCCATTCTCTTTCCAATCAGTGGCCGGCGAGCGGGGGCCAGATGCCTCCCGTCCCGGCCCAAGCCTGTGAGGACCACGATGATCAAGTCCGCTGACAACCGCACCGCCCGCCTGACCGCCGGGCGTTGGGCCACGGTCATTTCCCGCACGCTTCTTGGTGCAGCGCTCGCGCTGCCGCCGGTGCTGTTGCCGGCCACGGTGGTGCAGGCGCAGGTCAGCCGGGCCTCGCAACTGCCGTCGATTGCCGACCTCGCCGAGCAGGTGATGGAATCGGTGGTGAACATCTCGGCGCAGACCACTGTCGAGACACGCAATCGCACCATGCCCAACGTGCCGGGCCTTGGCCCCGACACGCCGTTCGGTGACCTGTTCGAGGAGTTCTTCAACCGCCGCCGCGAAGGCCAGCAGGGCCAGCCGCCCGGCCAGCAGGGCGAGAACCAGCCACGCAACAACCAGCGCCCGCAGCAGCCGGAACAGCGCCGGGGCCAGTCGGCAGGTTCGGGTTTCGTCATCGATCCGTCGGGCATCGTCATCACCAACAACCACGTCGTGGGCGAGGCCAATGATGTGACGGTGATCTTCTCGGATGGCCGCCGCCTCAAGGCCGAGGTGGTGGGCAAGGACCCGAAGATCGACATCGCCGTGCTGCGCGTGAAGTCCGAAAAGCCGCTCAAGGCCGTCAAGTTCGGTGACAGCGACAAGGCCCGGATCGGCGACTGGGTGATGGCCATCGGCAACCCGTTCGGGCTTGGCGGCTCGGTGTCGATCGGCATCGTCTCGGCCAAGAACCGCCGCATCGAGAGCGGGCCGTATGACAGCTATCTGCAGACCGATGCCGCCATCAACCGCGGCAATTCCGGCGGGCCGCTGTTCAACATGGCCGGCGAGGTCATTGGCATCAACACCGCAATCCTGTCACCATCGGGCGGATCGGTCGGCATCGGCTTTTCGGTGCCGTCGGCGCTGGCCATGCCCGTGATCAGCCAGTTGCGCGAGTTCGGTGAAACACGTCGCGGCTGGCTGGGTGTCCGCATCCAGAATGTCGATGATGCCACCGCAGAGGCGCTGAATCTTGGCCGGGCGCGCGGTGCGCTCATCGCCGGCATCGATGACAAGGGCCCGGCCAAGCCGGCCGGTCTCGAAACGGGCGACGTGATCACCCAGTTCGATGGCAAGGATGTGCGCGAATCGACCGATCTGCCGCGCATCGTGGCCGCAACACCGGTCGGCAAGGAAGTCGACGTGCGGATCATGCGCAAGGGCAAGGAAGAGACCCGCAAGGTTGTCCTTGGCCGCCTGGAAGATGGCGAGCGCCAGCAGCAGGCTGCGCTCGGCACCCAGCCGGGCGCGCCGGGTGCCGCACCTGCCACCACGACGGTGCTCGGCATGGAACTGACCGGCATGAGCGATGTTGTCCGGCGGCGATTCAACCTCAAGGACAATGTGCGCGGCGTGGTCGTGACCAAGGTCGATGCCAACTCCAATGCCGCTGACAAGCGGCTGGTGGCCGGCGACACGATTCTCGAGGTTGGACAGGAGCCTGTGAACACACCGGCCGATGTCAGCCGCCGGGTCGAGCAACTGAAGAAGGATGGCCGCCGTGCTGCCCTGCTTCAGGTGCAGAATGCCGCAGGCGATGTGCGCTTTGTGGCCGTGACGATCAATTGACAGTGACCACTGGCTGACGTCCCTTGGGTCTGCCTCTGGGACGTCAGTCCGTGATGATTGCGTCAGCGCGATAGCCTTGCGCATAGAGCAGGGCTGTCAGGTCGGCGTGCTCGATCCGGGCATGGGCAGCCGCAGCGACGGCGGGTTTGGCCCGGAAGGCGACGCCAAGGCCGGCCTCGCCGAGCATGGCCAGATCGTTGGCACCATCGCCGACCGCCATGGTTTCGGCCCGGTCAAGACCCGCCCGCTCGCGCAACTCGACCAGCGAGGCGAGCTTTGCCTCCTTGCCGAGAATGGGCTCGCGCACCGTGCCGGCGAGAAACCCGCCTGTGACATCAAGCAGGTTCGAACGATCCTCGTGAAAGCCGATCATCGCGCCGATGCGGCTGGTGAACACCGTGAAGCCGCCGGAAACGAGGGCCGTGTAGGCGCCATGGGCCCGCATCGTCCGGACCAGCGTGCGGCCACCGGGCGTAAGCGTGATGCGGCTTGCGATGATCTGGTCGACGACATCGACAGACAGGCCCTTGAGCAGCGCAACGCGCTCCCGCAGGGCCGGCTCGAAGGCCAGTTCACCGCGCATGGCGCGTTCGGTGATGGCGGAGACCTCGGCTTTCAGGCCGACAAAGTCTGCCAATTCGTCGATGCACTCCTGCCCGATCATGGTGGAGTCCATGTCGGCGAGGAACAGGCGCTTGCGGCGGTGGGCCAGCGGCTGCACGATGACGTCGATGGGCGCAGCAAGGCTGGCGCGGATGCGGTCGGCCAGGTCGGCAAGGGGCGCGTCCGGCCTTGCAAAGGGGATGTCCGCCGCGATACCGGAAGCCAGCCATGTGGTGGCGCCGGCATGGGGCAGGAGATCGGCGGCGCGGGCCAGCATCGCCGGGGTCAGCGCCGGGGCTGCCGGATTCGAGACAAGCGTTGCAACATGGGCCATGGGCAGGACTTTTCGTGACACGGTATGACGCGGTGCTCATTGCAGGTCCGACCGCCAGCGGCAAGTCGGCTTTCGCGATCGAGATGGCCCGCATCACGGGCGGGGTCGTGCTCAACGCCGATTCGATGCAGGTCTATCGCGACCTCAGGCTGCTCACGGCGCGCCCTTCGCTGGCGGAGGAGGCGGCCACCGAGCACAGGCTCTACGGCTTTGTCGACGGGGCCGAGAATTTCTCGGTCGTGCGCTATGTGGCCGCCGTGCAGGCTGAACTGGCGGCGCTTGGCGAGGCCGGGCGTCTGCCGATCCTTGCCGGCGGAACGGGGCTCTATTTCCAGGCGCTGGAGGCGGGCCTGTCACCTGTTCCCGACCTGCCGGCCGAGGTGCGCGAGCGCGAACGTGCCGCGGCTGCCGATGTGCCCACCGCCGAACTCCACGCCAGGCTGGCGCGGTGCGATCCTGCCGGGGCGGCAACCTTGCGGGTGACCGACCGGCTGCGCGTGATGCGGGCGCTCGAGGTGTTCGCGGCAACTGGTCGTTCGTTGTCGAGCTTCCATGGCGAACGCGCGCCGGGCCCTCTCGCCGGCAAGAGGTTGCTGAAGCTGTTTCTCGCGCCTGCTGAAGCTGTTTCTCGCGCCCGCGCGCGGACCGTTGCACGACAGGATCAATGCCCGCTTTCTCGACATGGTGGCCCATGGCGCGCTGGACGAGGTGCGGGCGCTGGCGGCGCGCGGGCTTGATCCGATGCTGCCGCTGATGCGGGCCCATGGCGCACCAGCCCTGATGGCGCACCTCAAGGGCGAGATGCCGCTGAATGATGCCATCCAGCGCGGGCAGGCCGACACGCGCGCCTATGTGAAGCGCCAGTTCACCTGGTTCAGGAACCAGATGGAGGG
>JALORF010000078.1 GCA_025459195.1 Beijerinckiaceae bacterium
CAATGCCCTTGCCGGCAACCGTGAGATCGATGGCAGCAGCGAGGCCGACGGCTTCTTCCAGCCGCGATTCCATCGCACGCGTTGCCGCCGGGCTGCGGGCCGGATCGTGGCCGAATTTGCCTTGCGCACGCGGTGACAGGTAAGGGCCGAGCACATAGGCGCGCGTGCCGTGGGCGATGTCGCGCTCGATCTCGTCCAATGCCTTGCGTGTGTCGGCAAGGGCCTGATTGGCCTTGGCCTTGCCGATGATCTGATCATTCATCACCAAACCCTAGCGCAAGCCTGTGGCGCGGTCGAGGCAGGCGAGTTCGAACCGGTCTTGGTCACAAGGGCGCGGCGGACCGGAACGGCACAGCAACGTGCATGGCGTTTGCATATCACGTCGCCTGCGTGTGATATATTGACCTGCGGTTGCGTTGCCATGCCGCTGCCGTGGAGATCGAATCCAAGATGGCTTCACCGCCCATGCCAGAAGCGCCTTCCGGCCCGGAAGCCCTGTCCCGTTCCCGCCTCCCCAAGCTCGTCTCGACCTTCCGGGACGGTTATGATGCTGGCCAGTTTCAGCGCGATGTGATCGCCGGCCTCACGGTCGCCATTGTGGCCTTGCCGCTGTCGATGGCGATTGCCATCGCGTCGGGAGCGACGCCTGCCGCCGGGCTCTATGCCGCCATCGTCGGCGGTTTTCTCGTTTCGATGCTTGGCGGCAGCCGTTTCCAGATCGGAGGCCCCGCCGGCGCCTTCATTGTGCTGATCGCATCAATCATCGAGCGGCACGGCTATGATGGCCTGCTGCTGGCCACGCTCATGGGCGGTGCCATCCTCATCGTCATGGGGTTGACGCGAATGGGCGGCGTGATCCGGCATGTGCCGCAGCCGGTTCTGGTCGGCTTCACGGCAGCGATCGCCGTCATCATCTTCGCCAGCCAGATTCGCGATCTGCTTGGCCTGACACTGCCCGGCAGGGAGCCCGGCGCGATCCTGCCCAAGCTGGCGGCCCTGTGGCAGGCCGGTCCGACGATCAATCTCATGGCGGTGCTGATTTCCGCTGGCGTGATTGGCGTCATCCTCGGGTTGCGGCGCGTCAACCCGCGCCTGCCGGGGTTGCTGGTCGCCGTTGCGCTGGCTGCGCTCGCCAGCCATGCGCTGTCGCTGCCGGTCGAAACCATCGGCACGCGTTTCGGCGGCATTCCCGACGGGCTGCCCTATCCGGCCGTGCCACCGTTCGGCGTTGACAGAATGCTCGCGGTTCTTCCCGATGCGTTTGCCATCGCCTTGCTGGGCGGTATCGAATCCCTGCTCTCGGCCGTGGTGGCGGATGGCATGACGGGCCGCCGTCACCGCGCCGATGCCGAACTCGTCGCGCAAGGCGTGGCCAACATGGCGACAGCGCTGTTCGGCGGGTTGTGCGTCACCGGAACCATCGCCCGGACCGCAACCAATATCCGGGCGGGTGCCGCCAGCCCACTGGCCGGCATGCTGCACAGCGTCTTTCTGCTGGCTTTCATGATGCTGGCAGCGCCGCTTGCCTCGCATGTGCCCCTGGCCGCGCTGGCGGGCGTTCTCGCGGTGGTCGCCTGGAACATGGCCGACCGCCATGAGGTCATGTCCCTGCTGCGCGGCGAGCGCGGCAAGATGCTGGTTCTGCTGCTGACATTCGGGTTGACGGCTCTCGTCGATCTCATGATCGGCATTGCGGCCGGTTGTGCCCTTGCCTTCATCCTGCATCGGCTGCGCAAGCAACGGCGCGGGGCATGATCGACCAAGCGGTCGTCGGGCCACGATCTGGCTTTGAGCCCGTGACAACCCGCCCCTTGGCATCGCTACAGGTGGCACGATAGACACAAGCATGCCTCGCACAACAACCCGTTTCGATGTGGCCATCGTTGGCCCTGGCCCTGTCGGAGCCGTCGCTGCGTTGGCCATGGCGAAACAGGGCTTTCGTGTCGCACTCATCGGCCCATCCATCGCCCGGCGCGATGGCCGCACGGTTGCCCTGATGGACGGTTCCTGGCGCCTGCTCACCGAGCTTGGCGTGACGCAACGATTGTCGGATGAGGCCGCGCCGCTCGCCACGATGCGACTGGTCGATGACACGGGCAGCCTGTTCCGCCGCCCGCCAACCGAGTTCAAGGCACATGAGATCGGCCTCGATCAGTTCGGCTGGAATGTCGAGACCGTGACGCTGTCAGCCGCTCTGCTCGACGCCGTTGGCGATGAGCCGGCCATTGCCCGCTTCGATCATTCCCTTTCCGACCTGCGCGCCGACGCTGACATGGCCAGGCTGAACCTGGCAGATGGCAGCGTCATCGAAGCGAAACTGGTGGCCGGGGCCGATGGCCGCCGGTCCGCCGTTCGTGCTGCCGTCGGGATCGGCGGCAAGGACTGGCAGTATCCTCAGGCGGCCCTCACGACCATCATCAGCCACTCCCGCGCCCACCGGGACGTCTCGACCGAGTTCCACACCCGGTCTGGCCCCTGCACGACAGTTCCGCTGCCGGGGCGGCGTTCCAGCATCGTCTGGATGGTGACGCCTGAAGAAGGGGCGCGGTTGATGGCGCTGGATGACGCAGCGCTGGCCGCTGCCGTCGAGGAGCGCACGCATTCGATTCTCGGTGCTCTCCAGGTCGATGGCCCTCGCGGGCTGGTCCCCATGGGCGGGCTGTCGGTTGAGCGCTTCAGTGCCCCTCGCACCGCCTTGATCGGCGAAGCAGCCCATGTTTTTCCGCCAATCGGTGCCCAAGGGCTCAATCTTGGCCTGCGCGATGTCGCGGCCCTGGTCGATGCGGCCCGTGAGCCCGATCCCGGAGCACCGGAAGGCCTCGCCGCCTATGAGCGCAGCCGCGCCAGCGACGTGCGCACGCGCACCGGAGCGGTCGATGCGCTCAACCGCTCGCTCCTGTCCGATCTGTTGCCGGTCGATTTCGCCCGTGGCCTTGGCCTTCTGGCGCTGGACAGCATTGCGCCGTTGCGCCGTTTCGTGATGCGTCAGGGCCTGACGCCGTCAGGACGCTGAATCAGGCCTGTTCGGGCCAGGTCACGATCCGGCCCACCTGACGAACCCGATCGCCGGGATGGCGGAAGGATGGCACGATCGGCAGTGCCTGCATCGGCAGCGTCACGCCGCTGCCATCGGCAACGCGGGCGGGATGTTGCCGCAGGCGCGCCTGGGCATCCGCCGTCGCCTCGTCCAGCGTGCGCACCACGCAGCAGCAGCAATCCAGCGGTTCGAGCAGGTTGCGCCAGTGCCCGGCATCATGCGCTGCCATGATGGCCGAAACAGCCGCGATGACCTCGGATGCCGGCGCTTGGGGCCAGCGCAACGGCTCTGGCAGTTCGATGGCCGCGCAGAACACGTGCCAGAACTTGTCCTCGATGGCCCCAACCGCCACGAACCAGCCATCGGCGCTGGCGTAGATCCGGTAGCGCGGCGAGGCCCCGGTCAGCAGGGTCGCTGCGCCGTCCGGAGCCTTGCCGGAACCGGCGTTCGCAGCCGCCGTTGCCGCTCCCAGCCAGGCGAATGGCATCATGTTGCCGGTCATGGCGATGTCCAGATGGCAGCCCATCCCCGTTGTGTCGCGCTGCCGGAGCGCCAGCAAGATGTTGAGCACAGCCGGATAGGCACCGCCGGCCATGTCGGCAATCAGCGCCGGCGGCAGCGGCGGCGGTTGATGGCGCTGGAGCGACTGGGCCAGCACGCCGGACAAGGCCTGGTAGGTCAGGTCATGGCCGGCTTCCTGGGCGCGCGGGCCAGCCTGCCCGAAGCCAGTGATCGAACAATAGATCAGCTTGGGATTGAGCGCTGACAGCGCCACGAACCCAAGCCCCAGCCGCTCCATCACGCCTGGCCGGAACTGCTCGATGAGCACGTCGGCCCTGGTCGCAAGCGCGATGGCATGATCCCGGTGCGCCGCGATCTTGAGATCGAGACCAATGACGTCCTTACCGCCGTTGAGCATCATGAATGGCGCGGAACTCTCTCCGGCAGCAGGCTCGAAGCGCCGCAGGTCTTCGCCTTCCGGCCGCTCCACCTTGATCACGGCAGCGCCGGCTTCCGCCAGCATCAGGCTTGCCAGTGGCCCTGGCAGCAGGGTCGAGAAATCGAGAACCGAGACTCCAGCCAGCGGAAGCTGCGTCATGTTCGTCTTTCAGCGCGAGGGAAACAGGTCATGCGGCATGTAGCCTTCCCGGATGAGCCACAGGAACAGCGTCAGCGTCACCATCGAGGCGATGGTGCCCACCAGGATGCTGGCCGAGGCCCGCTCGATGCCGACACCATACTGGGTGGAGATGACAAAGATGTTCAAGGCCGGCGGCAACGCCGCCATGACCATGCCGGCATAGACCCAGGCCGGTGGAAAATCGCCCATGATCGAGAGCAGCAGCAGGATCAGCAGCGGATGAACGATCAGCTTGATGAACATCAGCGCCGGCACCTCGGGCGGCATTTTCTGCATTGGCCGGATCGCCACCGTCACACCGAGCAGGAACAGCGCGCATGGTGCCGCCGCGCCCGACAGCCAGATCGTCATCTTGTCGAGTGCGCTCGGCAGTTGCAGCTTTGTCACCGCCGCGAGCACGCCCAGAACCGTCGCGATGTTGAACGGATGGGTCACCACCTTCCATGCCACATCGCGCGCCGTCTCCAGCATGCTCTTCTTCTCGACACCGGCCAGGGCCATCAGGAAAGGGATCAGCGAAAACAGCAACAGGTTGTCGAAGACAAAGATCAGCACGTGGACCCATGTAGCCGATGTTCGAATAGGCCCCGGCAACGCCCTGCATCACCGACTGGGGCAGGTTGCCGCGCGTGAAATAGAGCCCGACCGAGAAGGACAGCGCGAATACCACATATGTCGCCAGCGTGGTCGCGATCACATAAGGCCAGTTGGTCAGTTCGCTCAGCGGCTTGTCGGCAATCAAGCGGTAAAACAGCATCGGCAGCGAAACGTAGATCAGGAAGAACTGCATCCATGCCAGCCCTTCTGCTGGCAGCTTCACCCGCTTGCCACAGAAGTAGCCAAGCGCGATCATGCCGAAGAAGGGCAGGACGAGATCGAGCAGGGACAGGATGCTGGCCATTGGAACCGGGGCTGGACTTGTTCGCAGAGCGGTAGAAGCTCGCTCGCCGGCTGGCAACTGCCCGAATGCGACACAGACCCCCGCTTGCCCCGCATGACAGCGCCGTCAGGAAGGCTGCAGGCATCACCGTGATGTGTCTGTCACGGTATTGACGCATCGGGCCGTGCCCCCTAGCTCTTTGGCTTGGGCGCGGCGGCCTTGTGGCCACGCAGCCGCTACTGGAGAGCAAGGTGAAGGCACGCGACGCGAAGTTTCGGATCGGACAGGTTGTGCGCCACCGGATCTATCCGTTCCGCGGCGTGATCTTCGACGTCGATCCCGAGTTCTCCAACACCGAGGAATGGTGGAACTCGATTCCTGAACATGTGCGGCCCACGCGCGACCAGCCATTCTATCATCTGCTCGCCGAGAACGCCGAAACAGAATATATCGCCTATGTCTCGGAGCAGAACCTTGTGCTCGACGACAGCGGCGAGCCGGTCCGCCATCCCCAGATCGACGACTATTTCAGTTCCAGCGCCAATGGCGAATACACCGTGGCGACCGGCCGGCTCAACTGACGGGCCGGTCGCCGCCGCGCCAGCGCCCCTGATGACAGGACTGGACACGAAAAAGCCGGGCTTGCGCCCGGCTTCTTGCGTTCTGATTGCCGGCTTTCCGGATCAGGGGCGCGGCGCGGCCGGGGCACCCTCGCCCGACAGGCGCCGGCGCAGTTCCTCTTCGCGCTTCTGGATTTCGGCCTGGAGCGCCTCCTGCTGCTTCTGCAGCTCAGCGGGATCGATCGGCGCGCCATCGAAGCTCTTGGCAAAGCCGGCCAGCGGCACCTGGAAGGTCACTTCCCGGGCTGTCTGGTTCTGAACGCTGACATTGATCGTGGTGCCGCGCTTGAAGGCGTTGAGCTGGGCCTCGTTCATCGTCGCTTCGGCAAAGCAGCCATTGGGGAAGCAGATCTGGAACCGGCCGGCAATCGGCTGGGCCTGATCGACCCCGAAGCGCATGCCGGGCTGGAGCAGCAGGCCGATTGGCAGAAGGAAGCGCACGATCCGGTTCGCATCGCCCTTCACGTCATAAACGGCAACCGCCATCACGGGCTGGCCCTGATCGGAGACGAAATCACGCGTGGTGTAGCAGATCTCGCGCTGGTTGCCGGGATCCTTGCCGCACACCTTGGTCCATTCGGTCTGGCTCGGCTCAGGCTTGACCTGGACGATGGTCGGGCCGGCGGCAGCCTGCCCCGCGGCTGCGGGTGCCTGGGCCGGTGCGGCAGGGGCCGGAGCAGGCGTGGCAGGCCGCGGCTGGGCTGGACGCGGCGTGGCCGGCTGCGGCTGCTGGGCCAGGGCGGTAACGGCCGGCAGCGTGAACGACACGGCGAGGGCAAGAGCCATCACGCCGGCAGACAAACGCGGTGACCGGCGCGGGGATGAACCGGCGATGTTGAGAGAAGCAGTCATTATATTCCCCTTGTCCGTGTCGCGAACCGTGCCGCGACCACCATCATAACGCCTCGTGTCGCCATCAGGCCCGCGCGGACCAAGCCCGCTGCAGGTGGGTTGCGATTGCGGCAACACCATGACTCGGTGCTCCTTTATCTGGTTGCCCGGAAGATTTCCACCCTCGGACTGACACCGATCAACATGCTATCGTCATGCGATGTGGATTCGGCGGCAAATCACAGGGAAAACACCCGCAGGCTTGGCTCTTGTGGCCATGGTCCGGACCTGTCTGTCCCTGCCGGCTCTTGGGCTTCTGGTCTGGGTTCTCGCCACCGCTTCCCCTGCCCGTGCCGAGACCCTCAAGCGCCACGGCATCGCGATGCATGGCGAGCCCGCCCTGCCTGCGGGTTTCAGCCATCAGCCCTTCGTCAATCCTGACGCCCCCAAGGGGGGCCGGCTGGTCATGGGCCAGCAGGGCACATTCGACAGCCTGAACGCTTTCGTCGTGCGCGGCGTCGCCCCCGACGCCTTGCAACGCTTCGTGCTCCAGAGCCTGCTCTATCGTTCGCCGGACGAGCCGTTCAGCGCCTACGGGCTGCTGGCCCGCTTCGTCGAATTGCCGGATGATCGCAGTTCCGTCACCTTCCACCTTGATCCCGCAGCACGCTTTTCCGACGGCACGCCAGTCACGGCAGCGGATGTGGTGTTTTCCTGGGACATGCTGCGCACCCACGGCAAGCCATTCCATCGCTCGAGTCTGGGCCGCGTCGCCCGCGTCGAGACGCCGGACGCAAGCACCGTGCGCTTCGTGTTCGGCCCCGGGGCAGACCGCGAGACCCCGCTGATCATCGGTTCGATACCGATCTTCGCCAAGCATGCGACCAATCCCGCGACCTTCCCGGAGACGACATTCACGCCTCTCGTCGGCTCCGGCCCCTACCTGATCAGTGAGGTCAGGCCCGGCGAGAGCATCACCATGACCCGCCGGCCCGATTTCTGGGCCGCCGATCATCCGTTGATGCGCGGCCTGCACAACCTCGACGTGATCCGCTACGACTATTTCCGCGACCAGAATTCCCTGTTCGAGGCCTTCAAGGCCGGTCTTTCCGACCTGCGCGTGGAGAGCGATCCGACCCGTTGGTCGACCGGCTACGATGTGCCGGCCGTCCGCGATGGCAGGATCATCAGGCGCTCGCTCAAGCTCGACACACCCAAGGGCTTGTCAGCCTTCGTCTTCAACACCAGACGGCCGCAGTTTGCTGATGTCCGGGTGCGCGAGGCTCTGGCGCTGCTGTTCGACTTCGAGTGGGCCAACCGCAATCTCTATTTCGGGGCCTATCGCCGCTCAGACAGCCTGTTCGCTGGCTCGGACCTGTCAGCACGCGGCGTTGCAGCCGACGAGCGCGAGCGGGCGCTCCTGGCCAGGCTCGGAGCCAGTGTGCCGGCCGCCATGCTCGATGGTTCGTGGACGCCGGCATCCTCGGATGGTTCAGGGCGTGATCGCGAACTGGCCCGTCGGGCGGTCGAACTGCTCGATCAGGCCGGCTACAGCCTCGATGAAGGCGTGATGCGCAAGCGCGGCGGCGGGGAAGCGCTCAGCTTCGAGATCACCGTGTCATCGCGCCCGCAGGAACGGCTCGCCCTCAACTATGCCAAGTCCCTCCAGCGCATTGGCGTCAGCGCGCGCGTCCGGCTGATCGACGATGTCCAGTATTGGCGCCGGCTTGCGGCCTTCGATGTCGACATGGTGCAATGGACCTGGCCCGTTTCTGCCAGTCCAGGCACGGAGCAGGCCAATCGCTGGGGCTCTGCCGCTGCAGACCGGCAAGGCTCGCTCAACTATGCCGGCGTGAAATTGCCGGCCATCGACGGAGCCATCCAGGCCATGCTCGCGGCCAGGGCCAGGGAAGATTTCGTGGCCGCAGCGCGCGTGCTCGACCGGCTGGTGATGGCCGGGCACTTCGTCGTTCCGCTCTTTGTCTTGCCAGACCTGTGGGTTGCCCATCAGCGTGGCATCGGGATTCCGGTGCGCCCTGCTCGATTCGGGTTTGCCATTGAATCCCTTTGGCGCGAGCCGGGCCTGCCAAACGGCAGCACGCGGCTCTCGAACTGACGGACACGGTGAATGCTGCCCTTGCGCAAACCCGAACAGGATCTCGACGGCATCGGGCTCGAGGCACTGGTTTCGGTGGCCGTTGCCACGCGGCCCGATCATGAGGTGCTGCGCGAGCCGGCGCGGCGGGACATCTGGAGCGGTGTTGCCGGCGCATCCCTGAGCCACTCCGGGCTTGACCAGCGCGCCCGCCGCCTTGCCTCGCTGCTGGCCATGTCGCGCCTGCCGGAGCGGTCGAAGGCTCTGATTCTGGCCCCGATGGGCAGCGAGCAACTGATCGCGATCCTGGCAGCCTTGCATGCCGGCCTCCAGCCCGTGCTTCTGCCGCTGTCAGTGGGTGGTCAGGCCTTGCAAGGCCTGTTCGATGCTGCCGGCCCTTGCGTCGGCATTGCCACCAGCCGCTGCGGTGATCTGGCCCCGTCGCGCATGCTGCGCGATGCAGCCGCCCGCTCCTTCAATGCCCGACTGGTTTGCGGCTTCGGCCCCGATGTGCCCGATGGCGTGGTGCCGCTGGACAACATCATTGTCAGCAACACGCGATTGCCCGATGCGCCCGCCCGATTGTCACCATCCGGACTGCTCGGCCTTGTTGCAGAGACGAGCACCGGCACCCGCCAAGTGATGGCGGAGGCCGAACTGATGGCCGCAGCGGTTGCCCTGGCCCGCGTGACACGGATCGGCACGGATGGTCGCCTGCTCAGCACCATGATGAGCCCGGGCTTCTGCGCTCTCGCCAGCGGTCCTTATCTTGCCCTGCTCTCGGGCGCGGAATATCTGCCGCTTGGCCTGTTCTCGTTGAGCGCGCTGTGGGCCGGCCTTTCGGATGGGCGGGGCACGACGCTGGTGGCCCCGGCCGGCATTGAAGACGCCTTGCGCGCGGCGGGCATTGCCGGCCATGAGACGGTGCGTAACCTGCTTCTGGTCCATCACGCCGCACCAGGGCGCTTGCCGCGCCGCGATGCCGGGCCAGGCCGGGTGTTGGACATTCACGTCCATGGCCGCAACGAACTGGCAATCAGCGAACGGGAATGAAGGCCTTTAGCCGGATCCGCCTCAGGCAGCCTGCTTGCGTTCGGCAATCCGGACAAGATCGCGCATCAACCGTGTCGTGATCTTCAGGCGCGCATCGGGCTTGTCCATGTCGCGCACGAAAACCAGCTTCATGTCCGGCCTGACCTTGGCAGAGGCCGCGCCCTGTTCGGTGACATAAGCCACCAACCCGTCCGGGTTGGCAAAGGCATTGTCGCGGAATGCCACAATGATACCTTTCGGGCCTGCCTCGACCTTTTCGACATTCGCTCTCCGGCACAGCACCTTGATTGCCACGATGTCGAGCAACTGGCGCACCTCGTCGGGCATCGGCCCGAACCGGTCGATCATTTCGGCGCCAAAGCCTTCGATTTCCTGATCGCTTTCCAGGGTCGAGAGCCGCTTGTAGAGGCCAAGCCGCAGAACCAGGTCCTCCACATACCCTTCCGGGATCATCACCGGCGTGCCGATGGTGATCGTCGGGGACCATTGGTCCTCGACCGGCTCGGTGATCCCGGCCTTCAGAGAAGCCACGGCCTCCTCCAGCATCTGCTGGTAAAGCTCGTAACCAACCTCCTTGATATGGCCTGACTGCTCATCGCCCAGAAGATTGCCTGCGCCTCGAATGTCGAGATCGTGGCTGGCAAGCTGGAAGCCGGCCCCGAGCGTATCGAGCGATTGCAGCACTTTCAGCCTGCGCTCGGCCTGCAAGGTCAGCTTCTTCTTCTCGTGCAGCGTGAACAGGGCATAGGCACGGGTCTTGGAGCGGCCGACCCGCCCGCGCAACTGGTAGAGCTGCGACAGTCCGAACATGTCGGCCCGGTGAACGATCAACGTGTTTGCGGTGGGAATATCGAGCCCGGACTCGACGATGGTCGTGGACAAAAGGATGTCGAACTTCCCCTCATAGAACGCCGTCATGACATCTTCGAGCTGGCCGGCGGCCATCTGCCCGTGCGCCACGGCGACCTTGCATTCGGGCACCTGCTTGTCGAGGAAGTCCTTGATGCCGGCCAGATCCTCGATGCGCGGCACCACATAGAACGATTGCCCACCGCGATAACGTTCGCGCAGCAGCGCCTCGCGCACCATCAACCCGTCAAACGGGGCAACGAAGGTGCGGACCGCCAGCCGGTCCACTGGCGGGGTCGCGATGATCGACAGATCACGGACACCGGTCATTGCCAGTTGCAATGTGCGCGGGATCGGTGTGGCAGACAGCGTGAGAACATGCACCTCAGCCCGCAGTTCCTTCAGGCGCTCCTTGTGCGCCACGCCGAAATGCTGCTCCTCGTCGACAATCACCAGACCAAGATCCTTGAAGGCGACAGCCTTGCCGAGAATGGCATGGGTGCCGACCACGATGTCCATCGTGCCATCCGCCATGCCGTCTTTCACCGCCTTCAGATCCTGCGCGCCGACGAAGCGCGACGCCTGCCCCACCTTCACCGGCAGGCCCTTGAAGCGTTCAGCGAACGTCTTGTGGTGCTGCCGGGCCAGCAAGGTCGTGGGCACAACCACGGCCACCTGCTTGCCTGCCATGGCGACAGCGAAGGCGGCCCGCAGGGCCACCTCGGTCTTGCCGAAGCCGACATCGCCGCAAACCAGCCGGTCCATGGGCCGGCCAAGCCCGAGATCGTCGATCACCGCATCGATGGCATTGAGCTGGTCGTCGGTCTCGTCATAGGGGAAGCGGGCCGCAAACTCGTCGTAGAGCCCTTCCGGCAAGGTGATGCGCGGAGCATCCTTGAGCAGCCGCGCCGCCGCGATCTGGATCAGCTTGCCCGCGATCTCGCGGATACGCTGCTTCATCTTTGCCTTGCGTGCCTGCCAGCCTGGCCCGCCGAGGCGGTCCAGTTGGACCTCGGTGTCCTCCGAGCCATAGCGCGACAGAAGCTCGATGTTCTCCACCGGCAGGAACAGCTTGTCACCGCCCTGGTAGTGCAGTTCCAGGCAATCATGCGGCGCATCGGCAACGGTAATCGTCTGCAACCCGATGAAGCGCCCGATGCCGTGATCGACATGCACCACCAGATCGCCTGGGGTAAGCGAAGCCGCTTCGGTGATGAAATCACTGGCTTTCCTGGAACTGCGCTTCTGCCGCACCAGACGGTCGCCAAGAATATCCTGTTCGCCGATCACCGCCAGCTTGCCGGTCTCGAAGCCCTGCTCAAGCCCCCAGACCACAAGCCCGACCCCGTCACCGGCCAACTGGCGCGCGGCCCCGAGCGAGCCTGCCATCTGCGCCGTGGTCAGCCCGTGATCGGCCAGCACATGGGCAAGGCGCTCGCGCGAGCCTTCGGACCAGCCGGCCACCAGCACGCGCTTGCCCTTCTTCTGAAGCGCCGCGATATGGGCCACGACGGCATCGAAGACATTGCCGCTGTCGATGGCCCGTTCCGCGGCAAAGCTGCGGCCCTGCCGGGCCCCGCAATCGATCACCAACCGGCCCTCGCTGTCCGGCATGGCAAACGGCGTCAGCCGCGCGTGACCAACGTCGTTCAGCCGTTCCTGCCACTCCTCGGCCGTCAGGTAGAGCGCCGAGGGCGGCAACGGGTTGTAGGGCGTGCCCGAGGCATTCTGCTCGATCGCATCCTTGCGTGCCGCATAGTATTCACCGATCTGCGACAGACGCTCGGCCTGCACCTCGGCCAGTTGCGGATCGAGAAACCAGCTCGCGCCCTCGCAATAGTCGAACAGTGTATCCATGCGCTCATGGAACAGCGGCAGCCAGTGTTCCATGCCGGCGAACCGGCGGCCCTCCGAGACCGTTTCATACAGCGTGTCGTTCCGTCCTGGCGTGCCGAAGGCCGCAAGATAGCCCTGGCGGAAACGTCGGATGGTCTCCGACGTGAGCTGGGTTTCGGAAACCGGCACCAGATCGAGCGACCGCATCGTGGCCAGCGAGCGCTGGGTCTCCGGATCGAAGGTGCGGATCGATTCGAGCGTGTCGCCGAAGAAATCGAGCCGGATCGGATTGGGCATGCCCGGCGGATACAGATCGACAATGCCGCCGCGCACCGCATACTCGCCGGTTTCACGCACCGTCGAGGCGCGCATGTAGCCGCCCATGTCGAGCCACGCCGACAGCGCGCGCGTATCGACAAGGTTGCCCGGTGCTGCGGCAAAGCTCTGTGCAGCGACCTGAGCCCGCGCTGGCAGGCGCTGAAGCGCGGCATTCAGCGTGGTCAGCACCAGGCGGGGCCTCGTCTCGCCCGAGCGGGTGCGGGCCAACCGGGCCAGCGTGGTCATTCGCCGTGCGACAATGGCCCCGTTTGGGGACGCGCGGTCATAGGGCTGGCAGTCCCAGGCAGGCAGCGGCAGGATTTCGATGTCCGGCGCTGTGAAGCGCAGGGCATTTTCAAGCCGCTGCATGCGCTGGCCATCGCGCGAGACGAACACCGCGACGGCGGGTGCCTCGATCTTGCCGGCCAGCTTGCGTGCGATCGACGCAACAGCCAGCGCATCGAAACCCTCCGGTGCGCCGGCAAGCGTCGGGTGATCCTTGCGCAGCAGGGCCTCTGCGGCCCGCTCAAGCGCCGAGAGTTTGGCAGTGGTCTTGTTCAAGGCGTCAGTCCGGGTCGGTGGCCATCATGGGCTGCAAAGGGTCTGCATGCTGTTTTGCGGCAACGGGCCACCCTGAAGGCCGCCCGCCCTGTGCAGAATCGGGATGGCTGGCGCTCCACGATGGAGCGGTCACACATGGATTGGCGCGGTATGGGTATGAAACACCTTCAGGCGGCGAAACAGCGGCGTATCATAGTTGGCCGGCGTCTCGGCCTTGCCGGTGATCCAGGCATAGATGTCGCGATCAGGCGCTTCGATCAGGAGTTCGAACACAGCCAGGTCATCCTCGCTCATGGTACGGATTTCGGCATCCGTGAACGAGCCCATCAACAGGTCCATTTCCCGCGTGCCGCGATGCCAGGCCCGGAAAAGGATGCGCCGACGCCGTGGCTCAAGCTCTGAACTGCTGACGGACGTGCCTGTCATCGGATGCTCCACCTGAAAATGCAGATCGCCGCGGAGCGCGCGCGCCCCTCGGTCCTGATGTCGGTATAGCGAGGCCTTCCGGGCTTGTCAGCGCGAAATCTGGCGCTGCCATCCCGGACCAAGCGCCACAGGACAGACCCACGCAGCGCATCCGCAGATGTGCAGGGCCGGCGGAATTGCTATCACACAGCGATGCGTCCTTCCCTGCTCGATCCCCTGTTCGCACCGGTCACCGCCCTCCCCGGCGTGGGGCCCAAGCTCGCGCCGCTCTATGACAGGTTGCTCGGCACACCTGAACAACCGGCACGGGTGCTCGACCTGCTGTTTCATCTGCCGCAGGCAGGCATTGATCGCCGCACGTCGGGGGCCATCATTGACGCGCCCATTGGCGAGGTCGCGACCTTCGCCGCCCGCGTTGTCGAGCACAGGCCGGCCCCGCCCGGCAAGGGCCGCGCGCCTTATCGGGTCGTGGTCGAAGACGAAAGCGGTGACGTCACGCTGGTGTTCTTCAAGGCCGAGGCCGGACGCATGCGCCAGATGCTGCCAGTCGGGGAAATCCGCTTCATCTCCGGCAAGATCGAGTTGTGGGAAGGCCGCCGCCAGATGGTGCATCCGGACCGGGTCATGGATCAGCGCGCTTTCCAGGCGATGCCGGCCGTCGAGGCGGTCTATGGCATGACCGAGGGGCTGAGTTCGCGCATGCTGGCCCGGACGACGCAAGCCGCGCTGGCGCGTCTGCCCGCCTTGCCTGAATGGCAGGATGCGGCCTGGCGTGCCGCCAACCACCTGCCGGCCTTCGGCGAGGCACTGGCAGCCCTGCATGGCCCGGCCGACATCGGGGCCTTGTCGCCCGATGCAGTGGCACGACGCCGGCTGGCCTATGACGAGTTGCTGGCCAGCCAGTTGGCACGGTCGCTGGTCAGGTCGGTTCGGAAGCGCGCCCGCGGCCGCGCCAACAGCGGCGATGGTGCGCTGATAAGGGCGCTGGCAGCAGCCCTGCCCTACACCCTGACCCGCAGCCAGTCGGAAGCCGTCGACCAGATCAGGGCCGACATGGCCAAGCCCGAACGCATGCTGCGCTTGCTGCAAGGCGATGTGGGCTCCGGCAAGACTGCGGTGGCCATGATGGCGATGGCCAGCGCCGCCGAGGCGAAGCGTCAGTCGGCCCTGATGGCCCCGACCGAGATCCTCGCCCGGCAGCATGCCGAAAGGCTGCATGGCCAGGCGAAGGCCATCGGTCTGACACTGGCACTGCTCACGGGCCGCGAGAAGGGCCCGGAGCGCGCGCGGGTGCTGGCCGGCCTCGCTGATGGCTCCATCGACATTGTGGTCGGAACCCACGCCCTCTTCCAGGACAACGTAAAATTCCATGATCTTGGAATTGCCGTCGTGGATGAACAGCATCGTTTCGGCGTCCATCAGCGTCTGGCGATTGGCGCGAAGGGTGAAGCGGTGGATGTGCTGGTGATGACGGCAACCCCGATCCCGCGCACACTGGCGCTCACCTGGTTCGGCGACATGGATGTCTCGGTCCTCTCCGAGAAGCCGGCTGGCCGCAAGCCGATCACCACCCGCGCCGTCTCGCTCGACCGGCTGGACGAGGTTGTCGGCGCGGTCGGGCGTGCGGTCCAGGCCGGCGCGCAGGTCTATTGGGTCTGCCCGCTCGTGCAGGAAAGCGAGAGCCTTGATGTCTCCGCTGCAACCGAGCGCTTCGAGACGATGCAACAGGCTTTCGGAACGCGTGTCGACCTGCTTCATGGTCAGATGCCGGGGCGCGACAAGGATGCGGCTATGGCACGGTTCGCGCGCGGCGAGAGTGACATTCTTGTTGCGACCACGGTGATCGAAGTCGGCGTCGATGTGCCGAATGCCACGGTCATGGTGATCGAGCATGCCGAACGCTTCGGGCTGGCACAACTGCACCAGTTGCGCGGGCGGATCGGGCGCGGATCGGCAGCCTCGACCTGTATCCTTCTCTACAAGGGACCACTCGGCCCCGTTGCTGAAGCACGCATCGCCACCATGCGCGAAACCGAGGATGGCTTCGTGATCGCAGAGCAGGATCTCAAGTTGCGCGGCGAAGGCGAGGTGCTGGGCACCCGCCAGTCAGGCATGCCGGGGTTCAGGATCGCCCGCCCGGAGATCGATGGAGACCTGCTTCTGGCAGCCCGCGATGATGCAAGGCTGATCGTCGAGCGCGACCCCGGCCTTGCCAGCCCGCGCGGCGAAGCGCTGCGGCTGCTGCTCTATCTGTTCGAGCGCGATGCGGCCGTGAAGCTGATCGGCGCTGGCTGAGACGCCAGACCGGGCCTGGTGCCTTGTCCCTGGCGGATGGCTGTGCGGCAAACGCAATTGCCTTTGCCGCCCAAACCGACAACAACTCCGAGGACGCCGGCCGATACTGGCGGCCAATCGATGAACCTGTCAGGACACCTCATGAGCGCGCCCTCTTCTCCTGTTGCAAGCCTTCCCCTTGATGCAGGGATCGTCTCGACCCTGTCAGGCGTCACGACGGCGACGATCACTACGATCCTGCTCAAGAAGGGCCTGCGCAACATCTGGATGCGCGGCTCGAAGCCGATCCGGACCGGCCAGAAGCGACTGGTCGGGCGGGCCTTCACGCTGCGCTTTGTGCCGGCGCGCGAGGATCTGGCAACGCCTGAATCGTGGTCCTCACCGATCTCGACCCGCGCTGCCATCGAAGCCATGCCCGAAGGCTGCATTGCGGTGGCCGGCGCGATGGGCGTCACCGATGCCGGCATCTTCGGCGACATCCTGTGCGCGCGCATGGCCAAGAAGGGTGTCGGCGGCCTGGTCACGGATGGCGTCGTGCGCGATCTGGCCGGCGTGCTCGGGACAGGTCTGCCGGTCTGGTGCCAGGGGGCTGCGGCACCGGCATCGGTCGCCGGCCTCACCTTCGTCAACTGGCAGGAGCCGATCGGTTGCGGCGGCGTCGCAGTGTTCCCCAATGACGTGGTCGTGGTCGATGATGACGGGGCCGTCCTGATCCCGCAGGCGATGCTCGACGAGGTGGTGAAGCTGGCACCCGAACAGGAGCGCATGGAAGCGTGGATCATGGACGAGATCGGGCGCGGCGTTCCCCTGCCCGGCCTGTATCCGATGAATGCCGAAACCCGCAGCCGCTATGACGCAAAGAAGGGCTGAGCCCATGGAGCACTACGTCTTCGCCCCGCACCCTGTCAGCACCGTGCCGATCAGCGGCGGCGGCCTGTTTCCGGTCAGGCGCATCTTCTGTGTCGGCCGCAACTATGCTGAGCATGTGCGCGAAATGGGTGGTGATCCTAGCCGGGAAGACCCGTTTTTCTTCACCAAGCCCGCCGATGCCGTCGTCACGGAGGGCGGCGCGATGCCCTATCCGCCGGCCACAGCCGACCTGCATCATGAGATGGAGCTGGTCGTTGGCATCGGCACAGGCGGCTCCGAGATCGACGAGATGCACGCGCTCGATCATGTCTTCGGTTATGCCGCCGGCCTCGACATGACCCGCCGCGACCTGCAGGCCGCCGCCAAGAAAGCTGGCCGCCCTTGGGACATGTCCAAGGGCTTCGATCACTCGGCCCCCATCGGCGATATCGTGCCGGCAGCGACCATCGGTCATCCGGCATCGGGCCTGATCGAACTCAAGGTCAATGGCACGCTGCGCCAGTCCTCAGACCTCTCGAAGATGATCTGGAGCGTACCCGAAACCATCGCCTACCTGTCCCGGCAGGTCAGGCTTGGTGCCGGCGACCTGATCATGACCGGCACGCCCGAAGGGGTGGCCGCCGTGGTGCGTGGTGATGTGCTCGAAGGCACGATTGCCGGCGTCGGCAACGTGCGCACGCAGATCGTCTGATCCGGGTGCGGACCCGTCAGATAGCGGCCCGGGCATCGCTCCTGGCCAGCCGCGCCAGCAGGTAATCGACCTCGCTGCGGGCCAGGGCACTGAGCCCGGCAGCAGGCTTGCGCTGCGCATCATGGGCGATGAGCCCGCGCCGCATCAGCACATATTTGCGGACGGCAAGCCCGACACCCGGTTGCTGCTCGTAGCGCACAGATGCGCATCGAAAGCATCCTGTGCCGCATCACGCTGCCCCGCTTTCGACAGTCGCACCACATCGATCAGCAATTCGGGGAAGGCATAGCCGGTGTTCGAGCCATCCGCTCCGCGCGCCATCTCGAAATCGAGAAACAGGCCGCCATTGGCCACCATGATCGAAAGCGCCCTCAGCGAGCCATCGGCCTGGAACCCCCGCAGAGTGCTGATCTTTTCCAGACCCGGCCAGTCCTCGGCCTTCAGCATCACGCAGGACGGGTGTGCCATGACAATGCGGCGGATCACGCCGGGCGTCATCACCACCGACGTCATCAGCGGGAAATCCTGGATGACCCACGGCACATCCGGTCCGATGGCATCGACCGCCTGGGCATAATAGCCGGTGATCTGGTCATCCGTGCGCAGGGTGTTGGGCGGAGCGATCATCACGCCTGCCGCCCCGGATTCCATCGCCTCGCGTGCCAGCGAGCGCATGGCGGCGAGGCCCGGCGCCGAGACACCGACGATCACCGGCTTGTTGCCCATGATGCCGACCGCGCGCCGGACCAGAGCCAGCGACTCGGCAGGTTCGAGCTTGGGTGCTTCGCCCATCATGCCCAGAACAGTGAGGCCGTCCGAGCCGATCGCCGCGTAATGCCCATACAGTTTGTCGACGCTCGACCAGTCGATCTCGCCACCAGGCAGGAACGGTGTCGGTGCAATCGGGAACACACCACCGGAGGTCGCAGTCAGGGCCATGGCTCAATCCTTGGAAACAGCAGCGCCGAAACGGTGCCCGGAAAGGCCAAGCCCTGGCAAGAGCGCTTTCGGCATGCCGCGCCTGCGTCTCAGGCCGCGGCCGCGATCACCCGGTTGCGGCCATCGCCCTTGGCCCGGTAGAGCGCTTCATCGGCCCGCTTCATCATCTGGGCGGGCGACTGGTCGCCGGCGCGGCGGCTTGCCACCCCGATGGAGACCGTGACCGGAATCTGGCTGGTGCCGCTGTAAATCGCGAAGGCCTGGGCCTGGATATGCGACCGGATGCGTTCAGCGACCGCCGCCGCAGCGTGCAGGCCGGTTTCAGGCAGCACAACCACGATTTCCTCGCCACCAAGACGCGCCACCACATCGACGATGCGCGTGGCATCCTTCACACGATTGGCGAACTCCTTGAGAACCTCGTCGCCGGCATCGTGGCCGTAGGTATCATTGACCGACTTGAACTTGTCGATGTCGAGCATCAGAACGGACAGATCGCGCGCCCGCATCGCCGACTCGTCGAACAACCCGTTGAAATGGGTCTCAAGATAGCGCCGGTTGTGCAGGCCGGTCAGCTGGTCTGTGACGGCCATTTCGATCGAGGTCTGCACCCCGTCGCGCAACTTGTCTGCATAGCGCTTGCGCTTGACCTGCGTCTTGACGCGGGCCAGCAATTCGTTGCGGTCGACCGGCCTGACAAGGAAATCATGAACACCGAGTTCGAGCCCGCGCAGGATGCGCATGCGGTCCTCGGCCTCGCCAATCATCAGAACGGTGGCATTGCGCGTGCGCTCCAGCGAACGCAACTGCGTGCACAGGCGCAAACCGTCGAAACCTTGCAGGTCGAGCGAGACGATCACCAGTTCAAAGGCCGATTCCGCCGCCCGGACGAGCGCCTTGTGCGGATCCGGCTCGACCTCGACACGGTGCACCTTGTCGAGTGCGCCCTTGATGCGCTCTGACGAACTGGCGCGGTCATCGACGATCAGGACGCTGGCATTGTCGCCCTGATCGCTGGCCGCAGCCGCAATCGGATCGGTAATGCCAAGCTGGCGCGAAGCCATGGCACGGTTCCGCAACTCGTCGGTCATGGCCTTCAGGCGGGCAAGACTGCGCACGCGTGCGAACAACGCCGTGTCATCGAGCGGCTTGGTCAGGAAGTCGTCGGCTCCGGCATCAAGACCCTTGAGCCGGTCGCTCGGCTGATCAAGGGCCGTCACCATCACGACGGGAATGTGGGCCGTCTGCGCCGACGCTTTCAGGCGGCGGCAGACTTCGAACCCGTCCATGCCCGGCATCATCACATCGAGCAGCACGATGTCTGCCGCACCACTGGCGCAGATGCGCAAGGCATCGGGGCCGTTGGTGGCCGTGATCACGTCGAAGTATTCCGCCGAGAGCTTGGCCTCCAGCAGCTTCACATTCGGAGCAATGTCGTCGACAACAAGAACGCGTGCACTCATGACATCAAACCCCGCTCACGCCGGCCCGAGATAGGCGCGAACCGTTTCAAGAAACTTGGCAACAGAGATCGGCTTGGACAGGTAGGCCTCGCAGCCACCCCTGAGCATCCGCTCCTCATCGCCCTTCATGGCAAAGGCCGTCACCGCAATGATCGGGATATGGCTGATGCTGTCATCCTCCTTGATCCAGCGGGTCACATCGAGGCCGGAGACCTCGGGAAGCTGGATGTCCATCAGAACAAGATCAGGCCGGTGCTGGCGCGTCAGTTCCAGCGCCTCGATCCCGTCGGAGGTTTTCAACGTTGCATAGCCATGAGCTTCCAACAGATCGTTGAACAGCTTCATGTTCAGCGCATTGTCCTCGACGATGAGAACCGTCTTCGCCATTCACCCCACCCTGCCGCAAGCGGCTTGTAACCGCCCTGTCCCACGGCGTAACCTCACGAGGCTTAACCGAAACACCTTTAAGAAACGCAAACCCGTTTCCTGAAAGCATCGATCCCGCCCATGGCAAGCCGAATTGGTCATCCCGACGCCGAAGATATAGCGATTCGCGCGCTGGGTTTTCTCGCTTCCGATCCCGAACGGCTGGATCGTTTCCTGTCTTTCACGGGGCTTGGTCCGGAGAACCTGCGCGCCGCGGCCGGGACGCCCGGTTTCCTCGCCAGCGTGCTCGATCATGTCGTCAATGATGAAAGCCTGCTGATGGCGCTGGCCGGCAACCTTGGCCTGCCTCCGGAGACTGTTGCCCGTGCGCACCGCGCGATTGCCGCCCCTGTCCATTTCGAGGATTGAGCCATGGCACTGCGGACCTTGTGCCGCGATTGCCTCCACGATGCGCCGGGGCCGGCACTGCGCTGCACCGCCTGCGGCAGTCCGCGGCTCATCAGCCACCCGGAGCGGGATACGCTCTCGATTGCCCATGTCGACTGCGATGCCTTCTATGCCTCTGTCGAGAAGCGTGATGATCCTTCGCTTGGTGACAAGCCTGTGATCATCGGCGGTGGCCGGCGCGGCGTGGTCGCAACCTGCTGCTATGTGGCGCGGACCTATGGCGTGCGCTCGGCCATGCCCATGTTCAAGGCGCTGGAAGCCTGCCCGGACGCTGTCGTGATCAAGCCCGACATGGCGAAATATGTCGCGGTCGGGCGTCAGGTGCGCAGTCTCATGCTGGCGCTGACCCCTCAGGTCGAGCCCATCTCCATCGACGAGGCCTTTCTGGATCTCGGCGGCACCGAGCGCCTGCACCGTGCCAGCCCTGCCGCGACGCTGGCGGCCTTCGCCCGGCGCGTCGAAACCGAGATCGGAATCACCATTTCAGTCGGCCTGTCCTACGCCAAGTTCCTGGCCAAGATCGCCTCCGACATGGACAAGCCGCGTGGTTTCTCGGTGCTCGGACGCGCCGAGGCCGTGGCCTTTCTGGCGGGCAAGCCTGTGACAATGCTGCCCGGAGTCGGCAAGGCTGCCGCGGAACGACTGGCTGGGGCCGGCATCCGCCGCATCGGCGATCTGGCGGACACGGCCACCGAAACCCTGTTCGCGACATTGGGCAAGGACGGGCCTCGATTGCAGCGCCTGAGCCGGGGCATCGACGAACGCACCATCAGCCCCGACCATGAGACCCGCAGCGTCTCGTCCGAAACCACCTTCGACACGGACATTGCCGATCACGAAGCGCTCGAGCCCATCCTGTGGCGCATGGCAGAACGCACGGCCGCACGCTTGCGCAAGGCCGATCTGGCCGGGCGCACCGTCATCCTCAAGCTCAAGGGAGCCGATTTCCGGCTGATCACGCGCTCACGACAGCTTCACGAGCCGACACAACTCGCCAAGCGCCTCTATGACGAGGCGCGTGCGCTGCTCCTCGCCGAGCCGACGGGAACCCGTTACCGGCTGCTGGGCGTCGGTGTCGCCGATCTGGGTCCGGGAGCCGGCGCAGACCACGGCGATCTTGCCGACACCGACACCCCGCGCGTTGCCGCGGTGGAACGGGCCATCGAAAAGCTGCGCGAGCGCTTCGGCTCGGAAGCCGTGATCAAGGGCGTGGGGCTCGGCCGTGCGACTGTCCCCCACCCGCCCGGTGACATGCCTACTTCACGCAAGCGCTAGGCTTCATCATGTCGAGCTTGACCAGTTCGCCCGTCATCCGGAAATCGCGGTAGTCGAGCACCAGCGCCCGCGTGATGCCGTTCTCGAACAGGTCGAAGCTGATTGCATACGAGGCGCTGACATCGCCGGAGCCGGCCTTGAAATAGCTGATGGACACGGGCCAGCGCGCCGCCTGCTGCATTTCGGGCTTGCGGACAGCTTCTTCCAGCCCCTCCAGCGGGCCGGGTTCGACCTTGCGCCCGATCACCGCGAACGTGTCATAGATCTGCTTGCCGTCATCGGAGCCGTCATACACCTGCACATTGTAAGTGCTCTGGCCGGCGCGGGCTGCCTGGATGACGCGCTTGAGATGTTCGCTGGGGAAGATCACGTCGCCGCCAAAGCTGAAGCGATCCGGCTTGGGCTGGCGGATCTGCACGCGATAGCCGGGCCCGTTCCGTTCGGCCACGCCATCGGCGCGGTCATCCAGCCGCCCGCCGACCGCGCTCTGGGTCTTGAAACGGAACAGTTTGCCGTCGCCGTCCTCGAAGTTGGTCGTGCGCACATCGATGTTTCGCGGGCCCGTCTCAGACCCCTCGATCACGGTGACCTG
Source organism: Beijerinckiaceae bacterium (assembly GCA_025459195.1). GTDB lineage: Bacteria > Pseudomonadota > Alphaproteobacteria > Rhizobiales > Beijerinckiaceae > Allobosea. Next base: position 22,607 of record JALORF010000078.1, read on the forward strand.
CCGGAACGAGAGTGCATAGCCTTCGCAGGCATCTCCGGTGAAATCGAAAGCGATGCGGCCACGCGCAGCATCGACGCTGCGTGACGGCTTCGTGGTGTCCAGCTTGAGGTCATAGACCGCCCGGTGCGGCAAGAGCACCACGCGCTCCCCGGCAGGCTTTGTCTGCGGTTGGGACGGAGCCTGGGTTTGGGCGCGCGCTCCGGTCATCGGCAGCATGGCCACGGCCAACACGACCAGCGCCGCCGCGCCGCTGATCGCTCCATATCGAACCCGGCTGGAACGAACCGGACCAGCCAACCACCGCGACGTCATGCCATCTCTCTCCTTGCAGTCCTGCAACTAACCTAAGCGCACGCCGCCCCCCTCGCAATGCATCACAGGCAGGAACAGCATTGGCAGATGGCCATCCTTCGGCATCGTGATCGGCCCTGATGGCAGAGTTGGCGGCACAGCCGCCACACTGCGGATCGGCAGGCTGTGTCCGCTGTGCAGCTTTGTCACTTGCGGAGCGCCCGCTCAGCGGGCAACGTCACCCCGCGAACCACCCCAACCATCCCTTCCGGAGTGATCCCATGAGCGCCGTCGAACAACGTCTTGCCAGCCTTGGCATCACCCTGCCCACGCCCGTGGCACCAGCGGCCAATTATGTGCCATTCGTGCGCAGCGGCAGCCTTCTGGTGATTTCGGGCCAGCTCTGTTTCGGGGCCGATGGCAAGCTCGCTCCGGCGCACAAGGGCAAGGTCGGCGGCACCGTCTCGATGGATGAGGCCAAGGCTGCGGCGCGGCTCTGCGCCATCAATGTGCTGGCCCAGGCCAAGCTGGCCATCGGCGATCTCGACAGGATCGCACGGTGCATTCGCCTCGGCGGCTTCATCAATGCGATGCCGGATTATGAGCCGCTGGCGCAGGTGATGAACGGCGCATCCGACCTGATGGTCGAAGCCCTCGGCGACAAGGGCCGCCATGCCCGCAGCACGGTCGGCGTGATCGTGCCCATGGCGGCTGCCGTCGAGGTCGAAGCCATGTTCGAGATTGCCGGATGACAGCCCCCGGCTGGATGACGGCACGACCGATTGCCCATCGAGGCTTGCATGATGCCGCCCGCGGAGTGATCGAAAACAGCCCTTCGGCGGCCCGTGCCGCCGTCAATGGCAATTTCGGCATCGAATGCGATGTGCAACTCACTGCCGATGGCGAGGCCGTGGTGTTTCACGACTTCGTTCTGGATCGGCTGACCCTGGGCAGCGGGCGTGTCGATGCGCACAGCGCCGCCCAACTCGGCACTGTGGCGATGCGCGGCAGCGACGACCCGATCCTGTCACTCCCGGCTTTTCTGGACGTCATCGCGGGCGAGGTGCCGCTGATTCTGGAAATCAAGAGCCGGTTTGACGGCGATTTGCGCCTTGCGCGGCGCGTGGCTGAGGTGGTCACGGCAAGCCCCTTCCCGATCGTGCTGAAATCCTTCGATCCGCGCATCGTGGCAGCACTCAAGACGCTGACGCCGCACCATGCACGCGGCATCGTCGCCATGAACGACTACAGCTATCCCGACTACGAGACTTGCAGCGCAACCGAAAAGCACGCCATGGCCAACCTGCTGCACTTCGGCGATTCGCAGCCGGATTTCGTGTCGTGGCGGGTGCGCGACTTGCCCTCCGCAGCGCCGTTTCTGTGCCGCAAGGCGCTCGGACTGCCGCTGATGACCTGGACCGTGCGCACAGGCGAGGACCGGGCGCTGGCGCAGGCCCATGCCGACCAGATCGTGTTCGAGGGGTTCGTTCCGTGACCAAGCCGCTGTCACATGCCATGACACTGCCGGGGTCCGGCCCCGCATGAGCGCAGGCGCGGTGGCGATCCGTCTGAAAACCGTGCTGTCGCTGGCGGACATCCCGGCTGCCGACTGGGACCGGTGCAGCCAGTGGGCGGGGCCGCAAGACGGGAACGATCCTGAATCGACATCTCAGGTTGATGCCGCCAACCCATTCATATCCCACGCCTATCTCAGCGCGCTGGAAGATTCGGGTTCGGTCGGTGCCCGCACCGGTTGGACCAGCGCCCATCTTGTGGCCGAAGGGGCGGATGGCCGTATCCTTGGCGTGGCGCCAACCTATCTCAAATCCCACAGCCAGGGCGAATACGTGTTTGACCATGCCTGGGCAGATGCCTTGCAGCGCGCCGGCGGGCGCTATTACCCCAAACTCCAGACGACCTCGCCGTTCACCCCCGCGACGGGCCGCCGGCTTCTGGCCGCACCGGGGGCTGATGCCCTGGCCGTCGAAAAACTGCTTTCAGACGGCCTGCTGGCGCTGCGTAACGAGATGAATGCGTCGTCAGCGCATATCACTTTCTTGCCCGAAGCCGAGTGGCTGAGGCTGGAGCCCGCGCACTGGCTGCGCCGGATCGATGTCCAGTATCACTGGTTCAATCGCGGCTATGCACACTATGACGACTTTCTGGCCCGGCTTGCGTCGCGCAAGCGCAAAGCTCTGAAGCGCGAACGCCGCGATGCGCTCGGCACCGGAATCAGCATCGACCGGCTGAGCGGCAGCGATCTGACGGAAGCGGTCTGGGACGATTTCTTTGCCTTTTACATGGATACTGGCTCGCGCAAATGGGGCCGCCCCTATCTCAACCGCCGGTTCTTTTCGCTGATCGGCGAGCGCATGGCCAACCGCATCGTGCTGGTCATGGCGCGGCGCGACGGGCGCTACATTGCCGGCGCGATCAACTTCATCGGGGCCGACACGCTCTATGGCCGCCATTGGGGCTGCCGCGAGGACCATCCGTTCCTGCATTTCGAGGTCTGTTACCACCAGGCCATCGACCATGCCATCGCACTCGGACTCGCTCGTGTCGAGGCCGGCGCGCAGGGCGACCACAAGATCGCGCGCGGCTATGAACCGGCGCTGACACGCTCCGCGCACGCCATCGCCCATCCCGGCTTTCGCCGTGCCGTCGCGGATTTTCTCGATCATGAACGGCCCCAGATTGTGCAGCTTGTTGAGGCCATGCAGGCGGATCTGCCCTTTGCGCAGCCGGTCAAATCCGGCATGACGGATGACAGCGACGCGACCTGACCCTTGTCCCACACCCCCCGGCAAGGTCACGATGGGCGACGCCGCCCCAGGGCCGACAACCACAAGGACGCAGCGCGATGACCACCTATGACACCAACAACATCTTCGCCCGCATCCTGCGCGGGGACCTGCCCTGCCACCGCGTTTTCGAGAACGAGCACTGCCTTGCGTTCATGGACATCATGCCCCGTTCACCGGGCCACACGCTTGTTATTCCGAAAAGCCCGGCCCGTACGATCCTGGATATTGCACCAGGCGACCTCTCAGCGCTGGCACTGACCGTTCAGACCGTGGCAAGAGCCGTCAAGACCGCCATGGCCGCCGATGGCCTTACCATTCAGCAGTTCAACGAGAGCGCCGGCGGACAGGTCGTGTTTCACCTGCATGTCCACATCATTCCGCGCTGGGACGGCAAGATGATGGCCCCGCATGGCGCTGGCATGGCACCAGCCGAGCAGTTGATGCTGCACGCCGAACAGATCAAGGCTGCCCTCGCTGGCTAGGCCAGCCTCAACGGCTCCACAAGCCGACGCCGATCAGGACCATCTCGCCGCAGAACAGCCCGGCAAGGACGGATCGCCGCGCCGCAAAATAAACCGCCACGCCGATGCCCAGCGCACCCAGCCGCCCCCAGAGCGGCACAACCGCCAGCGCCCCGGATGGTGACAGCAGCAGCTTGGCCACCACCCCGGCCACCAGCGCCGTCGCCACCATCCTGACCCAGACCATGACTTGCGAGTTCTCGTCGAGATTGCGCCCGGCCAGCACGCCAGCAATGCGCCAGACCTCTGTCGGCAAGAACCCGATGACAATGACCACCAGATAGGGCCATAGCCCGCCGCTGGCCCGTTCCAGTTCGGCCAGCATCAGCGCCCGCCCCTGATGCGGTGAAGGCCGTAAGCCAGTGTTCCGCCCACGAGCCCGACCACGAGCAGGTCGAAATCCTGCCCCGCAAGCGCCGTCGCCAACGGCGCGAGGGCAAAACCAAGACCAAGAGCCGCCCAGTCGGCCGGCGTGCGCGAGCCTGCGACTAGTGACAGGGTGAAGAACATCGGCGTGGTGAACAGCAGGGCCGCAGCGAAGGCGGCCGGCAAGGCCGCAATCAGGAAATAGCCAGCCCCTGTCGCGAACGTGGCCGCACACATCACCATGATCGAAAAGCCGAGGAAGAACGGATAGCGCTGCTCAACAGGCAGGCCGGGCAACAGACGCCGGCCTTCAGTCCATGCTGTCACCGCCACGAAATGCGCCCCGATCAGCAGCTTTCCGGTGCCGACCCCCGGCCCCCTGAGCAACGGCAGGATCGAAACCACCATGGGGAAAAACCGGATCGAGGAGAGCGAGACCGCGATGGCAATGGCCGGCAGCGACGCTCCTGCCGCGAGTGAGCCGAACAGCAGCACCTGCGCCGGCCCCGCCCAGAGCAGCACGGTCGACAGCACCCCGGCCCAGATCGGGTAGCCAATATCTCGGGCCAGTCCGCCGACACCGATCAGTGATGCCATCAACACAAGCGATGGCAGCCCGGCGGCCTGCGCCACGCCTTGCCGGAACGGGGACCAGAACTGGGAACCATCGCCTTGCGGCTTCCCGGCCAGCCGTATCACCGCGCGGACCTCGCCGGCATGACGCTCAGAGCCGTCCCCCCGTCACGGTGTTGAAGACCTCGACGGCGAAATCCTGCAATTCTTTCGGAATGCCGCCAACGGCCTGGAAGATCAGGTAGGCGATATAGATCAACGCCGGCACCAGGATCCAGCCCAGCACTTCCTCGAAGATCTTGCGGCGGCGGCGGCGGCGGTCACGTTTCTCGCCCCAGCTCAGCTTCTGTTTGGCAGGGGCAGTGGTCTGCCCCTCATTGGCCATGTCCTGGCTCACTGAAGCCCCCTGTCACGCGATGAGGGCTCAGCCCTTGTTCAGCGGCACTTTCGGCACGGTCCTGACCGGGCCAGCGCGTGGTGTGTCAGGGTTTTCCGGACCTGGCAAGAACTTCGACATGTCCGACGCAGGCGATTTCTTGCCGGAAGGCCCGGACTTGCCCGAAGGCTTGTCCGCAGACGGCCCCGAGGAGCCGCCCGACGATTTCGTCGCCGTCCGGGCAGTGGCCTTTGTGGCGCGGGGCTTGCCCTTGCGGGCCCGCGATGTGGCCGCGTCCCGCACATCCTTCTCGGGTTTGGGCGTGACAGGCCCCTCGGGAAACTCGAAGCCGAGCACCTTGAGGCCCGTCGTCTCCGATGCCACCACGACAACGCGCACCGCACCGCCATTCTTGAGGCGTCCGAACAGCACCTCGTCGGCCAGCGGAGTCTTGATGGTCTGCTGGATCAAACGGCCCATTGGCCGCGCGCCCATCGCCTCGTCATAGCCGTTGTCGGCCAGCCATTCGCGAGCCTCATCGGTCAACTGGATCGTCACGGCCCGGTCGGCGAGCTGCGCCTCAAGCTGCGCGATGAACTTGTCGACCACCTGACGAATCACGACACGCGGCAAATGACCGAACGAGATCACCGCATCCAGCCGGTTGCGGAACTCGGGCGCGAACATCCGGCTGATCGCCTCCATGTCGTCACCCTCGCGCTTGGTGCGGGTAAAGCCATAGGCCGGACGCGCCATGTCCGCGGCTCCGGCATTGGAGGTCATGATCAGGATCACGTTGCGGAAATCGACCTGCTTGCCGTTGTGATCGGTGAGCTTGCCGTGGTCCATGATCTGCAACAGGATGTTGAACAGGTCGGGATGGGCCTTCTCGATTTCGTCGAGCAGCAGCACGCAATACGGATTCTGGTCGATCCCGTCGGTCAGCAAGCCGCCCTGATCGAAGCCGACATAGCCCGGAGGCGCGCCGATCAGCCGGCTGATCGTGTGGCGCTCCATGTATTCGGACATGTCGAAACGCAGCATTTCCACGCCGAGCACCTTGGCAAGCTGCTTGGCGACCTCCGTCTTGCCGACCCCGGTCGGTCCGGCGAACAGATAGCAGCCAATCGGCTTCTCCGGCTCGCGCAGCCCGGCCCGGGCCAGCTTGATCGAAGCCGACAGCGACGAGATCGCGGCTTCCTGGCCATAGACCACGCGTCTGAGCGTGGTTTCCATGTGCTCCAGCACTTCGGCATCGTTCTTGGACACGGTCTTGGGCGGAATCCGCGCCATCGTCGAGATCGTCGTCTCGATTTCCTTGACGCCGATGGTCTTCTTGCGCCTGCTTTCCGGCAGCAGCATCTGCGAGGCACCGGTTTCGTCGATGACGTCGATGGCCTTGTCAGGCAGCTTGCGGTCGTTGATGTAGCGCGCCGACAATTCCACCGCCGCCTTGATGGCGTCGGCAGTGTAGCGCAGCTTGTGGAACTCCTCGAAATAGGGCTTGAGGCCTTTCAGGATCTCGATGGCGTCCGGCACGGATGGCTCGTTCACATCGATCTTCTGGAAGCGCCGCACCAGCGCCCGATCCTTCTCGAAATACTGGCGGTATTCCTTGTAGGTGGTCGAGCCGATGCAGCGCAGCGTGCCGCCCGACAAGGCCGGCTTGAGCAGGTTCGAGGCATCCATGGCTCCGCCCGAGGTCGCCCCGGCGCCGATGACCGTATGGATCTCGTCGATGAACATGATGGCCTTGGGATGGGCCTCGATCTCCTTGATCACCTGCTTCAGGCGCTCTTCAAAATCGCCGCGATAGCGGGTTCCGGCCAGCAAGGTGCCCATGTCCAGCGAGAACACCGTGGCATCGGCCAGCACTTCCGGCACCTCGCCCATGATGATCTTGCGCGCCAGCCCTTCGGCGATGGCCGTCTTGCCGACGCCCGGATCGCCGACGAGCAGCGGGTTGTTCTTCTGGCGGCGGCAGAGAATCTGGATGGTGCGCTGCACCTCCTGTTCGCGCCCGATCAGCGGATCGATGCGCCCGTCCCTCGCCTTGATGTTGAGGTTGACGCAGTAACTCTCGAGCGCGCCTTCCTTTTTCTTCTTTTTTTCTTCGCCGTTGTCCTGGCCGGGCTCGTCGCGCTTGTCGCGGCTTTCGTTCTCTTCGTCGACCCCGCGCACCGGGCGCGGCTCGGATGAACCCGGACGCTTGGCGATGCCGTGGCTGATGTAGTTGACCGCGTCATAGCGGGTCATGTCCTGCTCCTGCAGGAAATAGGCAGCATGGCTTTCGCGCTCGGCGAAGATCGCCACCAGCACATTCGCCCCGGTTACCTCTTCGCGCCCCGATGACTGCACATGGATCACGGCACGCTGGATGACACGCTGGAAACCGGCCGTCGGCTTGGCGTCATCGCGCCCGTCATGCACGAGATTGTTCAGCTCGTTTTCGACATACTCGACAAGGTTGCGCTTGAGCAGGTCAAGATCGACGCTGCAGGCCCGCATCACGGCAGCCGCATCCTGGTCATCGACCAGGGCCAGCAGCAGATGCTCCAGCGTGGCGTATTCGTGCCGGCGTTCGTTGGCGAGCGCCAGCGCCCGGTGCAGCGCCTGTTCAAGACTGCGCGAAAAGCTCGGCATCAGACGCTCCTAGTTCTTTTCCATGACGCATTGCAGCGGATGAGAGTGCTTGCGGGCGAAATCCATCACGTTGGTGACCTTGGTTTCGGCCACCTCGTAGGTGAAGACGCCGCACTCGCCCACGCCGTTGTGGTGGACATGCAACATGATTTGCGTGGCCTCGTCACGCGTCTTGTTGAAGAAGCGCTCCAGCACGTGAATCACGAATTCCATCGGCGTGTAATCGTCGTTCAGCAGCAGAACCCGATACAGATTGGGCTTCTTGGTCTGCGTCTTGGTTCGCGTGATGACCGCCGTTCCGGAGCCGCTGCCGCCTTCCTTGCCATCCCGCGGCGCACGCGCGAGCCTTGCGCTGTCAGCGCGATCGCCGGCGTCACGTTTCCGGGCCTTGTGAGCGTCATCCATCGTCATCAGGTCGCGTCGGCCATCCATGCAAGGATCAGTCTGCTTCGTGGCGAATGTATAGTCGCCCTGCCCGCTTCGCCAGTGCGGGGAATAGCGTAACCCATCACTTTCGCCGTGAGCACGC
>JALORF010000213.1 GCA_025459195.1 Beijerinckiaceae bacterium
AGCGAGCAGCGGGTATCGAGGAGCAGGGTCGGTTCGGCCGTGAGCCGGTCAAGAGCTGTCATGATCGGCGGCTATAATGGTGCGCCGCTGGCAATGCGAGCGGTGGCGAGGCGAGCAGCGGTGGGGTGAGCCACTTGACGCGAACGTAAACGTCAGCTTTGGTCGCGCCAAACAGACAAAGCCCAACGGAGAGAATCGCCATGTCGCTCGATATCATTCCGCGCACCGCCTATACCGAGGATCATGAGGCGTTCCGCCGCACGGTGCGCCAGTTCCTCGAAAGCGAGATCGCGCCCAACGCCGCGCAATGGGCAGAGGACGGCATCGTGCCGAAGTCGATCTGGCCCAAGGCCGGCGAGCTCGGCATGCTGTGCCCGACCGTGCCGGAGGAATATGGCGGGCTCGGCCTCGATTTCGGCTACAATGCCATCGTCGACGAAGAGAGCGCCTATTATGGCCGGGTGACCACCGGCTTCTCGCTCCAGTCGGACATCGTCGTGAACTATCTCGTCTCCTACGGGAGCGAGGAGCAGAAGCGCCACTGGCTGCCGAAGATGGTCTCGGGCGAGGTGGTGACCGCCATCGCCATGACCGAACCGGGCACCGGCAGCGACCTGCAGGGCATACGCACCACCGCCCGCAAGGACGGCAACCATTATGTGATCAACGGGTCGAAGACCTACATCACCAATGGCCAGAATGCCGATCTGGTGCTGGTGTGCGTCAAGACCGATACCGAAGTGCAGCCGGCCTGGAAGGGCGTGTCCATCGTCCTCGTCGAAGCCGACCGCGAGGGTTTCCAGCGCGGCCGCAACCTCGACAAGATCGGGCAGGACGAAGCCGATACGTCGGAGCTGTTCTTCAACGACGTGCGCGTTCCCATCACCAACTGCCTCGGTGAAGAGGGCAAGGGCTTCATCTATCTGATGAGCGAGCTGCCGCAGGAGCGCCTGTCCATCGCCGTTTCCGCACAGGCATCGGCCCAGCGCGCGTTCGACGATACCGTCGAATTCACGCGCGACCGCAAGGCGTTCGGCAAGCCGGTGCTCGATTTCCAGAACACCCGTTTCGTCCTCGCCGATCTCAAGACCAAGCTGCAGGTCGGCTGGGCGCACCTCGACTGGGCGCTGGCCCGGCATCTGAAGCGCGAGCTGACCCCGGAAGAGGGTGCTGCCGCCAAGCTGTGGCATACCGAGCTGCAGTGGGAAGTGATGGACAAGTGCCTCCAGCTTCATGGCGGTGCGGGTTACATGAACGAATATCCCATCGCCCGTGCCTGGCGCGGCGCGCGCGTCACCCGCATCTTCGGCGGCACCAACGAGATCATGAAGGAACTGATCGGGCGCAAGCTCTGACAGCCCGGCACCATTCGCAAAGGAACAAGATTATGCCCACAGCCTATATCGTGGATGCAGTCCGCACCGCCGGTGGCAAGCGTGGCGGCCGGCTCGCCGGCTGGCACCCGGTCGACATGGCGGCAGCGACGCTCGATGCCCTCGTCACCCGCTCGGGCGTTGACGGCAAGGCGATCGACGATGTCGTCATGGGATGCGTGATGCAGGGCGGCCAGCAGGGCCTGCAGGTCGGCCGCAATGCCGTGCTCGCAGCCAAGACGCTCGGCGAGAGCGTGCCTGCCGTCACCATCGACCGCCAGTGCGGTTCTTCGCAGCAGGCGATGCAGTTCGCGGCGCAGGCCGTGATGTCGGGCACGCAGGACATGGTGATCGCCGCCGGTGTCGAGAGCATGACCCGCGTGCCGATGGGTTCGACTGTCATGTTCCACATGAAGGAGGGCCTGGGCAGCTACAAGTCGCCGGGCCTCGAAACGCTCTATCCGGGCATCCAGTGGTCCCAGTTCATGGGCGCCGAGATGATCGTGAAGAAGCATGGCTTCACCAAGGACATGCTCGACCAGTTCAGCCTCGAAAGCCACCAGAAGGCCAAGGCTGCGACCGAAGCCGGCCTGTTCGAGGACGAGATTGTCGCGCTCGAGGTGGAAACGCCTGAAGGCACGATCATGCACACGATCGACGAGGGCATCCGCTTCGACGCGACGCTCGAAGGCATTGCCGGCGTGAAGCTGCTCTCGCCCGAGGGCACGATCACTGCGGCGTCTTCCAGCCAGATCTGCGACGGTGCGAGTGCTGTCCTGATCGTTTCGGAAGAAGCGCTGAAGACCCACGGCCTGACGCCGGTGGCGCGTATCCACAACCTCACCGTGACCGCCGGCGATCCGGTGATCATGCTCGAAGAACCGCTGTTCGCGACCGACCGGGCGTTGCAGCGCGCGGGCATGAAGATCAGCGACATCGACCTGTACGAGGTCAATGAGGCGTTCGCGCCGGTGCCCCTCGCCTGGCTCAAGCACACCGGTGCCGATCCGTCGAAGCTCAATGTCCATGGCGGCGCGATCGCGCTCGGCCACCCGCTTGGCGCTTCGGGCACCAAGCTGATGGCGACGCTGCTCGGTGCGCTCAAGGCACGTGGCGGCAAATATGGCCTGCAGACGATGTGCGAAGGCGGCGGCGTCGCCAACGTGACGATCATCGAGCGCCTGTGATCAATAATGCCCCTCCCTTCCAAGGGAGGGGCAGTGAGACTTGGTCCGGCGCAGCCGGGCCTCAGTCGAGCGGGGTGGGTATTCCCGTCTAGCCTCGGCTCAATCCGGACAGCACGCACCCCAACCCCTCCCTTGGAAGGGAGGGGCCAAGGAAAGGAACCACTCATGAAACTCGATTCCACCGTTTCCGCCGTCGTCACCGGCGGCGCATCGGGCCTCGGAGCGGCGACCGCGCGGGCCCTCGCTGCAAAGGGCGTCAAGGTTGCGATCTTCGACCTCCAGGCCGAAAAGGGTGAGGCGATGGCTGCCGAAATCGGCGGCGTGTTCTGTGAATGCAACGTCATGGACGATGCATCGGTCGATGCCGCCTTTGCCAAGGCGCGCGAGGTGCATGGGCAGGAGCGCATTCTGGTCAACTGCGCTGGCACCGGCAATGCGATCAAGACCGCGAGCCGCAGCAAGGAAGACGGATCGGTGAAGCATTTCCCGATCGATGCCTTCAACTGGATCATCCAGATCAACCTGGTCGGTACCTTCCGCTGCCTCGCCAAGTCGGCGGCTGGAATGCTCACCCTCGACCCGCAGGAGGATGGTGACCGCGGCGTCATCATCAACACCGCATCGGTGGCTGCAGAGGATGGCCAGATCGGTCAGGCCGCCTATTCGGCGTCCAAGGCTGGCGTTGTCGGCATGACGCTCCCCATCGCCCGCGACCTTTCGGGTGAAGGCGTGCGCGTCAACACCATCCTGCCGGGCATCTTCAACACGCCGCTGCTCGCCGCCGCGCCGCAGCCGGTCAAGGATGCGCTGGCAGCGTCCGTGCCCTTCCCCAAGCGGCTTGGCGATCCGACCGAATATGCCCATCTCGCCATGACCATGATCGAGAATGGCTATTTCAACGGCGAGGACGTGCGCCTCGACGGCGCAATCCGCATGGCACCGCGCTAAGGCCATGCCGAAACCGGACAGCTGGCGGCTCGATGCCGCCAGCTATCCTGTCAGCGAGGATTTCCAGACCCGCTTTCAGGACATGGATATCAACGG